>NZ_CP045915.1:3180068-3498075 GCF_009650095.1 Gracilibacillus salitolerans | reverse complement strand
TTCTTATTTTTCTTAAAAGGTCTTTGTATCGTTGCTTTCTTCTTACTGAATGTTTGCTGAATGTCAGATAAGTCGTTTAATGTATTTTTAAGAGATATAGTATATGCAGGATCATGTAATGCCTCGATCAATTCCTTGTTTTCTCTGATTAAACTTCCATAGTGGAGAAGATAAACTAATGGGTACCCTTTGTATTCTAATTCTGCAAAGTCATCAAGAAAGTCAAGGTAAACCGTCCAATAATTCTTTTCATAGGTATTCATTCTTAAACTCCTTTTCGAACAAGGTGCGCTTAACTTTTATAACGAAGCTAACCGTCCGTAAGACCCCAACTGAGGCAAGCCTCACTTAATCAAAAAAGTATTAATATATTTTCAAAAATTCACACTGCTTACATTATTTATTCTTATTTATATTCGAATAATTAAGTTCGGTGAAAATAAGGGCCTACATAATTAAAGGATAATTAAGAATAAATCGGCAAATTCAGGCTACCATAATAGTAGCCTATTTATCATCATGGAGGGAATTACATGTCCAAACAACGCAAAAAAGAAAAACCTAATTATGCTCCTACAAATCCGGATGAAAAAATGCCTGATGAGCAAAAAAGAGGAAGAGGTAAATCACCTTCACGAGGTAATCCGTTGTAGAGTGAATAAATAAAAAACTAATTAAGATGGAAGGAGGGAGGAAGACATCCTCCCTTCGAACTAAAAGCCTACACTTCATTTTATCTGCCTTCTGCTATTACAAATCTTCTTTTTTCCAAAAAATTCATACGATTCTTGGGGTGTTTTTTCCTGTTTCATATTATTGGGTCACTCTATTATAGTAATCCTTCCTCTTTCCTTTCGAAATTAGAACGATACTTTCCTGGAGTAATTCCTTCCATTTTTCTAAATGATCGAATAAAGTTTTGTGAGTTCTTATATTGTAATTCTGTTGCTATACTTTTTACTGACATATTAGTAGTTGTTAACCAGTGTTTTGCTTTATTTATCCGATATTCTAAAAGGTACTCAGTAAAAGTATAGCCTATTTCCTTTTGGAATATATTACTTAGGTAATTAGGGTTATAGTGTAGCCTAGACGAAACAAACTCTAATGAAATATTTTGGTTATAATTCTCATGGATCATCCTTATTATTTTATAGGATATTTTTTTGTTTTTACTTTCATTTTTTGCATCAAGTTTAATGATTAAAGACTGAATCACATTATATAGTATCCAATTTTTTAGTTCATCAAATGACTTTAAGCTATGATGCTGCCTTATCATATCAATGGAGTCGAAATCTTCAAACTGAACTCCCAATGATTCTTTCAATTCAAATAGTTCAAATAAAAAACGCGAAAGAATAATATTGAGCTGTTGGTGCTTGATTTCATTGCGTTCAATATATTCAAAAAATAGTAGAGCCTCCATATTAGCATTTTTATAATCGCTTATTTTTATAAAATCAAATAATTTGTTAATTATTGCTATTGGGTAAGGAGCTAGGTTTGAATAATTGTGATTCAAGTTCTTATAATAGATTACTGAGGAGTTCCCCATTTTTAAACGATATTTTAGAGCTTCCATACTTTCATTAAATGCGTTCTCTGCTTCATGTAAGTTTTTAAATCTATTACTTATACCAATACTTATACTTACGTGTAACAGATCTTTAATTTTTTTTTGTATCAACTCTGCGTTTTTATTAATGTTTCGAGTATATGATGGTTCACTTGTGCTTTCTGTAATAATGACAGTAGTTTGGGTGTTATTCAGAACTATAGGTGTTAATCTATTTTTGTTTGGAATGATATCATTAATTAAATTATTGATAGCAAATAAAATCAGTTCTTGATCATTTTCATTAAAATTATTATCTTCAGTTACATCAATTTTTATGGAAAAAACCGTCAACCAATTCCAATTTTGAGGATAATGGTATGATTGAAGTTTGAGTTGAATTTCATTTTCATCAATTCTTCCGTGTAATAGTCGAATCATAAATAATTGCTTGAGTTGTATTATTTGATTTTGCATTCTTTGTTTTAATTTTTTGTTTTTATCCAGTAAATTTTCGATATGTGTTTCAATAAATTCAAATTCACTTGTTTGATTGACCGTTTGTTGACTTTTGTCTAAACTCCCAAAAATAGCAATGTTTATTTTTTTTATAGGTTTATATAGGAAGTTACTGCCGATAACCGATAAAATAATAGATACTATTAGCAAGATGCAAACAATGATAATAATTAATAAGCCAACCGAACTCGATTTTTTATGTAAGTCGCTTATTTTAACAAAGGAAATATAAGTCCAATTATTATATGAAGATGAATCATAAGTAACTTTATAAGTAGTATCTTCAATAGATAAATTTAATTGGCCTTCAGCATCGTTATTTTCTATATTACTGAATAAGGAAGAAGAAACTGAAGAAATATCTTCCGTATATTCTGCATTACTGTGTGCAATTACTTGATTATATTCATCCAGAATGAGAAAAGATTCATTGTTGTTACTTTTAGACATTATCTTAGTAAGTTCACAAGCCGGAATGAATATGGCAATAATGCTAGTTGACCTCGTAGATAATAATGGTAGCTCTTTTACTAGGTAAATATATTTTGAACAATTACCTATTGTGGCATTAGGAAGTCTGATTTGGTCTTTTTCTTCAATAAGCCAATGTGTTTTCCCTGATTTTTGTAGATAATGAGAGTTTATTTGGTTAGAAGTGTTTTCATCTAATTGAAAGAAACCTTCATTATTGATAAGCCATTTATTGTCTAAATTTGCAAATACGATATCTTCAATTCCGTACTCAATATTTTGCAATTGTACTAACTCACTTTTTAGCCAGCGAAAATCAGTGTATAAATCGGGAGATATATCTTCGAATAGCAATTGTTGAGCATTACTAGAATTAATAAAATATGTAGCAGATAAATCAACATACTTTAATACTTGTTCAACATTTGTTTGTATTTGATAAAGGTTTTGTTTTTTTTCATCATTAGAAAAATCCACAACTGCTTTGGAAGATTGTGAATAAGAAAGACTTCCAGTCAACATTACAGGTAAACAGCTTAGTAATATAAAAAAAGCAACTAGCTTATAATAGTGCTTTTTTTTTGAATTTTTCATATATAACTCCCCTTGGATCTTTTAATCGATTATTTAAAGTATTAAAAATGAATGTTGTTTGTATCTAGATTTAAGCTTGTTTTAAAACAGGCGAAGAATGAGAGGAATTATTTAAACGCTTTCATAATATCAGAATACACGTTAAAAACAGAATCGTAAATAGATAGTCATCATTTTCTCAGATAGCGAAAAGTATTTAATTAGTCATTCAAATTGAAACAAATCATTTTATTTTTTTTGTTAAAAATCACCGGCTTAGATATTAATATATTATCGATTCAAGAAAATATGAAAAATGAAGGAATAGTAATACTTTAATTGTCTCTCTCTGAAGATACCATTGCAATAATCATTATATAAGGCAAAGGAGCACTATATTGACAGGGGTTTTATTGAAAATAGCGTTGGAAATAATCATCATTAAAGATACAAAATTAATAAGTGAAAATGATTATCTTAAAACAAAAAAAATTACTAACCATCACCGGTAAGCGTTTTCTTTCAATGTAAAAGTGATTATATACAATTTAACAGGGGTTTACTAATATTAAACGTATAATGAACATTGACAAAAGAGAGGTGAATTGCTGAGTCACAGAGATTTATAAGAAAGAAATTTGATTTAACTTTGAAGATGTAATACAGAGAGGGAGGGTTAATGTGGGCAATACCAATCAGGTGTTTTTTATAAATAATACTTATATAGAAGACGGCTCTCTATGGCTCCCTGTCTAATAGGGATTTGCCGGAATTAATTAGAACAATAAAATGAGATTTGTGTCTTATCATTGCATACGATAGCCCAACTTAGATGCTTCTAATTTTTTGAAGAGAGTTTTGTAGTTGAGTCCAACAAAATAGAACAAGGGAAAGTACCTTAAGTTTGTTTATTAATCAGAATAGGTAGGAAAGAGGATATTATTTAATTTCATTCTTTTTTTATAATATTAAAAATAATAATAGGGGAGATATATGTGAATAGTTGGAAAGAAAGAGTTATGCTATTGATGCTTACAACTTTGATGTTTTTAGTGACAATCGCTTGTAGTGAAAACAATTCAGAGAGTAGTAATAATGATGGCTCTCAATCTGATGAACCTTTTGAATTTTCTATGATAGTAGGTCTTCATACATCAGAAGTGCCGGAAGAGAGGGTACAAAATAAGATTGAAGAATTAACCAACACAAATATTGACATTCAATGGATTCCAGCTAGCAACTACTATGATCGATTGAATTCAGCATTTGCAACGAATTCACTGCCAGATGTAATTAATGTCGGTTCTCAGGAGATAAATCAATTTCGAGATGCTATCGAGGATGATCGATTTTGGGAAGTAGGCCCATATATCGAAGAATATGAGAATTTGTCAAAATTGAAAGAGAATGTAATAGAGAATACTTTAATAAACGGGAAAGTTTATGGTTTGTACACAGGAATACCGTTATCACGTCAAGGATATATCTATCGTAAAGATTGGGCTGATAATTTAGGTATTGATGCCCCTACTTCAACAGAAGAATTTATGGAAATGGCTCGCGCCTTTACAGAAGATGATCCAGATGGAAACGGTGAAGATGATACGATGGGACTTGCTGATAGAGGTGACCTTATTTACGGTGCATTTAAAACGGTATCTTCATGGTTTGGAACACCTAATTACTGGGGACAAAATAACGGCCAGCTATTACCTGAGTTTATGTTTGATGAGTATATGCAAACGATGGATTACCTCAAGGAGATGCACAGCAAAGGCTATGTCAATCAAGATTTTCCTGTCACAAGTAAAACGGATCAACAAGAAATGTTTAAAAACGGTACTGCAGGTATATACGTTGGAGCAATGGGTGATGTAGGGAGTTTATATAATGATGCTATCGCTATTAATCCTGAGCTGGAATATGATGTGAATAACTATGTAGAAGGTCCAGATGGTGAATTTGGTGTGTGGTCTTTACCGGGTTATGGAAGTGTCATGATGTTTCCTAAGAGCTCAGTTGAATCGGAAGAAGAATTAAAGAATATCTTAGCATTTTTCGATAAAATGATGACTTCGGAAGTGGCAAATATAGCAAATTGGGGTTTTGAAGGTGAACACTATGAAATAGTTGATGGTAAGGCCAAGCTAGTAGATGATGCATTATTTGAACGTGAAGTAAAGCCATATAATGCACTTTTAATTGGAGAAGAAGAGACAAGAGGAAGTTATGAATCATTGATGGAGTATGAAGTGAAAGTGAAATCAGAAGAGTTAATCAAAGATAATGAGAATTATCTGATCGTGAACCCAACTGAACCATTATATTCAAAAACTTTTGTACAGGATAGTACACGTTTACAACAAATCATAACAGATGCTACCTATCAATATATATTAGGACAAATTGACAAAGAGGAATTTGAAGCAGCTGTTGAGGATTGGCTCTCTCAAGGAGGAAATGAAATCATAAAAGAATATAACGCTGCATGGCAAGAAACAACGAGTTAAGTAACACTCCCAGGCCTCTTTTTTGAAGGTCTGGGCTTTAATAAAACAGCTATTAGTAACACTAATATATTATTTAAGTGAGGTGTGAAGAATGGGGAAATCAAATAAAAAATTATGGTATAAAGAACCTGCAGAAGAATGGAATGAGGCACTGCCAATTGGAAATGGGCGGTTAGGTGGAATGGTTTTTGGTCAAGTATCAAATGAAAAAATACAATTAAATGAAGATTCTATTTGGTATGGTGGCCCGCGAGACAGGATAAATCCAGACGCGCTATCTAATTTATCAACAATTAGAAATTTACTGTCAGAAGGAAAATTAAAAGAATCGGAAGAATTAGCAAAATTATGTTTCTCGGGTATTCCAAAGTCGCAACGTCATTATGAACCATTAGGGGAGATTAGTATGGATTTTAATGATGTTAATGGCTATACGGATTATTATAGAGAGCTAGATTTGCAAACAGCAGTTGTAAAATCGACCTTTCTATCAAATAATATTAAATATCAAAGAGAAGTATTTATGAGTTATCCGGACCAAGTAATGGTTATGAGATTGTCTGCTTCCGAAGAAAACTCGATTACATTTAAGGCTAGTCTAGATAGGGGAAATTGTAGAAATCTGGATACTACAGAACAAATTTCTAACGATAGTGTTATCATGCGAGGTGAAACAGGTGGAAAAGATGGTATTGCTTTTTCTTGTGCATTGAAAGCGGTTGCTGAGAATGGAGAGGTGAAGACACTGGGTAATCGTATATGTGTAACTAATGCAAGTGCAGTAACTATCTTTCTGACTGCTGCAACTACTTATCGATTTCAAGAGCCAGAGAAACAATGTTTAAAATCATTAGCCGACGCAGAAGAGAAAGGTTATGAGGATTTAAAGGAAGACCATATAAAAGACTATCAGGCACTATTTAATCGTGTGGAAATGGAACTATCGGATAAAAACCAGATTAAATCAGTTTTACCAACAAACGAGCGCTTAGCTCTATTACAACATGGAAAAGCAGATATTGATTTAATAAATACTTATTTTCATTTCGGACGCTATTTAATGATATCTTCTAGCAGGCCAAATTCATTACCAGCTACGTTGCAAGGAATATGGAATGACAGAATGCTTCCACCTTGGGATAGTAAATATACGATAAACATAAATGCACAAATGAATTACTGGCCAGCTGAATCCTGTAATTTATCCGAATGCCACCTTCCATTACTTAAACACATAGATAAAATGAGAGAGTCTGGTAGAATAACGGCAAAAAAAATGTATAACTGCCGTGGCTTTACTGCTCATCATAATACAGATATCTGGGGGGATACTGCTCCACAGGATATTTATTTACCTGCTAGTTATTGGCCATTAGGAGCTGCGTGGCTTTGTTTACATCTATGGGACCACTATGAATATACAAGTGATATAGAATTTTTAAAACAAGCTTACGATATTATGAAAGAAGCGGCTTTATTTTTCGTAGATTTCCTTGTTGAAAATAAAGATGGGTTAATGATCACCACACCTTCTGTATCTCCTGAGAATACGTATCTATTGCCAAATGGAGAGAAAGGTAATTTGTGTGAAGCACCATCTATGGATAGTCAAATTATTTATAATCTATTTACTAACTGTATCTCTGCAAGTGAATTGTTAGAGATAGATAAAGAGTTTAGAGAACATCTTCTTCAATTAAAGTCAAAATTACCTCAAATAAAGGTGGGGAAATACGGACAAATTCAAGAATGGCTGGAAGATTATGAGGAAGCAGAGCCTGGTCATCGTCATATATCTCATTTATTTGCTCTTCATCCTAGTAATCAAATATCTCCAATCACCACACCAATTTTAGCAAAAGCAGCTGAAACTACATTGAAAAGACGACTTGAACATGGAGGAGGTCATACTGGTTGGAGTAGAGCATGGATTATTAACATGTGGGCGCGATTACACAAAAGTGAAGACGCTTATGATAATTTGATGGAACTGTTAAAGATATCTACTTTGCCAAATCTATTTGATAATCATCCACCGTTTCAAATTGATGGTAATTTTGGTGGTACTGCAGCAATAGCTGAAATGATTGTTCAAAGTCATAGTAAAGAAATCAATCTATTACCTTCCTTACCAAATGCATGGAAGGATGGATATGTTAAAGGGCTAAAAGCAAGGGGAGGTTATGAATTAGAAATAAAGTGGGAGAATCACCAAATAAAATATGTAAATATTTATGCCTCACAAACAGGAGTATGTCGTGTAAGAATAAATTCTAATTTAAAAGCTAGTATAAATAATCAAATATTAACAAAAGTAGAGGATGATTTATTTGAATTTTATGCAGAAGATAATAAAACCTACGAATTAACGTTGGAAAAATAATAGAGTAGTCGGGAAGGGATTTGTATTCAAACACAAAGTTAATCATTAAATGAGAAATGGCCTTGGAAAATTAAATTCTCCTATAAGATAAAGAAGGGAGGTAATAAAAATCTCTTTATAACAAACCTGAAGTGTGAAGAGTATTTTTAATGAAAGGGTGACAAAAGCAAATGAAAATTATTAAAGATAATTTACTGGTGAAATTTTTGGGTGTTATTTGTTTAGTCTTAATAATATTAGTTGCTTGTAACAATAATGACAGCGCTTTAAATGAAGAGGAGAACAAAAACGACGAAGGGGGCGAAGAAACCACCATTCATTTTATGACAAATCTGTTAACACCTAATGTACCTAATGAAAACATTTTATCAAAAGTTGAAGATGCAACTGGATTTAATCTAGAAATAGAATGGATCCCTGATAACAATTATAACGAAAGATTAAATACTGCTTTTGCAACAAACTCTCTTTCTGATGTAGTAGCAGTTGGATTTCAACAATTGGATCAATTTAAAGATGCAATTCGTGATGGACAATTTTGGGAGATTGGTCCATATCTCGAGGAATACGAGAATTTAAGTAAATTAAAAGATGAAATAATAGAAAATTCGAAAATAGACGGCAAGGTTTACGGTTTATATCAAGGGCGTCCTTTATCTAGATCAGGTGTTATTTATCGGAAAGATTGGGCGGATAACTTAGGACTTTCCGCACCAACAACAACTGATGAATTTTTTGAAATGGCTAGAGCATTTACTGAAGATGATCCTAATAATAGTGGACAAGATGATACGATTGGTTTGACGGATCGAAATGATCTAATATATGGATCATTTAAAACCATTGCATCTTGGTTTGGTACGCCTAACTATTGGGGAGAGCAGGATGGGGAAATCTTGCCACAGTTCATGTTCCCGGAGTATATGGATGCAATGAATTTTATAAGAGAATTACACGGGAATGGTTTCATGAATCAAGATTTTCCGGTAACTAGTAAAGACGATCAAACAGAGATGTTTAAAAACGGAACTGCCGGACTCTATGTAGGTTCAATGTCTGACGTTAAGGCTATGTATGACGATGCAGTAAAGATTAATCCTGATGTAGAATATGATGTTCAAAATTATGTTGAAGGTCCTGATGGTGAGTATGGTATTTGGTCTATTCCTGGTTATGGTAGTTTATTTTTATTTCCAAAATCAGCAGTAGAAACAGAAGAAGAATTGAAGAATATACTTAAATTTTATGATTATCTTATGACCCCTGAGGTATCAAATTTAGCATTGTGGGGCGAAGAAGGTGTACATTATGAGTTAATAGATGGTCAGGCACAAATAATGGACCAGGATAAATATGATGCAGAGGTAAGGCCATATAAAATATTCGAAGTTGGTGAACCCGAAACAAGCGGAAAATACGAATCATATAACGACTATGAAATAGCAATTAAAGCGCTCGAAATGGAAAAAGATAATGAAAATTACTTAATTCAGGATCCAACAGTTAACTTAGAATCTGAAACTTACACAGAAAATGCGGGACACTTAGGTCAGATAATAGATGACGCCACCTATCAATATATGCTAGGAGATATTGATGAAGCGGGATTTGAGGCAGCTATTGAGAAGTGGATAGAAACTGGTGGTACGGAAGTATTAAAAGAATTTAATGAAAGCTTGGTTAATCAATAAGTATATTCAAATGAATTTTATTTAATATAAAAGCTATTAAATAATTGTTAAAGGAATTTATCGCCTGAAATGTTGAGGTGGAAAACTAATAAATTGCCCCAGATCTCTTTTTACTTTTGTAGAGATCTGGGTTTTTCTGCTGTGTAATATGATAACGATTTTTTGTAAAATCATATACAGGTTATCCAAATAAATCCTCAACAGACAACAATTCAAATGGGGAGTAACCAAATGCCGTGTTTACCCGGTTATCGATATTGTGGTCCAGGCTGTAGCGGACCCGGTTCCCCATTAAATACACTAGATGTTCTATGCATGAAAGATGACGATTGTTACCGAAGACATGGATCAAATAAGTACTGTGATGAGTTATTCATGAAGAGGTTGCAACCATATATCCATCGAAGAGATAAAATCGGTAGAGATACATCTCTCATGTACCGAGTTATTTCATTAAAAAGAGGGTTATAATTTAAAAAAACACATAGTGTAAGTTTTACTTTACTAATGTGTTTTTTTATGCATTTCCGTTTTCTTCTATTCTTTTCATTTAAAATGTATAATTCACGTATTACAACAACGAGCTGGTTAAATTTGAATGTAAGGATTCATGTTCATTTCAACTGTTTTTTAAAATTAGTAACCATTTATAATTGCTGTTTTGTAATACTTCAAAAAGCCAATAAACATTAACATAGATCCAATAATATTATAGGCTACACGGAATCCGTGAATAATTAGGAATTCTCGCGCTGTTTGGACAAGGAATTCAACAGAATGAACCGCTGTTCCTTCTATAAACATGATTTCGTTACGCGGCCATTCAAAAATCATGGATGTCGCCCCTTCCAAAACAATCATGAGCATACTTAACAATATCCAATAACGCGCTGGTTTAACCTTCCATGACAAGATAACAGCTAACATCCCAGTGGAAATACTAGCCATACCTATAGGTGGGAAATAAGTGTGCGGACTTGCTACAGCCATGAATTCCATACTTACTTCCAATGATTCCGGAATGTTATGAAAGATATTCGGATAGACCATGAATGTATCCAGTAAAATACTTCCCAACATAATCCATTGAATCCATAGGTGTGCAAGTACAGCTATAAATGCAATCTTTTTCAGCATAATTTAAAACTCCTTCCATATAAAATAGTTCTTAGAATCAAATGTTTCATGATGCTGAATCTATTATATTTACTGAATCTTAATTTCTTATTAGGCAATTCTTAACTAATTCTTAAATGTTTTTAGAAAACAAATTAACAGATTATTACCCCGTTACGAAATTATAGTGAAAATATCTAGCGGGTTACGTGAAGTCATCTTTTACCTACATGATGTCCTGTTCATGAGCATCTATTATTAGAAAAGAATGAAAGGAAAATACTTGAAAAACAAGAACAAGTGTTCTGTAATTTATTTATAATATAAATGATGTGAATATTGATTATGGAGGTATTACACATGGATGTGACAATTGCAGACTTTATTAAAGAATGGAAAAGGGAAGCAATGCTTACTCAAAAAGTTTTGGATGGCCTGACCGATGATTCATTACAACAACAAGTTTATCCACAAGGTCGTACTTTAGGGAGGATTGCATGGCACTTTACAACAAGTATTCCAGAATATTTAGCTGATTTTGGATTAGAGATAGACAAGGTAGAAAATGCAGAGAGAATCCCAACCTCAGCAAAAGAAATTGTTGAAACTTTTAATAACGTAAGTTCTTCTGCATCTAAAGCCATCGAACAACAATGGACAGAAGAATCTTTGGAGAAAGTGCAAAATGCATTTGGAAGAGAAGAAACAAATGCTCAAATTTTAATGGGACTAATCAAACACATTGTTCATCATCGTGGGCAAGTTACAGTTCTTTTGCGTCAAGCAGGAATAAAACCTTATGGGGTTTACGGTCCACCGAAAGAAGACTGGATCCATTTAGGTATAAAAAATCCACCACTTTAAGGTGCATTCATTTAAGAGGAATGGGTAAGCCATAGATATGATTATCACTTTAATTTTTATTAGCCAAACTTAAATTTGCGTAGTAACAGACTTCTTTTAAACCAAGGAATATGAAAATAGAAGAGTTAGATATCACCTCCGCTAAAGCCCATTTTACTAAGACATTTACCCGAATATTGTTTCGGTGAATAAGATGTAAGAGGGCGTGAGGTGATTATTTTGAACAAATTGTACAACAAAGATATAACGAAGCGGAAACTGCTTGATCCCTGGAAAAAAAAAGTCCTTGAACATTTTAAAGAAAAAATGTCAAATAAAGAACACCCCTTTCCCTGCATTCCGGCAACGATTGGCTACTCTTTAAATCAGCTGCGTTTTGGGTTTGTGGGAGATCCAACAGAAGAAGAAACGATTCAAGAGCTTGCAGAATTGTTAGGTATTTATTCAGAGCACTCAAGAGGATTTGGCGAGTACACTTCACTGATCATATTTTATAAAATACCAGAGGAAATGAAGAAAACATACTCGGTTGAACAATATGAACAGTTATTTTGGGAGCAGCTTAGTAATCTGAAGGTTTTTGACACTGATGAATGGCCACTTGAGATTCCGACAGACCCACATCACCACATGTGGGAGTTTAGTTTTCATGGTGAAAGGTATTTTATGTATTGTGCAACCCCTTCCCATCTTAAACGAAATAGTAGATCTTTTCCCACATTGATACTAGCTATTACCCCGAGATGGGTTTTTCAACATTTTAACGAATCGAAACACGCAGAGAAGATAATAAAGCAAGTAAGAAATAGAATAAAAACTTATGATTCGCTCCCGATTCATCCTGAGTTAAAACCGTATGGAGCAGATGACAACTTTGAGTGGAAACAGTATTTTTTACGGGATGATAATCAGACATTATCGAAATGTCCATTTCATTATGATAAGTAAATGCATGGTATAACACTTTGCATTTACTTTTTTTATTGTTAGAAAACGATTATAATGAAGATAATTAATCTAGACGAGAAAGTGGGGAGTACTAAGTGAACAGACCAGAATCAAATGAATATGCTGACTACTATGTAACTTATGTATCAATGGTACCAGAAGGTACTATCATGGATAATTTAGAAACGCAGAGAGAGGATTTATTGAAGCGACTGAGAAATTTAACAGAAGAACAAGCAAGTTTTCGTTATGGTCCTGAAAAATGGAGTATAAAAGAGGTAATAGGACATTTAGCGGACACAGAGCGATATATGGCTTATCGTATTTTTTGCATAGCACGTGGCGAAAAGACAAACTTACCTGGTCACAATGAAGAAGACTTTGTCAAAGAAGCTATGTTTGATACGTATTCTCTCCATACATTGCTAGAAGATTATACTTTAGTCCGAAATGCTACTTTACAATTGCTCAAAAACTTACGAAATGATGTCTGGACTAATTGGGGCAATGCAAATGGCTTTTCGGTAACCGTCCGGGCACTGGCATTTATTGTTGCAGGACATGAGCTTCATCATTTAAAAATACTAACAGAACGCTATTTTCAAGATGAAGATTTTCCAGCATAGTATTTAAATGTGCAGAGGTATATCACATATATCGAGATAAAAAAGCTCCCCATTCGATAAAATGGAGAGCTTTTACTTTTTTACAGCTGGAATTTTGATCTTAATAAAAAAATGTTCTTCTTTATGAGCGGGTAAGTGTTTCATTAGGCGAAGAGATTATATGATATGTACCTAAATTAGTTCCTGCACATAGACTACATAGTAATAATAAAAAAAGGAGCGATACAAAGTGGATAACACTTATCATCAAACACTTGCATGGCACGAAACACTAGAAATGCATGAATTAGTTGCATTCCAATCAGTTGGTTTAATGAAATTAAAAATGGGATTAAATCAAATCCAAGATCCTACATTGAAAAAAATCTATCTACAAACGATAAAAGAATTGGAAATGAACTTAAATGAACTGCTTCAATTTTATCCTTATGCACCACACCCTGGTCCTTCCAGTGAATACCGTATTTCAGACAGTTTCTATGCAGGGGATTTATTAGCCTTTGCCAAAACAGCTGTAAGAAATTATGGGATTGCCATTACAGAAGTAGCTACACCAGCATTAAGAAACGTGTTAAAGAAACAAATGAATCTAGCGGTTACCTGTCATGAACGTATATATACTTATATGTATCAAAACGGGTTATATCCATCTTATGACTTAGCAAAACTGTTACAAAATGATATGATGCTGGCAAATAAAGCGCTATCGATGTAAGACAAAGGATTAGTTTATATAAATACTAAAAACTTCCATAAGTGGGGGATTAAAACCCCCACACTTATGGAAGTTTCACTTTATTCACGCCATTTTCTTGGACTCCAAATCGTGCCTTCCATTTCGCCTTCCATTTGGTCCATCCGTCTTTCTTGTTCTTCAATTATATCCTGTGCTGCCTTTATTAGTGTACGTTGATAGTAATCATCTGTTCGATCAAAGACTTGTTGTAATTGATGAATCATCCATTCATTTTCTTCCATCACTTTTTCCTCCTATTCAAGAAACATATCGTCTAACACCATTTTTAGTTCGTCTATTTTAACTCGATTTTCTTGAATCTGCTCCATAGCAAATGTTAAGGTACCTGTTTCAGTAGTATGTTCGGCAACTTTCTGCAATTGTTCGATTAGCCATTCCTCTCTGGTAGCTAGACTAATATCCTTTTCCATTGTAAGCAACTGCCAATACCTAATTAAGATGTTCATTTTCTGTTCTTCTTCCATATAAAAAAATTGAAAAACGGATAGTGGTCTCAGATAAATCATTCCTAATTTATTTGCCATTGCTTGAAATGGTTTAGTAAGTTCACTTATCGTAAATAGTTCCTCGCCGCCTGCCTGATATTCTCTCTCAGCTACACCAATCATCATAACTAAACCAAATTCCTTTCCAGCAAGTGGCTTTCTTCTAGTACCATATCCAAAACCTTCTCCCAAAACTTCATCTTGCCATTTCTTTAAAAGGGGTGTTCCACTATACCAATAAAAAGGAAACTGAAAAATAATCCGGTCGTGTTTTTTTAATAATTCCTGTTCTTTCACTACATCTATTTCCCTTTTTGAGTATAGATTCTCTAAATGGTGAATGGTTATGTCTTCTTGATTTTTTATGGAGCTTAAGAAGTATTGTTGACTACCTGATTCGATCATGTCTGGATGGGATGTGATTAGTAATGTTCTCACATATACACTCCTTTCGCTTACGATGGTACTTTACTTATGTATTCCTTTTATATCCGAAAACATTCACCTTTACACATCCAAAAGCTACTTAATAATTTACAATATTATCCGATATAAAAGTGTAAGCACTAAAGGAGGAATAAAATGGAAGTCAACGTAGAACAGTATCATCCAATAATACAGGCTTTTGTTAGAGTAGGCCCATTTTTACAAACGCTCATTAATGACGATATTACCATTGGCATTTATGATGCAGAAAAATTAATCATTAATTACCCTGCTCAAAATTTTTCTCTCAATGTTCAGCCTGGTGATCCCTTAATGGATGGAGATATTGTGACAAAAGCAATTAGAGAGAATAAAAATCAAGCGGCTGCTGTTCCGTCTGAATTATTTGGAGTACATTTAATTGCTAGGGCAATTCCCTTGCATGATGAGGAAGGTAACGTAATTGGTGGAGTCGGAGTTGGACAAAGTATTGCAGATGCACAAAAATTAAATGAAACATCAAGCAATCTTTCGACAGTGATGGATGATGTCACAAAAACAGTGGAAGATATGGCAAATGCCATTAATACACTTTCCACTGATATTCATCAGGTTTCTGACAGAGCCAACACAGTTAGTAACAGTGCGGAAACCATTGAGAAGATGTCTAATGTGGTTAAAGAAATTGCGGAGCAAAGTAATTTGTTAGGACTTAATGCTTCTATAGAATCTGCTCGTGCCGGCGAGCATGGTAAAGGCTTTGCAGTGGTAGCAGATGAAATTAGAAAGATGGCAAATAACTCAAAAGAACAAGTGAATGAAATTCAATCGATAACGAATGAGATAAAGAATGCTATAAGTAATCTAAACGAACGTATCCAAAATGTGAACGAGCAATCTGACTCACAAGCAGCATCTATTCAAGAACTAACAGCAACAATGGAGGAAGTTAACTCCAATGTTCAAGTGTTAGCAGATCTTGCAGAGAAGAACGTAGCAGTAAAAGAAAACTAGGAGGTCTTGTGGTGTTAGATTTTCAAACTTTACATAGTCAATATATCGATGGTAGTTGGAGAGAAGGAAAGAGCAGTCTTAAGATGGAAAATAAAAACCCTTATAATGGTGAGGTTTTGGCAGGCTATCAAGCAGCAAATATAGAAGATGTTGAAATAGCTTATCAATCAGCTAAGAGAGTCCAAAAAGATTGGGAAGCAGTGAATCCAGCTGTCAAACGTGAAATTTTTGAAAAAGCTGTTCTTGTCATAGAAGAAAAACATGAATCAATCGCTCAAATCATTACCAAAGAAATTGGTGGTACTCGGTTAAAGGCTGAATTTGAAATTGGTCTTGTGAAGAATATGTTGAAGGAAGCGGCAACCTTTCCTTTGCGGATGGAAGGGAAAATTCTCCCTTCTGTTACGGATGGTAAGGAAAATAGAGTGTATCGTGTACCGATAGGTGTCGTAGGTGTGATCAGCCCGTTTAATTTCCCGTTCTTTTTATCGATGAAATCTGTTGCTCCAGCTTTAGCAGCAGGAAATGGAGTTGTGTTAAAGCCGCATGAACATACCGTAATTACTGGTGGAACCATGATTGCGAAAATTTTCGAGGAAGCAGGATTACCAAAAGGATTATTAAATGTGGTAACAACGGAGATATCTGAAATTGGTGATGCATTTGTAGAACATCCTATTCCAAAATCAATATCGTTTACTGGCTCTACACAAGTTGGTCGGCATATCGGTAGTGTAGCCGGTAAACATTTAAAGGAAGTACATTTGGAATTAGGAGGAAATAGTGGATTAATCGTACTTGATGACGCAGATATTGATTTAGCGGTGAGTGCTGCTGTGTTTAGTCGTTTTACACATCAAGGGCAAATTTGTATGTCTGCCAATCGTATTATTATTCATGAAGCAGTGTATGATAACTTTGTTGAGAAGTACTTAGCGAAAGTTTCGGAGTTAACTTGTGGAGATCCAAATGACGATAAAACAATTATTGGCCCACTTATCAATGAAAAGCAAGTAGAAGCTACTTCCAAACTTATTGAAGAAGGTATTAAAGAAGGTGCAACCCCTCTGATTAAAGGGGAGATTCGAGGCAACATCGTAGAACCTGTTGTTTTCGGTAATGTTACAAAAGAAATGCAAATTGCTAAGGAAGAAATTTTTGCACCAGTTGTTAGTTTAATAAAAGCTGCTAGTGATCAAGAAATAATTGAAATCGTTAATGACACGACATATGGATTAAGTGGTGCTGTCCACACAGAAAATATCGAAAGAGGAGCACAACTTGCCAAACAAATGGAAACAGGTATGATTCACATTAATGATGGTACGATTAATGATGAACCAAATGTTGCTTTTGGAGGCATGAAAAATTCTGGTGTTGGAAGATTAAACGGGGAATGGAGTTTAGACGCCTTTACGACAACAAAGTGGATTTCGATTCAACATCATCGAAAACAGTTTCCGTATTCGTGACTAATATTATACAAAAAGAAGAACCTTGTATTCCTGATTTAGATTGTAATGAGAAGCAGCTAGATATTTTTGCACAATGAAAAACACGGAAATGTCAGTGATTAAAGACATTTCCGTGTTTTTTGATAAGAAGGAAAGAAAAGTTGGGTATTTATTTAGCTCCAAGCGCCCAGAAACTAGGCGACTTCACAAATGGCCCTACGATAAGTCATCATCGGTTCGCAAAGCTCACTTTGATTCCTTTATCTCAGTTGATTCTGAAGTCGCTACGTTTCTAAACGGGCGATCTGCGCTTTTCTTAGAATATAGATTCCTCTGAGATGTTTAGTCCTCGATCTCTGGAATTAACACTTCCGTCAAGCTATTCCAATTATTTTCCGAATTACCGTGGCCAATAATCCTTACATATTTTGCAGGTATTTCTTCAAAGGAATAGGTTTCTAACTCGATGGTTTCACCACTATTTTCGCCACTGAATACTTCGGTCCAAGAGCTGCCATCGGTGGAAACCTCAATATCAAAATAGGATTTTCGTTCATCACCGCTCATCCAGGCAAGTTGTACTTGGTTAATAAGCAGTTCTTCACGTAATTCGTACATAATCCATTGTTCGCCTTCTGCTGACCAACGTGTAGATAAATCACCATCAATCGTATTTTCTTTGCTGTTTTCTGGTTGTGGTTCATCACTAGCTTCCACGTTTATAATCGTTTGGATGATAATCTCAACGGGGATTTCAATGGTCCTATTACGATAAGTAGCTGTTATTGCTGATTCTCCCGTTTCTCCAACAGCGCTTAAAGTTCTTTTGTTGATTGTTAATAGGTCTTCATCCATTGCTTCCCATATAATTTCTTCAGCAGATATTGTGGCCTGATAACCTCCTTTATAGGTAGCATGTGTAACAAGATCAGACAAATTCTTATCAACGCCTATGCCAAGTTGAATGTTATCCTCATTAATTGTAAAATCCTCGGTGTGAAATTGTCCGGTGCTAAAGTTTTTAACTTCAACATCAATTCCTGATAATGTTTGAAGCTTCATCGAATGTAATTCACGTTTATCTTTAAACGTATTGCCATTAACAAAACTAGATAGGTAAAATTCTTCCAAAGGTATGATCACATGGTGCCATTGTTCAGAAATAGACCCAATTTCCGCGCTCCATTCTTCGACTCCATGTTCTTCAAACAATGTCATTTTTAATGTGTCCCAGACCGGAAAATCATCATTACTCGCCTTAATATCAAAAGCAACATAATCTTTTCCTTCTAATACATGTGGAATAAGTTTGGACGGGTGTCCATTTACTTGTATTTCTGAGTTCTTTTTAATTAAATTAGTGACTGTGTTCTCATTAATGGATGATTGGTCAATTGTTTCTAATTGATCAGACGTTTCTTTTAGTCCTTTCAACCACCATTTATTTGTTGGACCAACATCTGAAATGGTTAATGGAATGGGATGATCTTTCCCTTTTTTCGTATGATAAATTTGTGAATTGGAATCGTAGTTCATTTTTAATTTCTGCTTTTGGAGACCAGTCTCTATATTACCGATCGCTGCATCATTTCCAATTAATTCAACCCGGTTATTCTCATAATGAATGTTTTCACCAATTACCTGATGAATGGCTTCCCCTTCATTTAGAACAATACGATTATTCGTGATCATACTATCTTTTGGTTCGTAATAGGTGTACTGGGAAGAAGGATTAAAACTGAATCCATCACCTACCACAATTGCTTGGGAAGTAGGATACATGATAACGTTATTCGATATAGTAGCGTGTTGAACAGGAATATAGTTCATTTGTCTTTCCTGTTCAGCTTCTGCGTCATGGCGTCCAGCTAGGACACGAATTCCTTGCCCTACTTGATACATATAATTATTATTAATCGTTTGATTTTCGTCTGTTACACGAATACCGAATTTTGTACGAAGGAAAACGTTCTCTTCTACGGTATTGTTAGCCCCGAAGCGTAGCGTAAAACCAGAATCAGAGTTTTTGAAGGTATTGTCGCGATAGACATTATTGGCTGTCTTATTACTAATAATTTCTGAACCATCGCCAATAATATTCTCAAAAAGATTGGATTCGACCGTTGTATAGACGTCTACTTGTTCATATCCATAACCTTGCCCAATTTGAATAGATTCCAAGCCATTATTCCCTTCCTCAGGATATATTTCATTTACTTCCGGGATATCTTTAAAATAGTTATGATCAATTTTGTTATATTGGTTTTCAAGGTTGTTATTGTCATTTACTCGTATGGCGATACCCATGGATACATTTCCTTTTAACGTATTATGGTCGATTCGATTATATTGAGAATTGTTTCGAACCCGAATCACACCAGCATATGGATCTGTTGGGCCAGAATTATGAAAAAAGTTTCCTGTAATACGGCTATGGGATAAACCGCTTAACCCGAGAACATAATTGTGACCTGAAGGATTAGCCTGATCAAAATGGAAATCTCTGAATGTAAGGTAGTCTCCCATTAATGTAATATGGACATTACCGGTAAATATAACCTCACCTGGTGTTTCAGCTTTGATTGTTATCGGGTTATTTTCTACACCATTTCCTGTTAAAGTGGCTTCGAAATCTTGATAAGTTCCATTTGGTACGATGATTTCATCTCCTGGTTGAGCGTTAGCAACTTGATTTTGTAATGTTTGTTCCAGTTCGATAACGTCTGGATCTTTTTCATCCTCAGGATTTGGTGGATCGATATGCATATAGTCCACATGGATGGTTATTGGATTTTCTTCCTCGATATGGTTTTTTGCATCTGATCGAACCTCCGTTATTTCATCCCCAATGGAAAATTTGTTTTTACCATCACTAGCAGTCATTTCATTTAAGGTAAATTCTCCTTCATACCATTGATCCAATTCAATGTCTCTGTGTAAAGTGATAAAGGTTTGCGTATTATTGGTTCCTTTCAAACGAAAAGCGATGTAGTCTACTTCAGCAGCTTCATGCCCTGTGACTTTAATACGATAGCTTACCTTATTTTGAGTGCTTTCAACGGAAAAGAGTGAATCGTTACTGTTAACAGGAGTTACCATTACTCGAGCAAATTGGTATTCTGTCGGATTTGGTATAGTAGCTTGAGCTATTCCGTCGACTATTTCGACACTTTCATTAAGATTAAAACTCTCTGTACCTTCTTCAAAGTCAAGATGAAGAACACTATCATTGTTTTCTGCTTTCATAATGGTTGGTAAAAAAAGAAACATAAAAATGCTTATAAAGAACAACAGTGTCAAATAAAATGATCGCTTGATCCCAGAGGTATACATAGCCGTTTGTTTCATCAACTCATCCTTTCAGAGAATAATTTTTAATAATCCTTATTTTAGAGAGCATTAGACTGTATTTCTATAGCGGTTCCTCATCATATTTTATCCAATCTTCATATTTTCAAAGTTTGCTAATTACGATAAACCGTATATAATAGCAAATAATAATGGATAGAGGAGGCTGAAGTAAGCATGTTACGCGATAGTCATTTACAGATGTTGTGGACAGCAAGGGTGGATTATGAATCTGGATCAGGTGTCAATCAACATAAGCATGATCAATTCTACCAAGTATTACTCATCCTTTCAGGCAAAGGAAAGACCGTAATCGATGAGAAGTCATATCCATTAACTAAGGGACAGATCTATTTATTCCACCGAGGCATTCTACATCAATTCAGCTTCACAGAACCTGCTATAACGATAGATTTTAAATTTCGAATTTTAAATAAAGAAATGGAACAAATGCTGAGGAAAAAGAATATGGTCGGGGACTGCCCGGCGGACGAATTGGAAGAACTGAAGAAATGGTATCAAATAGCAAGAACAGTTGATCATTGTTCAGATCAGTATAAACTATCCAGAATTGATGCAGGGTTTAAAAGTACGTTTATTTCATTACTTGCTCAATTTGGAGAAAGTGAAAGTTCATCACATGCTAGATATACTACATTTGAAAATAGACAAGGGTTACCGTTATCCTTAACACCCACACAACACCCCATCGTCAGTTATGTAGAGAAATATTATGCACAAAAAATCAATTTAAAACAATTAGCTAATCGTTTTAATTACAATCCACACTATATTATAAAAATATTTCAGGAACAGGTTGGAATGTCGCCGATCCAATACTTGCAAGAAATTCGTATCCATCATGCATGTTATTATCTGGAGTATTCGAGTATGTCTGTATCTGAAATAGCCCAGCAAATTGGTATGACTCCACCATACTTTTCTCGGTTATTTCATAAAAGACTTGGAATGTCCCCGAGCACATATAGAGATTACCTTGTGGATTTCATAGGTAAAGATATTGTGTTTTCCGATAATTTTACGAATAAATGGAGGATCGTCAAACAAGAATAACTATCATCCTATCTATTAAGACTGTCTCAAAAATAACTCCCCCGTTATTTTGGGACAGTCTTTTTTCTCTGATTTTTGGATAAGGAAATATGAGGATAGTTCATTCTCATAATCGTTCGTCAGCCGTAAAATAAGGGGGAATAAAATAGAAAGGATAGTGATCAGATGGTAAAAAGAATGTCAGTACCTCCCATGGAATTAGTAGAATCAAATGGTCCAGGTACACAGAAATGTGCTGTGATGAAGGATGTTGAAGATATAAAAATCAAGCGTGCAAAAATACCAGAGCCAAAAGAAGGAGAAATAAGAGTAAAGATCAAGTGGGTTGGTATTTGTGGAAGTGATCTGGAAGTATTTCGGGGGGATAGAGAACCTGAATTTATCAGTTACCCAACCCGATTAGGTCATGAGGTGGCCGGTGTAATTGATAAAGTTGGAGAAAATGTGACTGGAATAAGAGAAGGAGATCAGGTAGCACTTCGTTATGTCTGGGGAGCATTTGCGGAGTATGTGTGTTGTAAGCCATTTTCAGTGAAAGTACTTCCGCAAGATTTTCCGTTGATAGAAGGGTCGCTAATCGAAGTACTTCCAGGTGTGATACATGCAGCAGAAATTGCAGATATTTCTCCTAATAAGGATGTGTTAATCATGGGGCAAGGTGTTAGTGGACTTATACTTACACAGGTTATTAGTTTGTTTAGCCCGCGAAATTTAGTTGTAACAGACTTATTTGAGGAGAAATTAGCGTTGGGGAAAAAGTACGGTGCTACCCATACGTATAAAATTCCTACTCCAAGTACAAAAACAGTAGATATTATAAAAGATGATTTTCCAGATGGTTTTGATATTGTTGTCCCTGCACTACTTGAAGGAGATGGAATGGTGGATGCTATTGATGTAGCGGCGCAAAATGGAAAGATAGTAATGTATGGTTGTATAGGTACATGCAATCAATCGATTGACTTCTTTAAAGTACACAAAAAACGATTAGATATTTTTTCCACTGAACCGAAACGTGATATAGATAATCGGCGATATTTTGATCAAAGTCTTCAATTGGTCTTAGATGGACTAGTCAATACCAAAGAAATGATCACCGATGTTTTCTCACTTGATCAAGTTGCAGATGCATTTGCCTTACGAAATGAACCAAAAGGAGATACATTACACGTAATGATTGACTGTGAAACTATCAAGGAATAAATGGTTGGACGATTCGTATTTCTGTCGGGACCTAAAAAAAACACAAATAGAGTAAAACAAACCCAAAGAAATGAAAAGTGAGAAAAGGTAATATTAAGTTAATGTACAGTGAAGGGATTCATGGAGGTGGTTTGATATAAAATGTCAGCGCTATCATTCGAAATGTGTTTATTGGTAATAAATAGCGATGTAATTGGAAGGAGAGTATAAACTATGCAACATGTCCGAATTGGTATTATTGGTGTAGGGACAATGGGAAAAAGACATGCCACATATTTGCAAGATCAACTAATTACAGGGGCATCACTAACAGCCGTACTGGAAACTGATGCAGAACGGGTTGGATTTTTAAGAGACCATTTGAATAAGAGTGTACGGGTTTTTACTGATGAAGAGACTTTTTTTACGTCCGGATTAATCGATGCAGTGATTATTGCAACACCTCATTATGACCATAGCCGTTTAGCGATCAAGGCATTTGAACACGGTCTTCATGTCTTGTGCGAAAAACCAGCAGGAGTGTATACCAAGCAAGTACGTGAGATGAATGAAGCTGCTCAGCAAAGTGGAAAGATATTTTCGATGATGTACAATCAACGCACGAATCCACTTTATCAAAAATTACGTGACTTAATTCAAACAGGAGAATTAGGAAATATTCGTCGGATAAATTGGATTATTACGACATGGTACAGGTCACAAAGCTACTATGATTCTGGTGGTTGGCGAGCAACATGGGCTGGTGAAGGAGGAGGCGTTTTAATTAATCAATGCCCACACCAATTAGATCTATGGCAATGGATGACAGGGATGATGCCAAAACGAATACGAGCGTTTTGTTACTTTGGAAAGCATCGGGATATTGAAGTAGAAGATGAAGTAACCGCATTTGCAGAATATGAAAATGGGGCGACAGGCGTGTTTATTACAACTACTTCGGAGGCACCAGGGACAAATCGACTGGAAATAACAGGGGATCGAGGAAAAGTAGTTGTAGAAAACGGAAAATTAGATTTTTGGAGATTACGTGTTTCTGAACCTGAATTTAATCAAACCTACCAAGGAGGATTTGGAACTCCTGAGAGCTGGAGAGTAGATATACCTATAAAAGGGAAAGAGACGGCACATCCAGGTATTACGCAGAATTTCATCGATGCCATTTTAAAAGGGACAGAACTGTTGGCTCCAGGTGAAGAAGGAATTAAAGGACTATCTCTCTCCAATGCAATGCAACTGTCTGCTTGGCTAGATGATTGGGTGAACCTGCCAATTGATGAAGAGCTTTATTATCAGTATTTACAGGATAAAATCAAAAACTCTAAGGTGAAAAAAACCGATAATAATATTGCCTTACATGTAGAAGGAAGCTATTAGGATATAATCTGTTTCAGGAGAGGTGGATGGAAGATGAAATTTTCTGTATTTACAGTCATGACACCAGATGTTACACCAGCACAAGTGATTACTTATTTAAAAGAAACGGGATACGACGGAGTAGAATGGCGATTTAAAGAAACACCAAATGATATAAAACAAGAAACACCAAGCTTTTGGCGCAATAATTTATGTACGATTTCCCCGGACGTAACAGAACGAGAATTGACTGACTTATTAGCATGGACGAAAGATTATGGTCTGGAAAATACTAGTGTCACGCCTTACTTAACAGCTGGAGATATAGCTGCAACTGAGCGTGTATTACAAGTCGCTCAAAAACTAAGAGCATCATCCATTCGTGTAGGTGTTCCAAAATACAATCGATCTCAAAATTATCATGATCTATATCAAGAAGGAATTCGTTATTTATCAGAAGTAGAGCAAATGTGTAAGCATTATCAAGTGAAGGGTCTTGTAGAAACCCATCATAACACCATAACACCAAGTGCAGCTCTGGCCTATAAGTTAGTTCACCAGTTTGATCCAGATTATATTGGTGTTTTATATGATCCAGGTAACATGGTCAAAGAAGGATATGAAAACCATCGCATGGGAATGGAATTGTTAGGACCATACTTAGCGCATGTTCATGTAAAAAATGCTAGTTGGGAAATAATCGGCCAACAGGCGGATGGATCGACTCAATGGGAAGCAAATTGGTGTTTGTTAGAAAAAGGAGTAGTAGATTGGCAACAAGTTTTTTCTGATCTAAAAGCTGTTGGATATGATGGATACATTGGCATGGAAGACTTTAGTGGGGTTTTATCAACAAAAGCTTCGCTACAACACAATATTGACCGAATTAAGGCGATAATAACTAGTTAAAGAGTCAGGATTGACTCTTTAACTATGATAAGGAGTCCGATCACAATGAAAGCAATGTATATCATGAGTGATAAATCTTTTGATTTAGTCTATCCACCCAAAATAAGACAGGAAATTGAATCATTAGTAGAAGTGATGGAACCACTACTTACACCAGCAATGCTACAAGAAGATTACACGGTGTTAAATGATATTGATGTGATTTTATCCGGCTGGGGCGGACCTAGAATAGATCATCGATTACTCCAACATGCACCTCAATTGAAAGCTGTTTTTTATGCGGCTGGTTCATTAAAGAAGATGGTAACAGATGAAATGTGGGATAAAAATATAATCATAACCAATGCAGTCCATGCGAATGCTGTTCCAGTTATGGAATTTACAGTGTCACAAATTTTATTTTGTCTCAAAAATGGCTGGCAGTTTGTTAGAGATATTCAACGGGATAAAATCTACCCAAGCAAACCCTATGATATCTTCGGTAGCTTCGGAAGTACAGTTGGTATTATTTCTCTAAGTACGATTGGTAAAGGGGTTTGTGAATTATTAAAACAATTTGATCTAAAGGTAATTGCTTACGACCCATTCGCTAATCAAGAAGAAGCTAAAGAGTTAGGGGTAGAACTATGTGATCTCGAAGATATTTTTCAACTATCAGATATTGTTTCTTTGCATACGCCGTTACTTGAAGAGACAAGAGGGTTAATTACGGGGGAGCATTTCCAAATGTTAAAGCCTAATGCTTGTTTTATTAATACAGCTAGAGGGGCAATTGTTAAAGAAAATGAGATGATCCAAGTATTAAACCAACGTCAAGATATTACAGCAATATTGGATGTCACAGATCCAGAACCACCAGATCAGAATTCTCTTTTATATTATTTACCAAATATTGTATTAACTCCTCACCTTGCAGGAAGTCAAGGGGCAGAATGTGCAAGAATGGGGTATTACATGTTTTTAGAGTTAGAACGGTATGTGAACAACAGACCCCTACAATGGCAAGTATTTCGTGAAGAATTTCAAAGGCAAGCATAAAAGTTAATCCAATAAGGCTGTACCAACGAAGGAGGAGTTACCTACCATGTATAGACAAATAGAAAAAGGGTCATCGTTATTTTCTGAAGATTATCTGAATTGGATTATAGAAAAGGCAAACGGAGCATTAAATAAAACCCCGATGTCTATCACGGATGCCGTTTCCAATCAAAGTCCAGGTAATGAGCATGACTTCTATTCTAATGGTGATTATTGGTGGCCCAATCCTGATGCTGAAGATGGACTTCCATACATCCGGCGGGATGGTGAGTCGAATCCTGATAATTTCTTTTCCCATCGAAAAATCTTACGATGTATGCGAACCAATGTAGCCCATTTAACTGCAGGTTACTTGCTTACTGGCAAGGAGTTATTTGCGAAAAAAGCGGTAGATTTTCTCACCACATTTTTCTTAGAAAAAACAACGAGAATGAATCCACACCTTCGTTATGCTCAAGCTATTCCAGGTGTTTGTACAGGTCGAGGTACTGGGATTATCGATACATTACATTTAGTGGATATTCCGATGGCGATACGTATACTACAATCATCGTCTGCATTATCTAACGAAATATTAGTAGCCTTGAAGCAATGGTTTAAGGATTATTTGAACTGGATGAACACCCATCACTATGGACTTGATGAAAGAAAGGCAACCAATAATCATAGTGTCTGCTGGTATGTTCAAGCGGCAAGCTTTGCAACATTAGTGGAGGACCAGGAAATGCTGCGCTTTTGTCGAGAGCAATATAAGTTAAATTTGATTCCGAATCAAATGGCAGCAGATGGTAGCTTTCCTCGTGAACTTACACGTACTAAACCATATAGTTATTCTATTTTCGTTCTCGACAACATGGTAACGTTAACTCATTTATTAACGAGACCAAAAGAAAATCTGTGGGAATTTCAATTAGAAGATGGCAGAGGTATTCAAAAAGGATTAGCCTTTTTATTTCCCTACTTACAAGATAAATCTAAATGGCCTTATCCAGATGATGTAGAACATTTTGATGGATGGCCGGCACGAGTCCCATCGCTGTTATTGGCAGGGCGCGCACTACAAAAACAAGAATATATGGATCTGTGGAACAGGCTTAATATCGAACCAGTTAATCCAGAAGTAAGGAGAAATATCGCTATACGTCAACCAATACTTTGGATACAATAATGAACATGTTAAGGGGATACATTCCACTTTTTCAGAATTTATGGTACCATAATGTAAGCGTTTTCTATAAGAGGATATAAAAATTGGGGGTGTTTATATTGGATTTATTAATTATTGAAGATGAACCAATGATTGTAAACGGGATTTCTTTTCTGTTAAAGGAATATAAATATCCAAATAATGAAGTACCAAATATTTGCATCGCACAGGATGGGGAGGAAGCCAATCAATGTTTAAATAAGCAATCATTTGATTTTATATTTACTGATATTAAAATGCCCAAAATGAACGGTTTAGAATTAGTAAAAAAGTGGACACAACAAAAATCGATAACACAATGGGTTATTATTTCTGGTTTCAATGACTTTGAATATGCACAAGAAGCACTAAAAAACGGCGTGAAAGACTATTTACTAAAACCGGTAACAAAGAAAAAAATGAATGAGACAATCGATCGCTTGATGAAAAATAGAAATGAATTGATTAATTCATTTGTCAGTATTACACAATCTCAGGACATTATCGAGGAGTTAGAGGATTCGATTTGGATGTTAAATGAAGATAGGGTGAGTCAACAATTTATCAATTGGACCTGTAAATTACCACACCAGTCGATCGATGTTCTCATTTATCAAAAATCACTTGAGGAGATTTTGCTGCTACTGGTTACCCGTTTGCGTGAAAAAGGTATACAAGAATTACGAGAAGATGATTTTACGGTAATAGGCCATACGAAAAAAGAATTAGATGCTGCTTTTATGAATCGATGTCTAGAGATTATGAATTCCATCAGATTAAGACGAAAGGGCAACATAATAGATCCGATCGATGCTGCCAAAGAATATATTCAATCCCATTTAGGTGAGCGGTTAAGCTTGGCAGATGTAGCGGATAAGCTCGGTTTTAATCCAACTTACTTTAGCCAATTATTCAAGAAAGAAACAGGTGAAAGCTTTGTTGCTTTCAGGAGGAAAATAAGAATGGAGTGGGCGAAGCAATTAATAGAACAAAACGAAATGAGAATAATTGATATATCCAATGAAATCGGCTATAGTGATTTAGCTCATTTTACGAAAAGCTTTAAAAAATATACAGGGGTTACACCTTCAGAATATAAGCAGCAATTGGGGATTACCTCATGATTAGATGGCTCCAAGCCATGAATTTGTTTCAGCGATTATTTCTATTTTTCTTAATAGCTATTTTAATTCCCTTGTTTATATCTTCCATCATTATCTATAGTAGGGCGGCTAATTCAATTCAAGATCAAGTAGGTGAATACCTTCGTAAGAATATAATGGTAACCAATTTACAGGTAGACCGTTTCCTTGAAGAATATGAAAAGATAACATTACCATTAGTTACAGATCGTAATGTTAAGGATTTTATCGAATTAGGATTTAATCAAGAATTGGAAAGGTATCAGGTGTACAGTGATATAGTAGATAATATGAATCGTATTACTGAGCAGAACGCTGCAATTGATCTTATTTATATAATAACCGATGAAGGCCGGTCGATATTATCGGAAGACCGTTACTATTCACCACTTGATCCATTCCCGGTTGATAAAGTCTATGACGAACTTAATAAAATCGCTCCTGATAGTGGCAAAGTAGTTTTTAAAGCCAGAAAGACAATGGATGGAAAAATCGTCATCACTTTTACCAGAAAAATAAGAGGTTCAAATTTTGAACCAAGAGGTATTTTAGGTGTCGATCTAACATTATCTAGCATTGAAGAATTTTGGTCGATGGCTAATATTGGTGAAGGAAGTGACTTGATGATTCTGGACGATGAAGGTCAAGTTATTTATCATCCTGATTCGAGTTTGTTTGGCTCTTATATTAGCTCCAAAACCCAAGCAGCTATAGAACAAGAACAAAATGGTTCCTTTATGTCAACTTGGGATGATGAACGGATGTTTTACTATTATCAGACGTCTAACCTAACTAACTGGAAAACAGTTACGTCTGTTCCTGAAAAAGAGTTATACGAGCCTATTTCAGGGATAAGGGTAACTGCTTTTATTTCAGGTGGGCTTTCTCTTTTGCTTGCTTCTATCTTGGCTTTTTACTTTACAAGGAGTATTGTGAAACCAATTCACCTCTTACAGCATCATTTAAAAAAGATGGAAAAAGGTATATGGTCCAAAGTCCCTGAGATGGAGGGGACTAATGAAGTTGTTAGTTTAGTGAGAAGTTATAACCATATGATTGAAGAATTAACGAAATTAATAGATAAAGTCTATCATGCCGAGCTCCAGAATCAGAAGGCGCAATTAAAAGTACAGGAAAGAGAAATAGAAATGCAGAAAAATGAATTACAGGCTCTTCAATCGCAAATTAATCCACACTTTCTCTATAATACGTTAGAAACAATGAATGCCTATGGTCTTATTAGAGGATCTGATGAAATATCAGAGATTGCCGAATCTTTGGCATATATGTTTCGTTATTCTGTAAAGAATCTGGAAGTGGTTAAATTAGTAGATGAGTTAGATCATATTAGAAGTTATTTAACTATCCAAGAGCACCGAATGAGAAAAAATTTTGAATTGGATGTGTTGATTCATCCTGATTTTCTGCTTAAAGATACAGTGAAGCTAAGTTTGCAGCCTCTTGTGGAAAATGCGATAGAACATGGGATGGTAGATGGGCAAACAGCTGGCAAAATTACAATTGATGCAAAAGAAGAGAACGATTTATTTTATGTGATAGTAGAGGATAACGGTGCAGGTATAGCCTCTTCACGCTTACAGGAAATTAGAGATTTCTTAAATGCAACGGACAATGATCAAATTATGGATGGTGCTTCAGGAATTGGTTTAAAGAATATTCATCGCAGGATCCAATTACTTTTTGGAGATAACTACGGACTGCAAATGGAGAGTGAGTTGGATAAAGGAACACGAATTACTATAAAAGTTCCATCCAATATAATATCCAATGAAATGTGAGGAAATAGGTTTACCATAAAAACAGCATATGAATCAGTAGTTGATTTGAAGTGCCCCCGAAAAGGAGACTTGGGCAAGAGTATGATATTCTATCGGACTCTTGCCTTTTATTTTTGCCTTAATATGTTTGTATAGTAATCCATTCATTCTTCAGCTTTGAGAATTGTACTTTGCTGGGGCACTTTAGGGTTACCTTCTCTCACTTTCCTTTTTAACTAAAAAAAACACAAATGATGTTAAACAAACCCATAGATACAGTTATTCAGAAACAGTAGGATTAGAGGTAACAGAAATGATGTATCCAATTGGAGGTGGCAGTTAATGAGATTAGAAGATAGGTTGGCGTTAGGTTTAAAAAAACAAAAAATGAAAACGTTTGCTGATAACTATCTTATTTCAAAGGAGGGGAAATCATATGAATCCATTACCAACAGAAACGGTTGCTAAGGTTAATACGAAAAAAAGGAAGAATTGGGCACATATAAAAAAATATAAAGCATTGTATTTAATGTCTATTCCAGGGATATTGTATTTTTTTATCTTCAAATACGTTCCAATGGCTGGTTCGATTATCGCATTTCAAGATTATAACATCTTTGCAGGATTTATTGATAGCTCTTGGGTTGGCTTTAAACATTTTATAGCGATGTTTGATAATCCGGATATATTTAACATCATAAGAAATACATTTATTATAAGTTTTTATGATATTATCTTTAACTTTCCTGCTTCTATCATTTTAGCTTTACTTCTAAATGAATTAAGAGTTGTTTTATATAAGCGAATTATTCAAACAGTAGTTTACATGCCACATTTTCTCTCATGGGTAATCATTAGTGGGTTATTTATGACGATATTGTCTCCATCAAATGGTATTGTTAATAATTTAATTGAGTCGTTAGGCTTTAATCCTATCTACTTTTTTGGCAGTGAAGAGTATACAAGGCCAATACTTATTGGTTCGGGAATATGGCAAAGTATAGGGTGGGGGACTATTATCTATTTAGCTGCCCTGTCTGGTATTAATCCTGAACTTTATGAAGCAGCCAAAGTAGACGGTGCAAACCGGTGGCAACAAACGATAAAGATAACCTTACCTTCGCTATTACCAACGATAACTATTTTATTTCTTTTACAGATAGGACAATTTTTAGACTTTGGATTTGAAAGGGTCTATACATTTTTAAATCCACTTAACGGAGGAACAGGTCACATTATTGACACGTACATCTATGAGGTAGGTTTACAAAATGCTCAGTATAGTTTAACTACGGCGATGGGATTATTCAAGTCGTTAATCGGGCTGTTTCTATTATTTATCGCAAATTTCTTAAGTAGAAAAGCAACAGGAAATAGCTTATATTAAGGAGGTATTCTAATGGGTCTAAAAGTCAGCAAAAGTAGAAAAATATTTAATGTATTTAACTATTCATTTGTAGGAATATTATCTTTGACAATGGTTTTGCCAATTATTCATATACTTGCCAAATCGTTTAGTTCTTCGAGTGCGGTAGCAGAAGGTAAAGTGATTTTTTGGCCAGTAGAATTTGATTTAATTAACTATCAGTATGTATTTCAGGATGCATCTATTTGGCGAGCTTTTGGAATTACGGTACTTATTACCGTTGTCGGAACGTTGATTAATTTAATTGCTACTGCATCACTAGCCTACCCATTGTCGCGACCTGAATATAAAGGTAGAAGAATCATTTTATTAGGTGTTATTTTTACCATGATTTTTTCAGCACCGTTAATACCCACATATTTAGTTATTAAGCAATTAGGTATGATCGATTCACTATGGGCATTGTTGATTCCAAATGCGATTAGCGCGTTTAATTTTATCGTTATGCGTTCATTTTTTCAACAAATTCCCGCATCTTTAATAGATGCTGCTCGTATTGATGGTTGTAATGAGCTAGGGATTCTAACCCGGATTGTTCTTCCCTATTCAAAACCGGTAATGGCAACAATGACTATTTTTTACGGTGTTTACCACTGGAATAGCTATCAAAATGCACTTTATTTCTTAAATGATCCACGTTTGTATCCTTTACAAGTAAAGTTAAGAGAGATGATTCAATCAGATGATTTATCCATTGATGTAGAAACAACCATCTCAACTGAATTTATGAATTCAACAGAAGGAATTCAAATGGCTACTATTATAATAGCGATTGTTCCAATATTACTACTTTATCCTTTATTACAAAAACACTTTGTGAAAGGGGTAATGTTAGGTTCATTAAAAGAGTAGTTGTGGGATTTTGATATATTAAAAGAAATCACAACACTACCTAAAGAAATCACTTTTTCGTGAAAGCGCTTCAAAATATAATTGAGAAGTACTAAATAATCTGTATTACTAAAGGAGGTCTTTGATGAGAAGTAGAGTGTTAGGACACAAGTTGTTACTGTTTATTGTAGCAAGTATCTTATTTTTGGTGATTACAGCATGTCAATCAAGTGAAACGAATGAATCTGAATCAGAAAATGAAGAGCCGGATAATTCAGAAGGGGAAGATAGTGGTGATCAAACAGATATTTCAATCTCGATGAGAACATTAGGGTTTATACATGTAGAAAATCATTCAAACATTAACGAGGATGAATATGTGAAGAAGCTGGAGGAAATCACTAATGTGGATCTTGATATTACATTAGTACCTCATAGTGAGTTTGAGCAAAAGATGGATCTAATGTTTGCATCGGGTGATATACCAGATGTCGTTGCTACTTCAGGAGCATACGGAGGTGGCGATACGATGAGGGACGCAGTTGATGCTGGTGTTTTCCTGCCATTAGACGAACTCATAGAGGAACACGGACCTAATTTACTGGAAGAAATTCCGCAAGCAGCATGGGATGCGGTAACCTATGATGATGGAGTTATTTATGCTATTCCGGAGTTTTTGGGCAATCCTTCCAGAAGAGCTACGATTGTCAGAGCAGATTTATTAGAGGAAGCAGATATTCCTATTCCAACTACTCCGGAAGAAGCTTGGACAGTGGAAGAAACGTTAGATGTATTGCGAACATTTAAAGAAATGGGAATTGAACAGCCATACTCTGGTCGAGCAGAATTTAAATATTCGGATACTTTCTTTGGAGCATTTGATGCTTTCGCATATGATTCTCAATTGGAATTGGTAGATAATCAGGTGCAACCGAAGTTCTTTAATGAGGAAAATATGACGACTGCTATTCAGACTTACAAAACGATGTATGATGAAGGATTGATTCACCCAGAATTTTTAACACATGAATATAATGACTATAAAAATGCTGGGCTTTCTGGTAAGGCTGGTATGTGGAGTATGAACGCAAATGAATTGCTGCAATGGCAAGGACAATTGGAGGAGAGTGTTCCCGACGGTGAATTAGCAATTATTCCTTCTCCGAGAGGAACAGACGGAGAGGGAGGATATTATCTTTACGGTAGTGTGCCGCGCTCTTACATGATTAATAAAGAAGCAGAGGACAAAGCCGTTGAAATTATAAAATTCCTAGATTGGATGCTATCAGAAGAAGCTGAAACCTTTTTCTCCTACGGTATTGAAGATAAGGACTATGAGATGGATGGTGACCAAGTAAACTACCATCAACCAGAAACAAATGATGAAATAAATATAGAAAGATATCGTACTGGTTGGTTATGGTTAATTAAAGATACTACCTATTATGCTAATTTACTCGAGTTGTCAGAAGAAGGTAAACAATTAATGGAAACCTATGATACGATTTTAGCCAATGAAGGTCGAGATGGTATACGGTATATACCTGGTTTAAGGGCTTTAGACGATACGCCAAATCTATCATCAAAATCTGATGTCCCTGCACCGTTCTTAATGGAACATATGGCCAAGATGATCACAGGTGCTGAAGAAATTGATGATTGGTCTAATGTAGTGGATGAGTGGGTAGATCGTGGCGGTGATAAGCTATTAGAAGAAGCGCAAGAACGCTATGAAAACGGAGACTATTTAGAGCCAAGAAGATGAAATAGGTAGTGTAAACTTATTAATAGTTTTGTTTGAACCAAAAACGCTATTGCATTTATTGCAATAGCGTTTTTAAATCAGCTATTAAAAAGACACAATGCGTTATTCACTAATGGACTTCAACAGATATAGTCAGAAAGGTATAATATATTATTAATTTAAATGTGATCTCACAACCTATATGCTATACTAGAAAGAAAATAGGGTGATAAAGTATATGATTCAAAAAAGGCTATCTGATAGTGTAGCAGACGATATAATGTCAATGCTTGCTATTGAGAAAAGATTTCTTCCCGGTGATAAGCTTCCAAACGAAAATGAATTATCGGAGGAGTTGAATATTAGTAGAACAACACTTCGTGAAGCTATCCGGATATTGGTTACTAATGGCATTTTAGAGATTAGACGAGGGAAGGGTACATATGTAAAAGAAGACATTGATGTAAATAATATAGAATCTCTGGGCTTTCTTGCAGATGCTAAAATAAATGCGAAAGATTTGTATGAAATGCGCTTAATCTTTGAACCAGAAGCTGCCTATTATGCGACGGTTCGAGCAAGTGATACTGAATTAAAGCGTATTTTAGATTATGGAATGCAAATAGAACAAAAAATTAAACGCAACGAGGATCGGACAGCCGTAGAACAAAAGTTCCATAAATCCATCGTAAAGGCTACCCATAATGAATTTATGGAAAAGCTGATGCCAGTTATTTACCAAGCTATCGATAAGGGAGTTATTTTATCAAAGAAAAAAGATTTAGCAATTAAAGACACGATCAATGATCATAATATGATTATGGAATTTATGAAAAATCGTAATCCTGAAGGTGCAAAAAGTGCAATGAAAATTCATATTTTGCATGCGATGGAAGAGTTAGGGATTGAATAATAGTTTATTTTAGGACATCTTGGCTTCATCTAAGATGTTCTTTTTTTGTCATACAACACCATTGACAACAGACAACATACAATATAAAATACATTAAACAAATAAAAAATCAAGGGTGTGTTTGCTGATGAGAAGAAGTGATACGATTAAAATTGGGGTAGACCGTGCTCCTCACCGTAGTCTTTTATATGCTACTGGCAAGGTAAAAGCGAAAGATTTAGGGAAACCATTCATTGGTGTTTGCAATTCTTATATCGATATTATCCCAGGACATGTCCATTTACGTGAATTTGCAGATGTCGTAAAAGAAGCAATCATTGAAGCTGGTGGTATTCCATTTGAATTCAATACCATTGGTGTGGATGATGGGATTGCGATGGGGCACATCGGCATGCGTTATTCATTACCAAGTCGTGAATTAATTGCTGACAGTGCGGAAACAGTGATAAATGCACACTGGTTTGATGGGGTATTTTACATTCCAAACTGTGACAAAATCACACCTGGTATGTTAATGGCTGCTGCTCGTACGAATGTACCATCCGTCTTTGTTTCGGGAGGACCTATGGAAGCTGGTAAAAGCTCTAGCGGAAAACAACTTTCATTGACATCTGTTTTTGAAGGTGTTGGTGCATATAAATCAGGTAATATGACGGAAGAAGAATTCACCGATATTGAAAACAATGCTTGTCCAACTTGTGGATCTTGTTCAGGTATGTTCACAGCAAACTCCATGAACTGTTTAATGGAAATGTTAGGTGTAGCACTACCTGGGAATGGATCGGTTGTTGCCACGAGCGAGAAGCGTAAAGAATTGATACGTGAAGCGGCAAAACATTTAGTTCGTATGATTGAAGAGGATGTTAAACCTCGTGATATCATCACGAAAGAAGCGATTGATGATGCATTTGCACTTGATATGGCGATGGGGGGATCTACGAATACCGTTCTTCATACATTAGCAATTGCTAATGAAGCTGGTATAGATTATAACCTTGAAGATATTAACAAAATTGCTGCCCGTGTTCCATATCTTGCGAAGATTATGCCTGCATCTGATATCTCCATGGATGATATCAATAAAGCTGGTGGAATAAGTGCCATTATTAATGAATTAACGAAAATCCCTAATGCTATCCATCCGGATCGCTTTACGATAACAGGTAAGACAATGGGCGAACTTGTTAATGGTTATGACATTACAAATGAACAAGTTATCCGTCCAAAAGATAATCCATACAGTCCTGTCGGAGGATTATCCATTTTATACGGCAATCTTGCTCCAGAAGGTGCAGTTATTAAAACAGGTGCTGTTGACCCTGTTATTGAAGTATTTAAAGGGGAAGCAATTGTCTTTGATTCTCAAGATGAAGCACAAGAAGCGATTGATAATGGAGCAGTAAGAGAAGGACATGTTGTAGTTATTCGTTATGAAGGACCTAAAGGTGGTCCAGGAATGCCAGAAATGTTAGCTCCTACTTCGTCTATTATGGGTCGCGGTTTAGGCAGTACAGTCGCTCTACTAACAGATGGACGTTTTTCTGGTGCATCTCGAGGTATCTCCATTGGACATATCTCTCCAGAAGCCGCAGAAGGTGGTCCAATTGCATTAATTGAAAATGAGGACATCGTAGTTATCGACTTATCAAATAGAACACTAAATGTAAAAGTATCGGGTGAAGTTTTAGATGAACGGAGAAAATCCTTAAAAGCCTTTGAGCCTAAAATCAAACAAGGTTGGTTAGGAAGGTACTCAAAACTTGTAACAAATGCTTCAAAAGGCGGCGTGATGAGCTTATAATTGCTTTAATGTTATAAAAGTGTTTAATAGAACCATATAGTTTTACTTCATTAAGCCATTTTTCAACTTAATTCCTTCACTTTGAGATGAATAAAAAGAAAATGTTATAACATCCATAAATAAAGAGCCCCGCTTAATTGCGGGGCTTTATTTGATGAGATACTTCAGTCTGTTTACTAGATAAAGGATGATATCTTGCCAATAATCAGCTAGTATTTATTAAACTGCTGGAACTTTGTTACTTGTTCCTTGTTGCATTTTATACATCTGATGATAGTTTCCACGTTGCTGCAATAGTTCTTGGTGTGTTCCTTTTTCAATAATTTTTCCTCGTTCTAGCACGATGATCTGGTCAGCGTTTTGAATGGTTGATAAACGGTGTGCAATGACTAGCATCGTCCGTCCTTTGGCGAGCACTTTCATTGCTTCTTGGATCAACCCTTCCGTTTCTGTGTCGATATTAGCAGTAGCCTCATCTAAAATTAAGATCGCCGGATCAAATGCTAATGCTCTGGCAAACGATAATAATTGGCGTTGTCCGGTTGAAAATTGACTACCATTTTCTCCGACAGGTTCATCGTATTGTTTTGGTAACTTTTCAATGAATCGATCAGCGCCTACTGCTTTTAGTGCAGTAATTGCCGTATCCCTCGAAATAGTAGGATCATTTAACGTAATATTGGATAGTACTGTTCCGGTAAAAATAAAAGGATCTTGCAGTACAATGCCAATATGATGGCGAACCTGTTGTCGTGTGAGCGTTGTCGTATCAATTCCATCAATTTTGATGACACCTTTTTGGGGATCATAGAATCGAAATAATAAATTCATAACGGAACTTTTACCTGAACCGGTGTGACCGACAAACGCCGCTGTTTGCCCTTGTTTTACATGAAAGCTGACATGTTTTAAAATATAGTCGTCTTTTTCATAAGCAAAGCTTACATTGTCAAAATCCACGTTTCCTTCAATTCTTTTCATTTCCAATGATTCGATCTTTTCACCTTGCTCATCTAACAATTCGAAAACTCTGGCACCAGCCACTCTTGCTTGCTCTAATTGGGGCAGCTGGTTCACGATTTGTGTTACAGGTTCAAACAAGCGGGTGAGATAATCGACGAATGCATATAACACACCAGCCGTTATCATAGTTTCTCCAGACAAAGAATTCGAACCAAAAAACCAGATGAAAGCGACGAAAGCAACTCCGCGTAGTGCGTTAACTAGATTAAAGGAAGTTAAAGCGGATAGAACAATCATTTTCTTTTGATAAATATAATGACGTGTGTTTAATTGTTCAAATTCACCCTGTGTTTCCTTTGTTCTCCGAAATGCTTGAATAATAGGCATTCCTTGAATGGATTCATTGATCGAGGCATTAATTTCACTATTAGTGGAGCGAATAACTCGATTATATTTTCCAGCATATTTCTTGAAAAACTTCATCCATACAAACAAAAGCGGTACCAGGATTAAACAAATAGCTGCTAGCGTCGAGTTCAATAAGAAGAGAGCAACAAATATACCTGTCATATATATAAAGCCATTTACAAAGGTTTCAAGCACCTTTACATATAATTCTTTGATCGCCTCTGTGTCATTGGTAATCCTTGCTACTATCTTTCCTGCAGGTCTTTTCACAAAATAATTCATCGGTAGTTCTTCCACACGTTCAAATACATCATTTCGCATCCGTTGAATAATTTTATTGGCAGACACCTGCAACAAATAAGTTTTCAAGTATTGAAAGACAGAAGCAATCAGTATCAGCCCTAAATATAACCCAAGTAATAAGACGATTGGATGTATTTCCGGTTGGAAAAAAGTATACAGATCATTAACATGTAATTGCTCACCGCTTACTCGCTCGGTTGTATTATTATAACTGATAGTGATCGCATCATTATTTACAGATTGGACCGAACTATTCGGTGGAACTTCTTGATCAACTAAATAATAATTTTTCCCAGATTGCAAAAGAGTACGATGACCGATTATTTGATCTTCTTCTGTCAGGCGATCTGCTCGTTTCAGAAAGGTATCGTTTAATTCAATTGTATCTGAATCATTTTTCTCTTCCACTTGTGCCCAACTGGTTTGAATGCCGACTATATGATTATCAATTACCCTTTTGGCAATAAATGGTCCGGTAAGTTCTAATCCAACTGCAACGATCAAACAAAGCAATCCGATAATAATAAATTTCTTACTCGTTAATGCATATCGAAATAGTCTCTTTTCTGTAGAAGGTTTCATTACTTCACCTCGCTTTCCATTTGCTGAATGTTGAATTGTTCTTTGTACCATCCATCATGGCGCATTAATTCTTCATGTGTACCACGCTCTGTTATCTGCCCATCTTCTAAGACGATAATTTGGTCTGCATGTTTAACTGCTGAGAGTCTGTGAGCAGCAATTAAGGTTGTTTTTCCTTGGCGTTCCTTTCTAAGATGAGTGATGATATTTGCCTCTGTTTTGCCATCTACAGCGGATAAAGAATCGTCTAAAATTAATATTTCAGGATCCATTAGTAACGCTCTGGCTAAGGATACTCTTTGTTTTTGACCACCAGATAAGGTAACACCACTTTCGCCAACTAGTGTTTTTAATCCCTTCGGAAGAGCTTCAATATCATCTTTTAAAGATGCAGATTCTAAAATGTGATTGATTTCTTCCATTGATTTCTCACCACATCCAAATAAAAGGTTCTCTTTTACTGTTTTAGAGAAAAGGACATGCTCTTGCGGCACATATCCGATCCAGCTTCGTGTCGTATCCAGTGTAAAACGATTGATCGGGGTATCGTTAATAGTGAGTTTACCTTTGGGTGGCACATACTCCCTTAGTAACTGTTTAAAAAGTGTAGTTTTCCCCGCCCCTGTCTTGCCAACAATACCAATTGTTTCACCTCGGTTTATGGTGAGATTAATGTTGTCTAATTGCCTTCCAACTGCTCCAGGATAAGTGAATATTACATTTTTGAAATGAATTACCTCAGGTACTTTAACGAATGCTGGTTTTGTTGGATTCTGAACATCGGATTGTTGTGTGAGTACATTATCAACACGGTCAATCGAAGCATTACCACGTTGCATGACGTTAATTAACTCACCAATCGCAAACATTGGCCAAATTAGCATTCCTAAATACACATTAAAAGCTACCAGGTCTCCAAGCGAAATCCGATTTTCAAACACCATTAATGCTCCGTAACCTAACCCAATCGTATAAGAAATTCCAACTAATACTTTGATGGTAGGTTCAAAGAATGCTTCCATTTTGGCGACTGCTTTATTTTTTTGAAACACTTCTTCTGTCATTCCAGAAAATCGTTCGAGATCATGATTTTCTTGGACAAAAGCACGTGTTACCCGGACGCCACGCACAGATTCTAGTGTATAATTGTTCAATTCGCTAAAGGCAGATTGTGCTGCCGTAAAACGTGTATGAATAATTTTTCCATACTTGTGAACGATAAGAGCCATAACTGGCATGGGAATCAAAGCGGCAAGCGTCAGCTGCCAACTGATGGTAAAGCCCATCATCAGGATAATGAATAACATAAAAACGGTAGAATCTACTAAAGTAAGAATTCCGAAACCGGCAGTCATCATAATGGCTTTTAAATCATTGGTGGAGCGTGCCATTAAGTCTCCGGTGCGATTTTTACTATAAAATCTCGGACTCATCTTTAGAAAATGGCTCATTAAATTGGAACGCATTTTTCTTTCTAATAATAAAGAACCTCCAAATAGATTGTAGTCCCAAAGAAACATAATCGCATAACTGATGATAATTAAACTAATAAATATAACCATGATCTCGGTTAATTGTGCTGCTGTCAGTTCATTGTATTGAATGGCATCAATCGTCATCCCCACTAGTTTGGGAGGAATCAAGTCAATAAAACTAACGATGATTAATGCAGTAATTGCAATCGTATAGCGCATCCATTGTTCTTTGAAGAACCAAGATAATTTGTTGAAAACGGAAAACATTTTTTCTCTCTCCTTTCTGCCGTAAACATCACTTTCTTATATATTGCTATCCGCCGTCCATCCTCTTTATTTCGTTTGCTGACAGGTAAAACACTGTTTGTAGCATCATTTTTCCTCCTTTGTTTTATTATTTTGCATTGATTAAAAAACAAAAAAAGCGTATACGTTCATGACGTATACGCTGAAAGGAATACACTTTTAGCAAGTTCCTCGCTGCCAACTTAAAATATTGACAACAAAAAAAAGATCACGAACGAATCCGTGATCTTCGTTTTCGTTATTATTGAATTATAGTAATAAACGTTACATGCTAGTAGTTTTCGATTCGAAGGAAGTCACGGCATTATTATTCAATTGTTGTGAGATAACAAGATTAAGGTTCATATGTGTACTATTCATTTTGCCGCACCTCCTTTAATTGTAATTTTTTTCAATGCTCAATAATTATATATTCAAAAAATTTAGACGTCAATAGAAATCACGAAAAATTTTCCAGTTTAAAGCAAACTTAATAGTTGCAAAATACAACTAATTAACATATACTGCAATTAGGTGATAAAAATGGATAAAAGTAGTAACAAAAAACAGGATATTCAAGAAATGCGTCATTTGTTTGTGATTCTTTCAAGACAGTTCGGATTATTGCAAAAAGAAAGCTCCCAATGTTGTGGAGTCACAACCATTCAAAGTCATATTCTTTATGAAATTAAACAGGGCCATCATATGACATTAAATGAATTAGCCCAAAGGCTTTGTTTAGACAACAGTACTACAAGTCGTCATATCCATGGATTAGTGGAAAAAGAGTATGTAGTCCGATTGCCACATCCTGAAGATCGACGTTATGTCACGTTGGAATTATCGGAAAAGGGTAAAGCGTTAGAGGAAGAGATCACTGAGATGATGACAACAAGTATTATGGATATGTTTAAACATTTACCAGAGGAGAAAATGACTAGTATGAGGACGGAGATCAAAGATCTAACAGAAATAATGCGAAAAAGTGATATGTGTTGTTATCCTCCATTCTAAAGGATGGAGGATAATAAAAAAATAATAGTTGCAATATACAATAGTTGTTAATCGGTATTAATATAAAAAAGGTAGGAGGCAAAAGATGTCAAGCTTTATTTCGTTTATTCAACAGTTCCTATTTTTATTTTTAGAATTGACTGTACTATTTATTGTGATCAGCTTTATGGTGAGCTTGATTCAACAAAAAGTGACAGAAGAACAAATTAAAGAAATACTTCACCGACCAAATAAATGGAGTGGCTATCTATATGGTACTGGTTTAGGTGCTTTAACGCCTTTTTGTTCTTGTTCGACTATTCCTATATTAGCTGGATTGTTATCTTCTAAGGCGCCATTTGGACCATCGATGTCATTCTTGGTAGCTTCACCTTTGTTGAATCCAGTAATCGTCATCTTACTGTGGACATTTCTAGGATGGGAGATAACGGTGTATTATTTCGTTATTGTCTGGATATTTGCCATGGTAATTGGCTTTGTTTGGGAAAAATTTGGCTTTCGTACATTAGTTAAAGATGTTCGTGTCAGAAGAAAAGATTCGACTAAGGTTGAATCAACTGTTCCCAAGTGGAAGCTGGCACTACAGGATGCATGGGAATTTTTTATTCCGGTATTACCATTTCTTGTCTTAGGTGTATTTATTGGTGCATTTATCTATAACTTTGTTCCGGAATCGTTCATTATCCAGGTTGCTGGTAGTGATAAACCATGGACCATCCCAATCGCCTCGATTATCGGAATCCCGATGTACATTCGCGCCGAAGTGATGTTGCCAATTGGTGATGCATTGATTACTAAAGGAATGGGTATCGGAGCAGTCATTGCACTGCTTATTGGTGGAGCAGGAGCAAGCTTGCCAGAGGTGGTTTTACTGAGCAAATTATTTAAGCGTAAGCTAGTTATTGCATTTGTATTATCTATCTTATTTGTCGCTATTTCGACTGGTTTTATGATTCAACTCATTCTTTAAAGGAGGTGATAATATGGTAGACAAAAAAGGATTGAAAAATATATTTTCTTCTTCTGATAAGTCATGTTGTGGTGTAGAGTTTGAGGAATTTAAACCTAACCACGATAAAGAGCAAAATGAAAAGAAAAAAGACGATTTAAAATCAGAAGATCAAAGTTGTTGTTAGTTTGAATACGTGATATGAACGCCAGCAAAGCCTGTCATTTCCCCTTTTATCAATGGGAATGGTAGGCTTACTATCGTTCATGCGTAGTATGAATCCCTTTTAATGGAAGACTCGTAGCTTAATAGTAATTGGGGTATAATAAAAGACAAATGTAGTAGCAAGTTTTCAATAAAATGAAAAGTGGGGGAACCGAAGCATGCATGCACCGAGTTATATTCTAGATACATGGCACAAATTTGATCATTACCCGATGGAAACCTTAACGAAAATGTGGTATTTCTATCAAAATACCGAAAAGAAGCAGCGAGATGTAGCATTGATGGAAGATCACTATAAACAATACGGAATAACAGGGAACTGTTTTGACCTTGCTATATGGTTAATAGATGTATTTCAAAAAGACGGTATTACCGCCTATCCAATTGGCCATGATTTACATAGTGAGGAGGCGCATGCTGCGGTTATGGCATTAGATGAAAAAGGGAATAGATATTTGTGCGACTTAGGTGATCAATGGATTAAGCCAATTTTAATGGAAACACAGCATGCAGACTATACAAATGAATCGTTAAGTGGCTTTTTTCCGGCTGCTAATGTCCAGGTATTTTCCACAGAAAATCAAATTGAAATTACTTATCAAAGACCGAATGGGAAAGTTTCACGTCAATCCTATGATCCACAACCAGTAAACATGGAGGAGTTTTTACTTGCTGCCGAATTCTCACAACATACAATTGATCCAAAACCATTATTTGAATGCAGGATTCCCTATAAGGCAGAGACTGCTCACTGGGAATTTAATGATTGGGAAGCTTATTTAAGCACAAGCGAGGGTTTATTTAAAGAACCATCTTTTAAGAGTATAGAAGAGTGGGCTACTAGAATTAATAAAGTATCGGGATATGATCAACAGTTTTTATTAACTACATTAAAAGGCTACCAAAAGTTACAAGGCTGATATTTTACCTTAGAGTAAAATTCAGCCTTGTTTATTATTTTATTATTTAATTGCTACCCATATTTCATTCGTGGAATCTGGTTGATCAGGATTTTCACCCAAATACGCTTCTCCTTGGTGAATTTCGTTTTAGAGGCGATGGTAGTACCTCCATTTTAAAAAAATCAATCAATATATTTCATGAATTATTTATAAATGTATGTTTTATAAACGGTTTAAAAATATTGGAAAATTTCACCTTTATCTATTGACTACCGTTTTTATAGTGGATATAATTACGGTATCAAATAAATGGAAGGAGTCAAAGAAATGTATAAGTCAGGTTTAACCATTTGGTACAATGTAAAGAGCATGGATGAGTCAGTTAAGTATTTTACAGAGGGATTGGGATTTTCTTTAGATTTTAAGGATGAGGAACAGCGGATTGCGATGATCACAACGAACACAAAGGATTATTGCATAGGTTTTGCTGAAGCAGAAACGATCGCACCTGTCACTTCATCAGCTGTATTTGAAGTAGAAGATATTGAAAAGACTTATGTAGAATTGAAGGAAAGAGGCATTCAATTTACAGGCGAGATTGAAACAATCCCTAACCTTGTAAAATTGGCAACTTTCCAGGATCCGGATGGCAACAGTTTTGAATTATCACAAACTTTAACAGACTAAATGCATGTAAAAGAAGCAATTCAATTTACACATCTACTATCCGGGCGCTGGGTTCTGCCAATACTTATTCATTTACAGTCTTCGGGTGGGCGTTTTACACCACTGCAAAAAAAGCTTGGGATATCACCATCAAGACTAAGTGATAATTTGACAAAGCTAGTTTCTGCGGAAGTAGTGCAGCGTTTAACACCCTATGAACGACGACATCCATTATTGCCTGAATACAAATTGACTCCGTATGGGAACAGCTTATTAGAAATCGCAATGGTCATCCAAGCGGCTGAAGAAGCCATTAACCACGGACCATTACATCGAAAAACCTGGAATTGGCCTATCTTGCTAGCTTTATTACATCAGTATGCTCGCTTTCAATCTATATTAGAGCTGCTGGGCAACCCATCACCAAGAATACTTTCTACGAGATTGAATGAATTGTGTGAAATGTGGCTTGTAAAGAAAGAAATCAAGGAAGAACCTAAGCTAGTATATACGTATAAAATAAACGAATCCTATCGTTCTTCATTGTCCGCTGTCTGGAAGAAAGTGTCAGAAATAGAAGAGCATAAACCCTACACCAAAGATTAACCTTTGGTGTTTTTGTTTGCCTAAGTTTTTATGACATAATCAAGCAATTTTTAAGAAATTTCTGTTCTGTGGATTGCTAAAATAGAAGAAAAATAGAAAAGGAGAATTATAATGAGGAAAGTAATCTATTCCCAAATGGTGTCTGTCGACGGTTATATGGAAGATCAGAATGGAAGTATTGATTGGAGCAAGCCTGACGAGGAAGTATTTCAACATATTATCGACCAGGAAAAAACGTTTGATACACATCTATATGGTCGAAAAACATATGAAAATATGGCTGGTCACTGGCCATACGTGGTGGACGATCCTGAAAGTAGTTCCCAGGATAAAGAGTGGGCGCGCATGTGGGTTGATATGAAAAAGATTGTTTTCTCCAAAACATTAGATAAAGCGGAGTGGAACAGTAAAATAGTAAAAGATAACCTCCGAGAGGAAATCGAGAAAGAAAAAGCATTACCTGGAAAAAACTTGTCTCTCGGAGGGGCAACAATAGCACAAACTTTGATGGAATTAGATGTAATCGATGAATATTGGCTATATGTCCACCCTGTCACCCTTGGAGGTGGTAAACCGATGTTTCACAAGCAACTAACATTACAATTAATCGAAGCTCGATCCTTTGCCTCGGGAATCGTGTTATTGCGATACCGAAAGAGAGGAGAATAGAATGAGAAAAATCATAAGTCAGATGATGATAACAGTGAATGGCTTGGTCGAAGGACCTCATCATGAATTAGATTGGCATGTAATAGATAACGAATATTATCAGTACAACGATAAGCTCTTTAGAAAAGTGGATACTTTATTATTTGGAAGAGTAACTTTTCAGCATATGGAAGCCTTTTGGCAAACTCCCGTTGCTTATGAGAAATTTCCAGAGACAGCTGAAAGGATGAATCAGTATGATAAAATCGTATTTTCTAATACATTAGATCAGGTAACCTGGCAAAATACCAGCTTAATCACTGGAAAGGAATTCGAAAAACAACTGAGGCAATTAAAGAAGCAAAACGGAAAGGATATGTTAGTGTTGGGTAGCTCAGATTTGGTGTCAGCTTTAACCGAGTATGGACTTGTCGATGAGTACCATTTGATCGTTAATCCAGTTGCATTGGCAGCAGGTAAGAGGTTATGGAGCGGTTTAAACCATTCCATAACATTACAGCTAATAGATAGTAACGTATTCCAATCAGGTAATGTGTTGTTACGTTATCACAGGCGCAATCACGAATATTCTGATGAATAAAACGGAAATAATTCGTGATTTAACCGAAAAAACTTGAAAAACATCTTGAAAACAAACAATAACGTGTTACAATATAGAAACAATATTTTTATAATATTCACTCGTATAATCGTAGGGATACGGCCTACAAGTTTCTACCAGATTACCGTAAATGATCTGACTATGAGTGAGCAATGGACGTTATGGCAATTCATATTTTTACCAATAACGAACAATACCCAAAGATCATTGCTCATCTCATAAGGTGAGTATCGATCTTTGGGTTTTTATTTGTTTATTTTTAAAATTGGGGTGACGATCATGGAAAAACTACAACAGAAAATAATCGAAGAAGGGGTAGCACTCTCAGATACGGTGTTAAAAGTGGATAAATTCCTTAATCATCAAATTGATCCACAATTAATGCATGAGATAGGCAAAGAATTTGTCAAACGATTTGAAAATAAAAAGATTACAAAAATCGTTACACTTGAATCATCTGGCATAGCCCCTGCTGTCATGGCGGGATTAATCTTAGATGTTCCAGTTGTTTTTGCCCGTAAGAAAAAATCTCTTACTTTAAAGGACGGGCTGATCACTTCTACTGTTTATTCTTATACAAAACAAGAAACAAACGAAATATCGGTTGCAGAAAAATTTCTGAGCAAAGATGATCATGTATTAATCATTGATGATTTTCTTGCCAATGGACAAGCAGCATTAGCTCTTATCGATATCGTAGAAAAAACAAATGCAGAGGTAACAGGTATTGGCATTGTGATTGAAAAGGCCTTTCAAGATGGTGGAGACATATTACGTAACAAAGGTTATCAGATAGAGTCGTTAGCACGAATAAAATCTTTGGGAAACAAAAGTATTGAATTTGTCAGCGAGAAGGAGTATGCACAATGAAATTAACAAAAGGGAAAATGGCATCATTAGGTTTACAGCATGTGTTAGCAATGTATGCGGGGGCAGTAATTGTACCCTTGATTGTCGGAGCGAGCATCGGTCTTGCAAATGAGCAACTCACTTACTTGATTTCGATTGATATATTAATGTGTGGGGTAGCGAGTATCCTACAGGTTTGGAAGAATAAATTCACTGGGATTGGCTTACCTGTTGTTTTAGGTTGTACCTTTACAGCAGTTGGTCCGATCATCGCAATTGGGAATCAATATGGTATTACTTCCGTTTATGGATCGATTCTTGTATCAGGTTTAGTAGTCGTATTAATTGCGAAATTTTTCAGTAAGTTGATCAAGTTCTTCCCACCAGTCGTTACCGGTTCTGTCGTCACGATTATAGGGATTACGTTAATTCCAGTAGCAATGAATGATTTGGCTGGGGGAGAGGGAAGTGCTGATTATGGTAGCTTCACTAATTTAGCACTAGGTTTTGGAACACTACTCGTGATTTTGTTAATTTTTCGTTTTGGTAAAGGCTTTGTTCAAGCAATTGCTATATTACTTGGTATATTATTAGGAACTGTAACGGCCTATTTTATGGGAATGGTTGATTTAAGTCCTGTAGGAGAAAGTACATGGCTGCATTTGCCAACACCATTCCACTTTGGAACACCTGAGTTTCATTTAACACCTATTTTAACGATGACGCTAGTAGCTATTGTAAGTCTAGTTGAATCAACAGGGGTATATTTTGCTTTAGGAGATATATGTGATAAGAAGTTGGAAGATAAAGATTTGGAAAAAGGTTATCGTGCAGAAGGTGTCGCAATTATATTCGGTGGTATATTTAACTCTTTTCCGTATACAACCTTCTCACAAAATGTCGGTTTAATTCAATTATCCGGCGTACGCACTAATAATGTTATTTACACAGCAGGAGTTATGTTGATTCTACTTGGCCTTGTACCAAAAATTGGGGCATTAACGTTGGTTATCCCAAGTGCAGTATTAGGGGGAGCAATGGTAGCGATGTTTGGAATGGTCATTGCTTACGGGATTAAAATGTTAAGTAATGTTGATTTCGCATCACAAGAAAATTTATTAATTGTTGCATGTTCTGTAGGAATGGGATTAGGTGTAACAGTTGTACCAGAAATCTTTGCTGGATTGCCTGAAAGTATAACGATATTAACCGAAAGCGGAATTGTAATTGGGAGCTTAACAGCAATTTGTTTAAATGTTATTTTTAATTTTAGAAAGACAGATCAAACTAATATGAAAGACTCAGAAAAAGCAGCATAATGAAAAGCCAGCATACAAGTAATAATATGCTGGCTTTTATATGTTATCAAAAGTATTACCACAGTATTTGGAACTGGTGCTTGTTATTTTATTTAGTGAAGAAAATAAATTTAAGAGCGATCAAGATTTGTTAATAAATTAAGATAAACAACAAATCTTCGTGGAGGGGTAAAAGATTTGTTGAATAAATCAAGATAAACAACAAATCCTAAGAGTAATCAAAAGATCTAACTCGTTCAGATTAACAGACTCTGTTCTTTCTGCACGTTTTTTTCTTTAAGAAATAACTTTTCCTGGTGTAGGTGAGGTTGGGTGTGGTGGTACAAACTGTTTCGATATATAATGGTGAATTGCTTGTGCAACTGTCATTTTTTGATTTGTTAGTCCTTGATTCCCAAACAACACATTAAACTCCAAAATATAATATTTCCCTTCACTTACTAGAATATCAAATCCAGCATGATCAATATGTAATAGATTGGCAACCTTCGAAACTAATGCCAATGCCTCTGCCGGAATAAATTGATGACTAACCTCTCCACCTCTTGCTACATTGTGGAGAAATTCTCCTTCGAGCCCAATACGCCAATAAGCGTCATGAATTTGATCACCAACGACACAAACACGCAAATCCTTCCCGTCATTCGGCAAATATTCTTGCACATAGAGTACATCGTTATTACGAGCATAGTTTATAAAGTGTGCATTATTTTCAATTAGAAATACCCCTTTTCCCATCGAATTTTTTGCTTCTTTCGCAACAAAAGGGAAGGGAAAGGTCTCTAAAATATGTGCGATATTTCTATCTGTACTTGCCAAAATTTCTGTGTAAGGAACATTCTCTTTCGCAACCGACCACAGTGCCCGGGTCATCTCAATTTTATTAGCACCGATTTGCATCGTCTCAATGCTCGGGAAAATTTGCTTTTTCAACCCATAAACAAGAGTTGAGACTTGCCATGTTTCCGGAAACAGAATAAGATCTGCTTCTTTAATTATATCGATCTCATTAAACATATGCTCTGGCTTAATATAGCGTACTCCTGGTATTCCAATCGTTCGAAAGGCGTTAAAAGAAACTAGTTTCATTTTTCATTTCTCCATATTTAGTTTTTTACTTAATAGTAGCATGGATTTTGAAAAAAGCTAGATTTATCTATTACTAAAAATAGATTCTCAGAAATTGGCATTTAAAGATTGGAAGAGTTAACATGGTACTTAAGTATACAAACTTATTTTGAGGAGTGAATAATGTTGAATAGAGAATGGTTCATATTGTTATTTATTCTATTTTTTATCACTGCTTGCTCCGCAGATAAACAACCAAAATTGATTGAAGAACAGCCAAATAGCTCCAGTGAGACTAAGAATAAAGACCAATCAGATATAACGGAAATTGCAGAAGAGCAGGAAGTGATTGCAGAAAATCTGAATGTTCCATGGGCCATTGAAACAGCAGATGACACTTTTTACCTAACGGAAAGACCAGGAAGTATTGTGAAGATTGAAAATGGACAAGTCGAAAGACAAAATGTTGAACTTGAAAAAGAGCTTGCCACCGCTGCAGAAGCGGGTCTGTTAGGTTTCGTATTTGATCAGGATTTCTCTGAATCCAATCTGGCATACGCTTATTACACCTATAAGGATGATACAGGTCAATTTAATCGGATTGTGAGACTTCGTTTAGATGACGATACATGGACGGAGGAAGAGGTGTTACTCGATAAAATCCCAAGTGGAGCTTATCATCATGGAGGAAGGTTAAAGATAGGGCCTGATCATAAATTATATGCCACAGCTGGGGATGCATCTGATGCTGAAATTGCCCAGCAAAATGAATCATTAGGTGGAAAAATCCTGAGAATGAACCTTGATGGTTCAATACCTGCCGATAATCCATTTGAAGATTCTTATGTTTATAGTCTTGGACACCGTAATCCTCAAGGCTTAACATGGGATAAAGATGGTACACTATATGCAAGTGAACATGGCAACAGTGCGAATGATGAAGTAAATAAATTGGAAGCTGGTCAGAATTATGGTTGGCCTATCATTGAAGGCAAGGAAGAGCAACAAGGTATGATTACGCCATTATTTACCTCAGGAGCAGATACAACTTGGGCTCCATCTGGTATCGATTATCACGATGGTAAATTATATGTAGCTACTTTGAGAGGGGAAGCTGTAATAGAATTTGATCTTGAAACAGGGGACCAAAAGGAAGTTGTTTCAGAACTTGGCAGAGTACGAGATGTATTAATTAAGGATAATAACTTATATATTATTACGAATAATACTGATGGACGTGGAAATCCAGAAGAGGATGATGACATACTTTATAAAGTTTCACTATCAGATATAGACTGATTATATAGTTAAAAAAGCGCTATTGAATAGGTTCAATAGCGCTTTCCTGTATTATTCCGTACTTAATTGCCAGTGGATCCCATACTTGTCCGTTAATTTTGCATAATTCTCCGACCAGAAAGTTTTCTGCATTTCCATTTCCAATTTACCGTCTTCCTGTAAGATCTTATATGCGTGTTGTATCAACTCAACATTATCAGATACAACAGTAAGATTAACATTATTACCTTCTTTGTATTCCATACCTGGCGTCACATCGGAAAACATAATCGGTGTTCCATCAACAAAAATTCTTCCATGAACGACTAATGGCTTTACTTCTTCTGGTATTTCCTTCTTCTGTACTGGCATGTCCCCATAAGTCATTATTTCAGCTGGTTCTGTTTGAAAAGTTTTTTCATAAAATTCGATTACTTCACGAGCATTTCCATTAAACATTAAATAAGGATTGACTGGCATTAGCAAAACCTCCATCGTTAGATTATCTCTTCTTTTTACTTTACCATAATGTCACTAATTGTTTGAGGAAAGTTCCTATAAATAGTTAAAAAAGCTCTTTTCCATAGTTGGAAAAGAGCTTTTTACTTCACTATTGAGATGAAAGTTGGTTTAGTTGTTCCGGTGATAGTTCTCCATTAAAAATTTGTAAATCATCGATATATCCTTTAAATGGCGTATCCCAGTGGTTTACTCCAAGGCTGAAATCTGCGTCTGCATTTGTAAATATATCTGGGAAGTTGGATCCTACGAATTCTTCCTCACCGTTCAAGTATAATTTAACCGTTCCGTTATTGACAGAGAATGCTACATGTGTCCATTCGTTCGTATTAATCGTGTAGCTGCTTGGAGCGTCATACCATGCTTCACCTGACCATAGCATAGTTCTGTCACTTGCAGGTCCTTGTGGCAACATACTAATCCAACTGCTGAATTCTCCTCCGAAGAAAGTAGTTGTGTATGTTGACAGGTCTTCAGGGTTTACCCAGAAAGAAACAGAATATTGATGGTTCGTAATCAAATTATCTGGTAATAATACACCAGAATCACCATCAAAGTAGATTGCTTGTCCACTTACACCTTCTTCATAGGAAATGGACCCGCCAGTATTGGTGATTCGATCCCCCGTTATGGTACCAGTTCCGAAGTCACCATGCTGATCTGATAAATTACTGTCGAAAGGAAAATGACTAGTCAATTCCGCATTTTGATAGGGCAACACCGTAATCTCAAAGGATTTTGTAGCTGTTTCTTCTCCTTGTGTTATGGTAGCAGTTAATGTTGCGTTTAAAGAGCCTACTTCTTCTGAAGGACGATCGATTTCGCCAGTATTGGTAATAACCGACTCATCTGATGTTTCCCAGCTAATTGTTGCTCCATTTGCACCCACTGTAGGTAATTCTAAATCACTAACTACTTCATTGGTATTTCCTAAATTAAGTTCCTCTTCTATAGCTTTCACAACTTCAGCATCAGTTCTATCCGCTTGCTGACTTCCCCAAATAGCTATTCCTTGATCAGAAATTGCTGTAAATGTCATCACATATTGTTCTGATACTTCATCCCATTGAGGAACAAATACGCCTTTATATGTTTCATCATCAAGTGTGATTTCAGCCTGATTGTGATCTGTTTTCTTCCAAGTTCCTTCTGCAGCACCAGTCACTTTATTGTTTTTCTCTAAAGTAATATACTCAGAAGTTTCTATGGCACCAGAGTATTCATTCCCGTGATTAATGAATTTGTACAAACCTTCTATGTCTTGTTTATTAACTTTTTCAAGTGCTTTTCCTGTGTAACGGTAAGGAGATACAACTGGCCAATCGTCTTCATTCATAAAAATGGAATGAATTCTCATTTCATGTGCTTCACCTTGATTAGGAAAACGAGAATGGAAGACTAGCAATTGTTCTCCTGTATCTTCATCTAAATAAACAGAATTATGACCAGGAGAAACATATCCAAAGCCATCTCCATCGCCAGCTTCTCCAATTTTTCTGTCAAACATAAAATTACCCATTATTTTATTACCATATGTGTGGTTCGATACATTACCAGGAAGTACAGCATCCTGCCCTTTGGCATCTAGATAAGGCCCTTCTGGAGCTGTTGCACGGAAAACTCTCATATTATATCCGCCGTCTGCACCTAGCCAGCCGTAGGTTACGTATAAATAGTAGTAGCCAGTTTCTTCATCGTATACGATATATGGTCCTTCACCTGATTTGGTGTAACCGCCGGCAATTTTGGTGCCAAAGTAGCGGTCGATCATTCTGCCATCTTCCGTTTCACCGTCTTCTTCAGGATAAATAACCTGACCGGTCTCTTTATCTATTTCTAATAAGAATAAACCGCCAGACCATGAACCATAAGTCATCCAAAGCTTTCCATCTTCATCATAGAATAGGTTGGCATCGATTGCATTAGGGTACATCGTATTATTAAATGATCCATCACTACTAAACCAGTCGTCATTTTCTTCTGCTAATGTACCATCTTCTACTAAGGAAGAAATATTTGTGTTTTCCCATTGCTTATTAATAGTACTATTATTATCATAAGCTTCTTCTTCTGTGAATCCTGAATATACAACAGTATCTACGTATTCATAAGGTCCTTCAATATCTTGTGAAACGGCATAGCCGATCGCAGAACGAATGTATGTTGAAGACGCACTGTAATAGATCATATAGGCACCTGTTGATCCATCTTCATTGACATAATCTTCATTATAAAAGATATCAGGTGCCCATACAGCAAAACCGCCAGCGCTATCGGCATCGTTTTCTCCAGCCCATTCAAAAGAGCCTGCTAGGTTTTCTGATAGATCACCATACAGTGTGTTATCAGGGGTTGTATAACCATTGGTGAATCTATCCCAACTTATAAGATCCTTAGATTTTGCTGCTTCAATGTGTGTACCAAAAGCATAGAAGGTATCACCGTCTTTAATAATGGAAGGATCATGTACGGATACGTTATTAAAATGAGGAACAGGACCTTCCGAGGGTTGTCCAGGTTTATTACTGTTGTCAGATTGCTGTGAATTTTTTGTCGCACCTACTGTCGCTGGAATTAACATAAATACGAGAAATAATAAAATCGATTTTCTAATAATAGATTTCATGTAAATGCTCCCTTCTAAATTTTTATTACAATCACTTATGAATTCCCCATCACATTCCTCCCTTCAAAATACACTAACGCAATGTATGCGTTTCCATTTTATATTAATAAATAAAAATATTAATCGGTGTTGGTTAATACCTATATATTCATAATAATGTTATCAAAATTGTTAATTAAATATAAAAATAATTATAATGGTACATTAATTTATTAACAATAGAATACAATAAAATTATTTGGTTTTCAATATTGTAATATAAATGTAATCTAATTGGTATACTTGAGGAAAGGAAGGGAGAGGTTTCGAAGATTAGTAGAACAGAAAGAAACCCTGTTTCCATAAAAGAGTCCAAACAGGGTCAACATTTGATTATTCAAATACCAATACATTAACTGAATGAGGCTCCACTTCTACAGCTGCTTCATATGCATTTACTTTCACCGTATGTTGGACAGTTTTACAATTGTCCAGTTGATCTATATCATTGTATGCATCTTTAGAAGAGCCTATTATGGAATAGACGGTTCCATTCTCGAATTGAATGTTATTTTTTATGTTAATCACTCTTTTTTCATTTGGGTGTCTGTTAATAATCGCTATTCTTACGTTTTCTGATCCTTCTCTTGTTGTAGCAATGACATCTAGTGATGGTACGTGATACGTTTTTCCTCCGTGCTTAACTTCAAAGAAATCATTTTGTGAAGTCCAAGTATCGACAATCTTATCTCCCATACATTTCGTGTATAACTCAAATACATAGTAAGTAGAACGTAAGACAAGTCCATCTTCATGTGTGAAAATAGCACCGCGAGTATTAATCACAGGCGCGAAATTTGCCATTCCGATAACATCACTATGTTTTAAACAAGTATTTAGGAAACATGCATTAAAAACAGCGTCTGCCATTGTATAGGTAGAATTAATATCATTTCGATCTCTTGATGTAATAATATCATCGGCCATCCAATCTCCTCTATGGACATTTGGATGATGCCATCCCCGTAAATTCCATTCGTCAAAAGCGATCTTGATTTTGTTTAGATAACCGAGTGAACCTAGAATATGTTTTGTTTTTAAAATTTGTTCTTCTATTTCTAACGTATGGATCATACAAGTTTCATATGGGGAAGGGTTGTCCACTTCATGAAGTCGATCCCAATAACCGTGAATAGAAATCCAATCTAGAAAGTCTCCAGCTTCTTTTAAAAGATTGATATTCCAATCCAAGTCAGAAATACTGGCAGCGAGTAATTCAATTGTGGGATCTACTCGTTTCATCATTTTAGCGGATTCTAATACTAACCGGGCCCATTCTTTTTGGTCTTTTGCTCCAATTTCCCAATTACCATAGTTTTCATTACCGATGCTCCAGTACTTCACGTTGAATGGCTCTTTAAGGCCGTTTTCCTGTCTCATTTTTGCGTATTTTCCTTCTTCTTTGAGATTACAATATTCTACCCAATTGCTCATCTCTTCTGCTGTACCAGTTCCTGCATTTGTACAAATATATGGTTCTGCTCCTATCAAGCGACAGAAGGCAACAAATTCGTCTGTTCCGAACAGGTTTGGTTCTTCTACTCTCCAAGCTTTATCAAAAAAAGGTTCCCGTTTTCCAACCCCATCTTCCCAATGATAGTTGGATACAAAACATCCACCTGGCCATCTGACAATAGGAGTTCCAATATTTTTTAAAGCATCTAGTACGTCCTGACGGAACCCTTGTTCATCTGAAAGAGGTGAATCAGGGTCGAAAATTCCTCCATAAATTTGGCGATGAAACTGCTCGATAAAATGACCATAAAGCATAGAGTTGCCACTACTTAAAACACGTCTCGGATTCACTTCAACCTTTGTTTCTTTTGTCATAATTTCCACCTCGTTTTTTTGAAATAAATGAACTAATTAAAAGTAAGACAAAGAAATGAATACTTTTACTATACATGTTTAACGTTAGTTTATAAAGCGTTTACAATATAATGAATGCTTATCTCATCTTTTGTTATATTTTTACTAGTGAATTTAAATAGATTAATTGCGCCACAAACTATTCACCCCCGTTTCATGCTTGTGAAACGGGGGTGAATAGTTTGCAGATTTAGCAAATAGAGGTAGTGGCTTTCTTTAATCCTCTTCTTCCTCATTATTATTTTTATCTGATTCTATACTTTCTTCTTCCTTATTCGATTCATCATCCGAACCCGGTTGATCTGTCTCGTTAGAGTCATTTTCTTCTTGAGAGTCCTCACTGTCTTCTTCACTATTGTCGTTTTGCTCTGAATTATTGTTGGCATCCTCATCTGTATTTTTTTCTTTTTTATCACGGTTGGAAGCATTATTGTCGTCAGAGTCTTGTTTTTCCTGATTATTGTCTTCTTTTTCTTCTTTTTTCTTTTTCTCTTCTTCTTTCTTCTTTTCTTTCTCCATTTTTTCCTGTTCTTTTTTCTCTTCCTTTTGATCTTTTTCTTTCTCTTTCTTCTCTTTTTCTTCTTGGTTATTCGAATTATTATTTGTTGTGTCCTTTTGTACTGGCTTATACTCCATTGGTATCGTCGTTCCTTTTACAAATAACTCTGCTACAATACTGCTGGAAGGAGTGTGGTTAGATGCGACTTTGCCATTACGTGTGTCAATCATTACTTCTTCTACGCTCGATGGTTTTGTGAAATCTGCTGTTTCGATATCTTGGGAAGCATGGGACATAATTTCCTTGAATAATAACCTGGAAATGCGTGCATCTTCTTTGCTGATGAATTGCTCTGTAGAAGTAGTCTCGTAGCCGGTCCAAACAGCAGCAGTGTATTCTGTTGTATAGCCTACAAACCAAGAATCGGTAGACCCAGCTGAAATACCTTCTGGAGGGTTTGTCGTTCCTGTTTTACCAGCCATAGGTAAGCCGTCAATTCTGGCAAGTGTACCGGTACCTTCTTCGACTACATCTTTCAACATATCAGTAATCATATAGGCAGTGTAATCATTCATTGCTTTTTGTCCTTCTGACTCCAATTCTCTTACTTCACCTGCTGGATATTCTACTTTAGTAACAGCGTATGGTTCGTGATATTGTCCATTATTTCCAAATGTTGCATAAGCACCAGCCATTTTTAGTGGAGAGACACCATCCTCATTTCCGAAGCCACCAATTGCATAGGAAGGGTAAGCATGTTCTAGGTCAATACCAAGGTTGGCGGCAAATTGTTTGGCTTGATCATTTTCTAATTCTAAGAATGTCTTGATCGCGGGAATATTATAAGAGTTTACCAGTGACTCTCTCATCGATACAATACCATGGAATCTGCCATCATAATTTTTGAATTCTTTTCCATCAAGTTCAAGTTTTTCATCTTTAATCTGATGATACGTAGACCAGTTGTTATATTCAATCGCTGGTCCATAGTCTAGAATCGGCTTTATCGTTGAACCGGGTTGACGCTTTATATCTGTTGCAAAATTGAACCCGCGTTGTATGCCTTCAGCTTCTGGATCACGATTACCACCGATCGCGCGGATGGCACCCGTTTTAGTATCCATTAATACAACTCCTGCTTTAAAAGCTTCATCAGGAAAAGGGATCGTATCCGTTCCTGTCATTACCTCGTTAGTAAAAGCTTGTGCCTCTGGATCAAGTGTCGTATATATTTTGAAACCACCATTATAAAGCTCATTCTCCTCAAAACCTTTTTTAATCAATTCTTCTATGGCATAATCAATAAACCCTTGATAGGAATTGTTTTCTTGTTCTTGAGAGAGCATGCTTTCTATTTCTGTATTCTTTGCCTCTTCAGCCATTTCTGAGGAGATGAAATTATGTCTCTCCATCGCGGATAATACAATTTCTCTTCTATCTGTCGCTGCTTCTGGATACTTGAAAGGGTCATAACCGCTTGGACGTTGCGGAAGTCCTGCGAGCAAAGCTGCTTCTGAAACAGTAAGTTCACTGACGTCTTTGTTAAAGTAAACTTCTGCAGCTGCACCTAGGCCATATGCACCATGACCGAAATAGATGGTGTTGATATACATTTCTAAGATTTCATCCTTCGAATAATTCTTTTCCATTTGAATGGCAAGGTATGCTTCCTGTGCTTTTCTTTTTAGAGTTTTTTCTGGAGATAGGTAAGTGTTTTTTACTACCTGTTGGGTGATTGTACTACCACCCTCAGCTCCCCAGCCTTCTTCCATATTTGCCAATATTGCTCCAGCGATACGCTTTAGATCAACTCCGGAGTGCTTTCGGAATCGAGCATCTTCTATTGCGATAAAAGCGTTCTGAACCTGTGTTGGAACATCATCAATGTTTACAGGTAAGCGATGCTCGTTACCGGTAATATTGGCAACCTTATTCTCGTTTTTATCATAGATGACGGAAGTGCTTGGATTTTGTAATTGCTCTTCTGATAATGCAGGTGTATCTTGAATAAGGGCGAATAGAGAGATGCCCCCTATAATCAGCAAAGATAAGAAAATGAGAAAGGTTGCGATGATGATTCTGATGCATCTTTTTTGTTTTCTTTTTCTTCTTGTGGTTCTTTTCATTGTCATATGACTCAACCTCTCTAACCTTCGTTCTGGTTGAAAACTACCCGTTTTTATCAATCTGTAAACCATATGTAAGATGCAGCTTGTTATATACATATATCAGAGTAATTTTTTGGAAAATGAAACCCCGAGCAATGATCATTCGTATAATATACTAGAAAGAATTTTGTATGGGAGTTGTCTATTTTATTAGGAAACGTCCTATTGATCATGGTAGGTGCATACATATTGTTATCATCAGTTCTCGTCCCTTTTCAGTATCGTTATTTGGAAGGTTTAGAAGAAGAACAATATCGAAACTGGAAGAATCAATCAGACTACTATAAAAGTAAGAGTGCTGCTGAACAGGTTCTACATGCAAATGCTCAAGGAAATCTGCTATTTGTTCTTGCTAACGTTATGGCATATATTATCTACAAAATAATAAAGCACTAGAATAAATAAACGAAATGTCTGGGACAAAGTTCATAGTTACATGGTGAAATCTAGTACTCTTTAATCATCTTTCTGTTGAGAGAGTAGAAAAGAAGTACTAGCATTTTTTTGATTTATTTGAATAAGGCATTACAAAAATGTATTATATAACCTTTAATTGCTAACGGAATCAACGGGTTAGGATTGTGCAAAAAAATGATATAGTCGGGAATAACAAAGGTTGCTAGGCTAGAAGAAGAGATTCTTTTTATTCACAATCAAAATGTATCCGCTTTCTTTTGTGGAAAATAAGAAAAAGGAGGATTGTAGATTTAAAAATGTGAAGGAAAAAATCTCCTGTTGTACATTACTTTCTAAAAGGAGTGAAGGTATATTGCCTAGTAAAAGTCTTATGAAAAAGCATTTTTTACTTATTACGATTGGAATTCTCATTTTATCTTCTTTTTCTATTGTACCGACTGCCTTTGCAAACGACGATTTTCAGACAGTTTATGGGACAGATTTTGGAGATGCAGAGCCGCTAGAAATGGAAAATTGGGGTTTCTCTACTTTTGCTGCAACTGTCTCTGTTAATGAAGAAGACATAGCAGGAAACGATACTGCGAAGCTGGATTTTAGTATAGTCGATCAATCTGGTGGACGTGTTGCCACAAAAGATTTTGACAGTGCGGTAAAAGGAACCCAAATTCAAGTGAAATTGGACTGGTATCCTGGTAAAAACAATGATAAAGGTAGTAATGCAAACGAAAATGCTGGGGAACTTCGAATCGAAGATGAAGCCGGAAATAAGGTGTTTACGATCAACAATACCAATAATGCACCTTTAACTTTCTTTGCTGGTAACCAAGAACCAGTTGAAACTGGAATTACGAATCCGGAAGCATGGTACGAAGTCGACATTAACTTTGATCTTCTTGAAAATATGATACATTTCTCGATCGGTGATGAAAGTTATCCGGTATCCTTAGAAGATGTTGCTTTTGACGGGTCGGTTGATAAATTGAAGTTAGTCGGGATTCGAACATCAGGAAATAATCATACATGGACAACTTACTTGGATAATGTTGAAATCAATCAAATACCTGTTGTTGAAAACGCAATTACCGCTGTTCATGAATTACCATATCAGCGAGTATTCCTTGGTGAAACTACTACAGACATTGATTCGATAGAATTACCAGAAACTGTACCGGTAACTTTAGCAAATAATAGTACAGTAGATGCACCGATTGCAAACTGGCAAGTCGTTGGTGAGGAGTGGAATCCTGATCAGGAAGGCGTATACTTGTTTGAAGGAGTATTAGCAGAATCAGAGGAAATCGAAAATCCTTTTGACCGAACAGCAACTGTTTATGTCTATAATCGCTTAACACCTCCGGAAACTAATCGTGAAACGGAATGGTTGGATCGCGGTGTGATCGCCCTTCAAGCAGAGGGTGGAATTTTTGTATCCTGGCGATTATTATCGGACGAATACGATCAAGATGTTAGCTTCGATATATTCCGTAATGGGGAACAATTAAATGATCAGCCTTTGAATGTAACCAATTATTTGGATGAAGATGGGAACAGTGGAGATGAATACCGTGTAGAAACAATCGTAAATGGGGAAGTAACAGAAACGAACGAAGTAGATAGCTTGAGTGAAGACTATTTATCGATTCCGTTACAAAAACCAGAAGGTGGTACTACAGCAACAGGAGATTACACTTATACGGCTAATGATGCCAGTGTTGGCGACCTTGATGGTGATGGAGAATATGAAGTTATTTTGAAATGGTATCCAACCAACTCCATTGATAGCTCGCAAACCGGCATGACAGGTCCAACCATTTTTGATGCATATAAAATGGATGGTACGTTATTATGGCGAATTAATATGGGTCACAACCTAACTTCAGGAGCGCACTACCATCAATTTGTAGTTGCCGATTTCAATGGTAATGGAAAAAGTGAGTTTTTAATTAAATCGGCAGATGCAACAACTTCTTACGGGACGACAGATGGAGAATATGATCCTAATAAAGTGTTGAGTGTGATCGGAAATCCTGAAGATGATGGCAAATGGGTAAATGATAGTGGCCATGTCTATGGAGGTCCTGAGTATATGTCTGTTTTTGATGGTGAAACAGGTGAAGTGATAGATACGATTGACTATGCATTTCCTGTTGAAAAAGAAGAAGGAGATGGCGGGGCTTCCTGGGGTGACACCTGGTACAACCGTTCTGACCGTTTCTTATCTGGCCTGGCTTATTTAGATGGGCAAACACCAAGTGCAATATATGGCCGCGGTTATTATGAACGAACTAGTTTTGTTGCCTATAATTTAGTGGACGATGAACTTACAGAGGAATGGACATTTGATTCAGATGAAGCAGGCCGAGGTAGTAGTTTAGGATTTCACAGTTTAGCGACTGGTGATGTTGACAACGATGGTTTCGATGAAATTATTGCTGGATCCTTAACCTTAGATCATGATGGTACGATTCTGTATGCAATGGATGGAGAAATGGGGCGTGACGAAGGCTCACATGGTGATGCTTTACATGTAGGTGCTTTTGATCCAGCACGTGAAGGTTTACATGTTTTTGGCGTTCATGAAGTTCCCGCAGTAGCTTCTGTCGAGTATCATGATGGTGCCACTGGCGAAACCTTGATGGCTTACTTTGCAAATCGGGATGTAGGTCGCGGCCTTGCAGCCAATATCACTTCCAATCCCGGATATGAATTCTGGGGAACAGGCGGAAATGATGCGGAAACTGGTGGTGGTATATATAATGTCCAAGGAAATGTACATGCCGATAGCTTCAGAGATGCTGGATTATCCGTTAACTTTGCCTTATACTGGGATGGAGATTTACTTCATGAACTATTAGATGATACAGCCATTACGAAGTATCAGGAAGATAGTGGACAAGCAAATGTTATGAAAGATTTTGAAGGTGTTGTCAGTAATAATGGAACAAAAGCGACTCCGTCATTACAAGCGGACGTTCTTGGAGATTGGCGTGAGGAAGTAATATTACCGACAACGGACAGTAATGAATTACGAATCTTCAGTACAACTGTTCCAACTGAATATCGATTGCCGACTTTAATGCATGATTCGGTTTACCGTATGGGGATTGCATGGCAAAACTCTGCATATAACCAACCACCGCATATTGGTTACTATTTAGGTGAGGATATTCGTGATCAAGTGCTAGCTGGAGAATTAGAATTTCCTTCTGTTAATTACACAACATCTTTTGCTGGGCTGAAGCATCAAGTGGATATGGAAGTAACAGCAGCGAGTGATCAAGTACTAAGAAATAAATTAGAACAAGCAGAACATCACCTTGAAAAAGATCGTACCGAACAAGCAGTTAAACAATTAGAAGACTTTATGAAACATCTAAAACGAAGCGATCTAGCAGACGATGTTAAAGATAAATTATTACAAGATGCTGAAACAATCATAAATAGCTGGTCTTAAACACCAAAATCCCGGAGAACGATTAGTTCCCGGGATTTTTTAGAATACATATCATTGTACATAACATCTAAAACCCCGACGTAACTTCTTGGTTTTTCTCTCATTTGATTAGAAAAAGATACGAAGCTGTGGAAAAATGCGATACTTCTGAGAGCCAGCATCAGGGATTTTTACTACATCTCGATTTTTTTAAAAATCTAGTACTCTTTGTTCATAGACCATATGAGATAGAATAGAAAGGAAGTACTAGAAAATTTTTGCCATCCCTTTACAAACATTCACAAAAAAGTATTATATAGCTTCAAATACTTGTAAAATCAATGGATCAATCTTTTGCAAAAAAATGATATAGCCAGGAATAATAAAGGTTGCTAGGCTTGATGTAGAGGTTATGTTTCACACCCTAAATAATGTATGCGCTTACTTTTGTGAGTAGGAAGGAGGGGAGTAGAGAGCATTGAGGTGTGCAAGTAATCTCCTATTGTGATTACTTTTTAAAGGAGCTGAAGTGAATAGTGCACGCTAAAAGTCGATTAAAAAAACAATTTATATTTATGACCGTTGTAATCTTGATTTTATCTTCTTTTTCTATTGTACCGACTGCCTTTGCAAATGATGAATATCAAACAGTATATGCAACTGATTTCGGTGATGCTGAGCCGTTAGAAATCGAAAACTGGGGCTTCTCTACCTTTGCGGCAACATTATCTATTAATGAAGAAGACATAGCAGGCAATGATACAAAAAAGTTAGATTTTAGCGTTGTCGACCAGTCTGGTGGACGAGTTGCTACAAAGGATTTTGATAGTTCAGTCAAGGGTGCTCAAATTCAAGTGAAATTAGATTGGTATCCCGGCACAATCAATGATAAAGGAGTCCATCCTAATGAAAATGGTGGAGAACTCCGTATCGAAGATGCAACAGGTAATACAGTATTTACCATTAATAATACTAATAATGCACCTATAACTTTCTTTGCTGGTAACCAAGAGCCAATCGAGACAAACATTACAACTCCTGAAGCATGGTATCAAGTAGAAATCATATTTAACATCATCGACAATGAAATACTATTCTCTATAGGTGATGAAAATCATGCCGTGTCTTTAAATGATGTTGCGTTTGATGGTTCAGTTGACAAGTTGAAATTTGTCGGCGTACGAACATCTGGAAATAACCATACTTGGACAATGTACGCAGATAATATTGAAATGAGTCATATTCCGATTGAAGATAATGTGATCACGACGGTTGAACAATTACCATATGAAAGAGTTTATGTTGGAGAGACCACTTCCAATATTGATTCTATCGGCTTACCGGAAACAGTTCCCGTAACCTTAGCAGATAATACTACTGTTGAAGTTGCTGTTGAGAGCTGGCAGGAAGATGGACAATCATGGAATCCAGATGAATCTGCTGTATATAAGTTTGAAGGGATTTTAGCAGAATCTGAGGAAGTAGAAAATACATTTGAACGAACGGCAACAATTTATGTCTATAATCGCTTAACTCCACCAGAAACAAATCGTGATACGGAGTGGCTCGGTCGAGGTGTGATTGCATTACCATCTGAAGACGGTATTTTCGTATCATGGCGCTTATTGGCTGATGAATATGATCAAGATGTCACGTTTAATGTATTCCGTAATGGTGAAAAAATAAATGAACAACCACTAGAAGTAACAAACTTATTAGATGAAGATGGAAATGATGGAGATACGTATCAGATTGAAACGATAGTAAATGGTCATGTGACGGAAACAAATGAAGTCGACAGTTTGGATAAGGACTATTTATCAATTCCGCTTCAAAAACCTGAAGGTGGAACAACTGCAACAGGAGATTATAGCTATTCTGCCAACGATGCTAGTGTTGGCGATCTTGATGGCGATGGAGAATATGAAATTATTTTAAAATGGCGTCCATCTAATGCAATGACAGCACTTCAGGATGTTATAACTGGTCCTACTATTTTTGATGCCTATAAGCTCGATGGTACACCATTATGGCGTATGAATATGGGAATGAATTTAACATCAGGTCCAGCATATCACCAATTTGTAGTAGGTGACATGAATGGCAATGGGAAGTCAGAATTTTTAATCAAAACAGCTGATGCTACAACTGTTTATGGTGTAACAGACGGTGTTTTTGATGAAGATAAAGTCATTAGTGTGATTGGCAATCCAGAAGATGATGGTAAATGGATTAATGAAGGTGGACATGTAGTAACAGGTCCTGAATATGTATCGGTTTTCGATGGCGAGACAGGGGAAGACATTGATACGATTGACTTTGCTTTCCCGGTTGAAAAAGAAGAAGGAGATCAGGGAGCATCATGGGGGGATGATTTCTATAATCGTTCTGACCGCTTCTTGTCTGGTTTAGCCTATGTTAATGGAAAAACACCAAGTGCCATTTATGGTCGTGGTTATTATGAAAGAACTACCTTTGTATCCTACAGCCTTCAAAATGGCACTCTTGTAGAGGATTGGACATTTGATACAGATGAAGCAGGACGCGGAGAAGGCTTGGGTAACCATAATTTAGCTACAGGTGATGTAGATAATGATGGATATGATGAAATTATCGCAGGTTCATTAACATTAGATCATGATGGTACCATTTTATATGCAATGGATGGGGAAATGGGACGTGTGAAAGGTTCCCATGGAGATGCCCTCCATGTAGGTGCTTTTGATCCTGACCGTGAAGGCCTTCATGTATTTGGTGTACGTGAAGATTCAGAAGTAGCTTCATTAGAATATCATGATGGAGCAACAGGCGAAACCTTAGAAGCGTTTTATGCATACAAAGATGCAGGACGTGGTGTTGCGGGAAATATTACCTCTAAACCTGGCTATGAATACTGGGGCACTGGTGGAGCAAATGTTGATGATGGCGGTGGTGTTTATAATGTGCAAGGAGATGTAATCGAGGAAAGTTTCCGCGATATTGGACTTCCTGTTAATTTTGTCACTTATTGGGATGGTGACTTATCACATGAATTACTTGATCATACATCGATCACTAAATATGATGAAGCAACAGGTGAAGCGAACGTTATCGAAGAATTTGAAAATGTAGTAAGTAATAATGGAACGAAAGCAAATCCAAGCTTACAGGCAGATATTTTAGGTGATTGGCGAGAAGAAATCATATTCCCAACAGAAGATAGTTCTGAATTAAGAGTATTTAGTACGACGATCCCTACTGAATATCGATTGCCAACTTTAATGCATGATTCTGTTTATCGAATGGGAATAGCTTGGCAAAATACTACCTATAACCAGCCACCACATATTAGTTATTATTTAGGTGAAGATGTTCGTGAGCAAGTGTTAGCAGGAGAATTAGATTTCCCTTCTGTTGATTACACACCATCTTTAGCCAGCTTGAAACATCAAGTAAATCTGGAAGTAACTTCAGAAAATGAGCAAGTATTATTAAACCAATTAGATCAAATAGAACACCATCTGGAAAAAGGTCGAGCTAAACAAGCAGTAAAGCATCTTGAAGATTTTATGAAACATGTAAATCGAAGTGACCTGGCAGATGATGTCAAGGAAGGACTAGTGAACGATGCTGAATCAGTGCTGAATAGCTGGTCATAAATAATCAAAACCCGGAGAATTTTTCATTCTCCGGGTTTTCGCTTTTCTCAACCTCCACCGATGGAAGTCTTACTTTATAAATTCAAGGATCCTATACCTTTATTGGTAAATTGGCTTATCAGTTCAGCCATTTGTTTAGGAGATTGTGTATGGTTGTTGAGTAGCCAGTCTTTGATAACATGGATGGATCCCGAAACCATAAATGTGCTTAAGTAGGAAGCGGCATCTATGTTAGCTGTATGCGTCTTATTCATTAAACAATGCCTTGCTATATCCATCACTCTTTTTTCAAAGCTTGTCCCAGTATTATTTTCTAGTAATGCCTCAAAAATCTCTTTTCGTTCCTTGATATACTCCAACAATTTCTCCGTCATCTGGATCGACTCTTCTTCTTTGGCGAAACTGAATGCATTTAACGATTTATTCATTTCTTCAATAATTTCTTCTTCTATAGAGTAAAGTAAAGCAAGTACATCGGTAAAATGTGTGTAAAAGGTAGAACGGTTAATATCAGCACGAAAGCAGACTTCTTTTACGGTTATCGATGAAAAAGTTTTCTCGTTCATTAATTCGATCAAGCTGTCTTTCAAGACCATTCGCGTGTATTTTTTGCGGCGGTCTAATTTGTCACTCAATGAAAACACTCCTTACTTTGTGAACTTTTTGTTAATTTCCAACAAAAAGGTATAATATGTTGGAAATTAAACGCAATATCCAAAACTGTTTGTTGAATATCCAACACTGTGTCTATATAATATTAAAGTGGATTGAGGAATTTTGCAAGAGAGGATGAACAACGATTGATCTTTCAACAAAAATAATTAAACATAAAAAATCAATTGTAATCACTTTTATCGTGATTGCCTTAATTAGTGTTATCACGCAATTTGCGGTATCTGTGAATTATAATATGGTAGATTATTTACCAGATGACGCACCCTCAACAAATGCTATGGATACAATGGAAGATGAATTTGAAGCATCTGTCGCCAATTCACGGGTCTTGATTCATGATGTAACTGTGCAGGAAGCATTAGAATATAAAGATCAAATCGCAGCCATTGATGGTGTTAGTGATGTTACCTGGCTAGATGATGCCATTGATATCAAAACACCGATTGAAATAGCTGATAAGGATACAGTTGAATCTTACTACAAAGATCAAAATGCTTTGTTTTCTTTCCATATTCGGGAAGGTGATGAAGTAGAAGTTACCGATCAAATTTATGAATTAATTGGTGCAAATAATGCACTATCTGGAGAAGCAGTAGATACCGCATCGTCACAAAAAATGGCAGGGACAGAATCTGCTTATGCTGCATTACTGTTAGTGCCGATTATCATTATTATATTGATAGTGTCGACGAATTCCTGGATGGAGCCAGTTTTCTTCCTTACGGCAATAGGGGTATCCGTGCTGATCAACCTTGGAACCAATATATTCTTGGGAGAAGTATCATTTGTCACCCAGTCGGTTGCACCAATACTTCAGTTAGCGGTGTCGCTCGACTATGCGATCTTTTTGTTACATAGCTTTTCCGACTTTCGTAACAAAGGGGAAGAACCGACAAATGCAATGCGTCTGGCTATGAAGCGGTCATTCCCAGCTATCGCAGCAAGTGCATCGACAACCTTTTTCGGATTTACGGCACTCACATTTATGAATTTTGAAATTGGTGCTGATTTAGGGCTTAATTTAGTAAAAGGGATTCTGCTGAGCTTTATTAGTGTAATGATCTTTTTACCAGCATTAACGATTACCTTTTACAAATGGATTGATAGGACGCAACATAAACAGCTTATTCCGAACTTTAAAAATATCGGCAGACGTGTTGTAAAACTGAGAATACCAAGCTTAATTCTCGTACTGTTAATGATTGTTCCGGCTTTCTTGGCCCAAAGTAATACGAACTTTATTTATGGTGTTGGGGAACACCCAGATTCTACACGTATCGGTGTGGATGAACAAACGATTGAGGATGCGTTTGGCAAATATACTCCAATGGTTATACTTGTGCCAAAAGGAGACATTGCAAAAGAAGAAGAACTGGTACATGATCTAGAACAACTCGATCATGTGTCCAGTGTGCTAGCTTATGTGAATACAGTCAGTGCAGCGATTCCTCCTGAGTATTTAGACGAATCAGTAACAGAACAATTTTACTCAGAAAACTATTCACGGATTATTTTGCATACAAATGCGAATGCAGAGGGTGATGCTGCCTTTGACTTAATTGATGAAATAGAAGAAACGGCAGAAAGCTATTACGGAGAGGACATTCTTGCGTTAGGTGAAAGTGTAACGCTTTATGATATTAAGAACACAGTGGAAAAGGATAATGTAGTAGTTAATGTCCTTACTATTCTAGCGATTGCGGTTGTGTTATTGATCACCTTCCGCTCGATTTCGATGCCGATTGTTTTGCTGCTAACGATACAGGCAGCAGTGTGGTTTAACTTATCTGTACCATACTTTATGGATTCGTCCCTTGTGTATGTAGGTTATCTGATTATAAGCACGGTTCAGTTAGCAGCGACGGTAGATTATGCGATTCTTTTATCAGAAGCATATAACCTAAACCGCAAAGAGATGTCTGCACTAAAAGCGATTAAGAAAACATTGGATGAGAAAATCTTTTCAATTTTAATATCTGCTTCGATTTTATCAAGTGTAGGGTTTATATTATGGATGACTTCTACGAACCCAATTGTAGGATCGATCGGTTTGTTACTTGGTAGAGGAGCATTACTGGCATTTATATTGGTCGTATTTTTCTTGCCGGCCATGCTGTTAGTGTTTGATAAAGTAATTGAGAAGACAACATGGAAACCAAATTTTCACAAGGAGAGAGATTGATTATGAAAATAAAACGATTTTCATTATTGTTGATAGTGGGTTTACTTGCATTCTCTCCTTTTAACGTAGTAGCAGCCAGTTCTGCTGCTCCAAAGGATGAGGTGATCTATTCAACATTACAGTCAAATGGAGAAGAATTGGATATGTATGTGGTAAACAGCTTTGAAGTGGAAGGACCAGGAGAATTAGTCGACTACGGTGATTATACAAGTATTAAAAACTTGACTGATTTATCTGAGATAACAAAAGAGGATGATACCATTTCATTCACTGCTTCGGAAGATTCCTTTTACTATCAAGGTAATCTGGAGAACAACCCATTACCGTGGGAGTTTGATATCAGTTACCAGCTTGATGGTGAAGAAATGACTCCGGAGGAAATGCTCGGACAAGATGGTCATCTTCAGATTGGGATGGAAACTTCTGCAAATGAAGAAGTTAATCCTATCTTTTTTGAAAATTATTTATTACAAATCTCTCTTACTTTAGATACGGAACGATATCAGGAAATTGAGGCAGAAGACGGAACCATCGCAAATGCCGGGAAAGATAAGCAAGTCACATTTACGGTGATGCCGGAGAAAGAGGAAAGTTTTCTGTTGGAAGCAGATGTAACAGATTTTGAACTCAAAGGTATCGAGATATCGGCTGTTCCTTCCTCCATGTCCATTGATTCACCGGAAGTTGATGATGTAACAGAGGATTTCGAAACATTATCAGATGCTACGACAGAAATTGATGACGGAGTAGGCGAATTAGCGGACGGAATTTCAGAATTGAATAGCGGTGTATCAAGTCTGAAAAATGGTTCCAGTGATTATCAAGATGGCATCACACAAATAAGTAATGGATCAGCTGATTTGATCAGTGGTAGTGAATCCATTGATCAGGCATTGGTAACGATGAAAGATTCAATCGATCAAGACGTTGAAACGGGAGACTTTAGTGCATTGCAGGAAGGCCTCGAACAAATTGCTCGCGGCTTAAGAGAAGCGAGCAACGGATTAACGACATTGCAGGAAAATTATACGCAAGCCTATGATGCGCTGGATGAATCGATAAATGCTATTCCGTCATACGATATTTCAGAAGAAGAGATTCAGGCATTATATCAAAGTGGAGCTGAGTCTGAAGTGGTAGACAAATTAGTTGAAACGTATGAGGCAGCTCTTACTGCAAAAGGTACTTATGATCAAGTCAGCGAAGCTTTTGCAGCAGTTGCACCAACTTTAGATGAAGTAAGCAGTTCACAAACGGACATGGCAACTTCACTGGAAACAATGGCTGAACAAATCGCAGCAGCAAGTGAAGGAATGGATATTCAGGAAGGCTTAAAAGAATTACAAGAAGGATTAGCTACTCTTTCTGATAATTATAAAGAATTTCATGCTGGACTTGAGGAATATACAAATGGTGTTGATGAACTGTCCAATGCCTATCAAGACCTTCATAATGGCATTGTCGAATTGGAAGATGGTACTTCTTCATTGGAAAATGGTGTAGGAGAATTACATGATGGAACAACAGAATTGGCTGATTCAACTAGTGATTTACCGGACCAAATGCAGGATGAAATAGATGAGATGATCAATGATTACGATAAGTCAGATTTTGATGCAGTATCATTTGTTTCCGACAAAAATGAAAATGTGCAATCCGTTCAATTTGTAATTAAAACGGAAAGTATTACGCAAGATGAAGAAGATGATGAGGAAGAAGAGACAGAAGAGGAGAAAAGCTTCTGGGATCGATTATTAGACCTATTTAGATAAATAATTTTGATGGTATACCTGTCTGTTTGGTATGCTATCTTTTTTTAGCGCGGCACAGATCAAGCATGAGGCGAATAAATGGACATCTATTCCGTTATTTTAGTTAAAATAATGATTTTTGAAGTTTGCGGACATCTGTTCCGTTATTAATTAAAAATCATGTTAGTTTTCTAATGAAATGGCTAAATAGAGGAATAAATGTCCATCTACACTATAAAAAGACTACTTTTTAAGAAAATAAGGAATTAAATGTCCGTAGAGGAAGGATAAGCTTTTTAGTTTTCAATTCACTACGAAAAAATTACACTAAAGGAAAGGAGCGAAGAATGATGAAATTAAGTGTATTAGATCAAGCGCCAATTTCAAGAGGAGATACTCCAGAACAAACACTGGCAAATTCATTGGAACTTGCGCAATGGACGGAGCAGCTTGGGTACAATCGTTATTGGGTAGCAGAGCATCATAATACCAATGGATTGGCAAGCTCCTCACCAGAAATTATGATAACAAGAATTGCTTCTGTGACCACCAAGATCAAGGTGGGTTCTGGAGGTGTGTTATTACCGCAGTATAGTCCATATAAAATAGCTGAAGACTTCAAAACACTAGCAGGATTCTTTCCTGAGCGGATTGATTTAGGTGTAGGCCGATCTCCAGGTGGTTCACAATTAACACGATCTGCCCTCACTGATCATCAAAACAAAAGCTTGAGTGACTTTCCACGTCAGCTTATCGATTTACAGGGGTTTTTACATAATTCACTGCCCAGAGAACATGAATTTCGTTTGGTAAAAGCGGGTCCCCGAGTGGAAAAAGTGCCACCGATATGGGTATTGGGTTTGTCAGAGCGCGGCGGAACAAATGCAGCGGAACTTGGAGTCGGATTTGTCTTCGGTCATTTTATCAACCCTGCTAATGGTGAAAAAATAATGCAGACATATCGCGAGAAATTTAAGCCTTCTGTGTCAATGGACCAGCCTAAAACGATGGTCTGTATTTTTGTCATCTGTGCCGAAACAGAAGAAGAGGCAGAAGAATTAGCATTAACACAAGATAAATGGCTACTTAGTGTAGGAAAAGGTGCAGACACGAAAGTGCCATCGATAGAAGAAGTCCGAAAGAAACCTTTTACGCAAGAAGAACTGGATATGATGAAGAAAAACAGAGAGCGTTGTATTATCGGAACACCATCCAAAATAAAACAGGAGCTTACTCGCCTACAACATATGTATCAAACAGAGGAATTTATGCTTATCACCAATATTCACGACTTTGAAGCAAAAAAGAGGTCCTATCAGCTGATAGCAGAAGCGATACTGTAACCTAAAAGAGAAAGTGATGAAATACACCACTTTCTCAAGCTATTAAGTCTTAACTAGGTTTTGCTTAATTGGACCATAGGCAAATAATTTTCCTTCGTATATTAATTCCATCCGATCATTCTTCCTGAAATCATCAGGTGTTACCATGGCGGGAAGTTTATCCCACAATTTAATACCAGAACGATAAAGGATATCTGCAACAAATTGCGAACAAAAATAGGAGTTACTGAATTCGACTGGTTCTTTTAATGAAACCCCAATCACTCCCAATATATTGTAGAGGAACTTATTATTGTTCTTAATAAATACTTCTATTATCCTTTTCATTTTTTCGACTTCACGTTTTGTTACTTGCAGACGATAGATGACACAAGTAGTATTACGATATTTACTATAGGTGCCCGTCAAGATATCTTCTTTCACAAACCCACCATTCAAAGGGTTTTTTGGATTCTTTCTGCCAAAGCTATACATCTCTTTCAGTTCCGGGTCAAAAGCAAGAGAAGCATGGTTATATGGTGCCTTTGTATATGTTTTGATAACGTTCGTAAATAAAGTACCCGTATCGGATAACATAATATAAACATATTTCACTTCACTCATATTTATCACCAACTATAAATAATTCTACACTTTTCATTATAACGTATTTACTGTAAAATGAATGCAGTTTTTTAAAAGATTGGGTGAGAATCATGAGGGAAACGATTTGGACTTTATCTATTATCTTTTTTATTTTGTTAAGCATAACAATAGTTTTTAAGATTATTACAAGACTACAATCAGAGAAGGATTTTACTACGATACAACTCCGTGTGAAGACATGGTGGGGAATGTTCATAATCTTCTGTTTTGCTACATTATTTAATACGACCGTTTCATTAATCGCCATCATGGTATTATGTTATTTCGCATTGAGGGAATATTTCTCGATGATGAAAACAAGAAAGTCAGATAGACGGATTTTTTTATGGGCTTATGTAATGATTCCCTTACAATTTTACTGGATTTACATTGGCTGGTACGGTATGTTCATTGTGTTCATTCCTGTCTATGTTTTCTTATTTTTACCCCTACCACGTATTATTGGCAAAGGTACTGTGGGCTTTTTGCGATCGGTTAGCTTTACCCAGTGGGGGTTAATACTGATGGTATTCGGTTTAAGTCATTTAGCCTACTTCCCGGTTGCGACTCCGGAATTCGGAGCAAACCTTGTATTGTATTTGATTATTCTAACTCAGGTCAATGATGTCATCCAATTTGTGATTTCCCTCTATTTCGGCAAACGGAAAGTTGCACCAACAGCAAATCCATATATTACATGGGAAGGATTTATTGGAGCAGTTGTTACGACAACAGTTATATCCTATTTCATTTATCCATTATTAACACCGTTAGATGTTACATTTGGTATTGTATCAGGTATTTTAATCAGTGTTTCTGGATACTTTGGAAGTTTGACCATATCAGTATTAAAGCGGGATCTCTTAATAGGAAACAAAGATACCTTAGAGCGGTTTAAGGATCGTTATCTTAATCGAATTGATAGTTTAACCTATACGGCACCAGTATTTTTTCACGTGATCCGGTACTTTTTTGATTTTATGTAAAGAAGTAAACCATGGAGAATTCATCTTTCTCCACGGTTTAACGGATTTAAGTATTGATTAATTGGCAAAAATATATACCTCTCGATAAATACATTCCGTTAGTTCATCCAATGCTTCCTGAGCATTTTCTCCTTCCACAATTAACTGAATCTTAGATTTCGGTGTTATTGTTAATGATAGGGAAACAAGATTTGCCAAGTTTTCGAGAGTAATAGTTTTATGATTTAAAAGTAGGTATATATCACCGTGATAATTTTTTTGATATGTGTGTAAAGCTAGCAGCTGATTGATAGTTAACCGTTCATGCAGATGAATTTCTTTTGATAAAAATTTCTTCATGTTATCTCCTCCATTTTAAGGTTATTTATCAATAACACGTTTTCGTTAAGCTGAAACGCTATCTTTATTTAAGAATTAATAACAAATATTACAAATAATTTACGTAAGCTAAATGTCAATTACTATAACTCCTTCATAAATTCTTATATAATAAGTGAAGGGAGGGATTATCATCGAACAGAAGTTACATAATCCAACAGGAAAACAACGAATCGGCTTAGCATTTTTGCTTGCTATGTTGGCAATGTTAGGGCCGTTCAATATTGATATGTATTTACCAAGTTTCCCTCAAATAGCAAATGATTTAGATGCACGTGCATCGCTTGTTCAATTAAGTTTAACTGCCTGTTTATTAGGTTTAGCTTTTGGGCAGTTAGTAATTGGACCAATCAGTGATGCAATAGGAAGAAGAAAACCGATTTTAATTTTCATTTCGTTATTTGCGTTCTTTTCATTGGTATGTGCATTAGCACCTAATATCGTAATATTAGTTTTGGCCAGGTTTTTACAAGGGTTTACCGCTTCGGCTGGTGTTGTATTATCTAGAGCAGTAGTGCGAGATGTATTCGATGGGAAAGCATTAACCAAATTTTTTGCTTTGCTAATGGTTATTAATGCAACAGCACCAATGATTGCTCCAATTTCAGGTGGTGCTGTATTATTATTACCTTTTGCAACTTGGCATACTATTTTTATCTTTTTATTTCTACTAGGTATTGTGATGGTAACAATTAGTGCATTCAAGTTGCCGGAAACTTTACCAGAACAAAATCGAAGACCAGGTTCTATTACGAATTCATTAAAAACAATGGCATATTTATTGAAAGACCGGTCATTTATTGGGTATGCGATTGTTGTTTGTTTTGTTCAAGGCGGAACATTTGCTTATGTAGCAGGAACACCATTCGTGTATCAGGAGCTATATCATGTGTCACCTCAAGTATTTAGTATTCTTTTTGGTATCAATGGAGTGGCGATTATTTTTGGTAGTTTTCTGGTCGGTCGACTGAGTAGCCATTTTTCAGAAAGAAGTTTGCTGAGAACAGGTGTTATTATGTCTCTATCAGCAAACACGATATTATTATTAGCGACAGTTTTCCATTGGCCGCTATATATGCTAGTTATTCCATTATTTATTCATTTAAATGCAGTTGGGATTATCTTAACTAGCAGTTTTTCACTTGCTATGGAGAAACAAAAAGAACGTGCGGGGACAGCGAGTGCATTACTAGGTATGCTGCCTTTGCTCATGGGGGCAATAGTTGCTCCAATTGTAGGGTTGGATGAAACAACTGCTGTTCCAATGGGAGCAGTACTTTTTATTAACTCTCTTATCGGGGCTATTATTTTCTTTACATTAACCAAGCAAAAAGGATGAGTTGAAGATTCAACTCATCCTTTTTCTAGTATTCTACTTTATCCGTAGTTTCTTCCCATAATGGGAAAGGTAATTTATCACTACTAAGATCTAGTTTCTTCATTATTAAATTTCTTTCTTCGACATTCAAAGCGATTTGATCATATATATATTGATCATCAAATCCAACTTTAGCAGCTTCTTCTCTTGTATTAAAATAATAAACTGCTTTAGGACGAGCCCAATAAATCGCACCTAGACACATCGGACATGGTTCACAGCTTGTATAAATTTCACAATTTGTTAGTTGGTAATCATTCAGGTTTTGACAAGCATCTCGTATGGCACAGATTTCCGCATGTGCAGAAGGATCATTAGTCGTTGTGACTACATTGGTTCCTTTACCTACCACCTTACCCTCTTTAACAATCACAGCACCAAAGGGGCCACCATTATTATTTACTATATTCTCATAAGCAATTTCTAAAGCATATTTCATAAATTCTTCCTTCATTTGACTGCCTCCTTACATTCTATAAAGTATTTTATAGTAGAAACACTAAAAATATGATTCGTTTGTGATATTTTTTTACATAAAAATATATGAAACAATCTCTTGTGTTACTATAGTAATATGATGAAAGACTTAATAAATATTGGATTTATTTACAGGTCTCGACAAATAGCTTATACTTTAAACAGAATATATAAATTTATTTAAAATAGCACAGGAAAATTGTAGAAATGTTGTTCTTTATATAGTATAATATGTTTAGAAAGGATATAGAAATGAAAACTACACATAGATATGCAAATCTATTACATGAAGAAAAAAGAACAACGGTATGGTTTTTGTGGTTGATTTACGTTATTTACTTTGGATTTGAAATAGTTTATTATTTCGTATTACCATCAGTGCCATGGCAATATGAGTCAGGTGCGGATCAGAGTAACTTGCCTTACATCAAGTATATTGTCGTTTTTGCACTACTACCTATTGTCTATTATTATCTAAAAAAAGGAAAACCATCTCCAATCAAATATATATTTTTTGTCACAGTAACATTTTCAGAAATTATTTTAGATACTCTCATTTATTATGGAAGTGAACAATCATATGCAAGTGGAAATATCATTGAACTAATAATGATCATGTTTTCACCGATATTTGTTAGCAAACGTTTCTTTTATTTAGTGTCGTTAGGTACAATTTTCAAATACCTAATAATAGGATTAATTTTATCAGATGAAATTGTGGTAATACCTTTGGTTCTAGTTAGCGTATTGTCCATTGTCGCTTGTATTCTTTTATATCGTTTCCTTGGCTATGTCAGAGCTATTCAAAGTTCTTATGACAAGCAGATGGAGGGGATTGTAAAGGGTGTTATCACAACGTTAGAATTAAAGGATCCATATACTCGAGGCCATAGTGAAAGGGTTGCAGATTATGCAAAGTCGTTAGCGAAGGCTACCGGCAAGTTTAATGAGGAAGAATTGAAGGGTTTCTATTATTCCTGTTTACTCCATGATATAGGGAAAATACATATACCTGATTCGATTCTAACAAAACCAGGTAAGCTAACGGATAAAGAATTTGAGATAATTAAAACACATCCTTCTGTAGGGGCACAAGCTATTGCAGAGGTTGAGGGAATTGCAGAAAATATTAATGTGATAAAGCATCACCATGAAAGATGGGATGGTAAAGGTTATCCAGATGGTTTAAAAGAGAACCAAATTGACTATCTGGCAAGGGTGATATCAATTGCAGATGCGTTTGATGCAATAACTTCTTCAAGGTCTTATCGTGCTGCACTACCCATAGAAAAGGCTTATGAGATTATAATAAACGAAAGTGGAACACAATTTGATCCTGATTTAATTACCATTTTCCAAAAGGTCTTTCCTAAATGGGTGGAATATCATAACAGGTATCATGAATTACCAGATAAATGAAGTATACAAAGAGAGGGGGTATAACCATGAAGGTGAAAAAATTAAACAAATTACATGCTACTAGTTGTTGGTGGTGCATTTATGCATAAGGTGATGGTTGGTAGTTTTGATGGGATGCTAGTTTAATAGCATCCTCTTTTCTTTTAGAAGCTATATACAGGAGGTGACAACAATAGAACTGAACCTAGAATCTAAAGTGATTTTACAACCTTTAAAAATCAGAAAAGACAAGACACATTATATCGTTGAAAAAGAGGAAACTGGTGAATTTTTTGAAATGCCGGAAATTTGCATAGAGGCAATCAAGAAAATTAATAATCGTGAATCATTGGCAACTATTGAAGAACAATTGATTGAAAATTACAAAGAAGAAGAGGTTGATTTATTAGATTTTCTACAACAGTTAATCGATTTAGGACTTGTAAAAGAGGTCGACGGCAAGGAAATAATCACTTATACAAAGGATCAATCAACAACAGGTTTTACTAGCATTTCACCTACTTTCGCCGCATTACTTTTTAATCGGTTGACCATCCCATTATTCATTATCCTTATTATAGCCAATTTCGGTATCTTTGCTTTCTACACTGATTTGTTACCAACTTATACAGACATATTTATATTCGATTCCATGGTATTCAACATTTTGACTTATATGATGTTATCATTAATTTTAATCATTTTGCATGAATTTGGTCATATTTTAGCTATAAGATCCTTCGATTTACCGGCAAATGTTCAAATAGGGAATCGTTTGTTTTTGGTCGTTGCCGAAACGGACTTAACGGCTGCTTGGAAGCTCCCCTCCAAACAAAGGAATCGTTTGTTTTTAGGTGGTATGTTCATTGACCAGCTTATTCTAATTACCGTGTTAATAGTCAAATTGTCAGTATCTATTGATCATTTCGTTATTAATGGAATATTATCCTTAGTGGTTCTTGATATATTTGTTAAAACAATATATCAATGCTGCTTTTATATGAAAACAGATTTATATTATCTATTTGAAAATATAACAGGATGTTACAATTTAATGGAGAACGGAAAAAATCACTTGGCAAAATGGGTGCCATTTATCAAGGTGGATAATACCACCACTATTTTTGAAGAGGAAGAAAAAATAGTTAAATTGTATGGTGTATTTTCCTTCATAGGCGTCTTATTAACGATGTGTTTATTCATTATATATTTTATTCCCCAAACGATTTACTTAATGGTAAATACACTACCACACTTAATGAATCCATCCGGCAATCCATACTTCTGGGATGCACTTGTAATTGTTGCTCAATTCGTTTTAATAATTAGTTTACTGATTTACTCCATTAGAAAAAAGAGAAAATCTGCTTCCGCTTAGGTTTTGCAAGCAAAAAAAATCGAGCTATAGTAGCTCGATTTTTTAGCTGAAAACAGCCTCATTGATTACTTTCTTTTTTTCATGTTCTAACATGTTCTTAGGAACCACTTTAGCTATTTCTTTATTCATATTCTCAGACAGATCTTCCGCTTCTTCTTTATGACCAACTATTATAATCTTTTTCCAGCCTTTATCTTTAGCTAATTTGTCAAGAGTCGTAGCAATACTTTTATACCAACGAAAACGGTTTGCTTCAAAACGTGCTTCATATTGTTCTTGTTTAGTATTTTTTCCGCCAGATCCCATTGATGGCTGAGCTCGATGTGGTCCGGTATGTTCACGCCAATCTTCAGTATCAAGGTCTAATTCATACAATCTAGTATCTTTTAAGTTTCCGAGTTCGGTGTCCAATATTTTGATAGATTCTTTCTGTGTAAGGATAATGCCTGTTTCCGGGAACTGGTGAAGCATTTCTTTAATCTGATCTAATTTTGGCGTTTCTTCCCAACTAAATTCTGTTTCAACAGGCATTTGAAATTTCTCAGCAAACCAAATCGATTGATCGCCTGTTGCAAATATGACTACGCTTTTGGCCAAAGTTTGTTCATTCTCATGCATATACTTTTCAACCATTTCTTTTACGGCACAATAATTTCGCTGTTCATCACTATCTCCGTCTTTCTGCAAATAATTTTCAAAGCTATTCAAACCATTTTTCAAATGCAGCTTCCATTTGCCACCTTGTTGTTCAGGATCGGCTGGATCTGTGTTTAAATACATACTAAATACACGTTGAGGTTTTTCTAAATAAACATTTTCTAATTTTTTGATTTCTTTATTGATATTCATTAAGTGTTACACGCACCTTTCTTTGTATGATCATTTCTAGTTATTCTCTAACCGTTGTGAGTATGATTAAACATTAATTTTCTTATTTGAGCATTAATACCTAACTGAACAGTAAAAATTAATAATTGCCATCAAAAATAGTATAATAACTTTAATAGTATTTCCCAGGAAATGCTTGAGAAACAATTTGTGCAGGGGTAATGACCCATTTTTCAAAAGAGGTGATCAAAATGTGTGGTAGGTTTACCTTAGATACATCAATAGAGGTGCTCGAAAGTGAGTTGGGTATTGCATTAACGGAAATTGAACCGAGTTATAATATAGCACCTACGCAACAAGTGCTTTCTATTGTAGGAACCGAAGAAGGGAGGAAAGGCGGATATCTTCAATGGGGCTTAGTACCAAGCTGGGCTGAAGACCCAAAAATAGGAAACAAGATGATTAATGCCAGAAGTGAAACAGTTGATGAAAAGCCATCCTTCAAGCGATTATTGTCGCGTAGAAGATGTTTAATTGTGGCAGATAGTTTTTATGAATGGAAACGAAAAGAGGGAGATAAGCAACCATATCGAATTACTATTAACGATGGTCGCTTATTTACATTTGCAGGATTGTGGGATCGGTGGAAAAAGGGAGACCAAGAGCTCGTCACATGTACGATTTTAACAACGAAACCAAACAACCTAATGCAATCGATACATGATCGAATGCCTGTTATTTTACAAGGTAAAGATCAGGATAACTGGATCGATTCAACAATTGTTGATAAACCATTCTTAAAAAGTCTCCTCGTACCGCTAGATTCTTCTTTGATGAAAGCCTACCCTGTTTCCAAAAAAGTAAATAACCCGATTAATAATGATAAAACATTAATAGAACCTGTTTAGGATGTACAAAATAATGTACATTCTTTTTTTATTGTGAAAAAGTAAAGCCTGAGCAGCATAATGGAAATCAATGAGAAAAATTTTGAAGATATTAAGCTAAGTATACGTAGGACTAGGGTTTCGTTATAAGGGATTGGCGATAAGCTAAATTTTCAAAACAAATTTGTTGACTTAATATACGTAAGGGGGGTATAGTATAATTAAAGATATCGAAAGGATGTGATTATTTTGAAAGATTCCCTGCACCAACATCCAAGTAAACCACGATCGAAAGCTGAAATTCAAGCAACTGTTAATCGTTTAAAACGTATAGAAGGCCAAGTTCGAGGTATACAAAAAATGATTGAAGAAGACCGTTATTGTGTAGATGTCCTCGTGCAAATAAGTGCCATTAATGCTGCACTAAAAAAAGTAGGTTATTCCATAACTGAGAGACATATCAAACATTGTGTCAGTGACGCTATTCTCTCAGGGGATGGAGATGAAACAATTGAAGAGCTGATGGAAGTGATGAAACAATTCTCCAAATAAAGGGGGTACTTATAAATGAGTGACAACAAAAAAGTAACATTAGGCATTACAGGAATGACATGTGCTGCCTGCTCGAATCGAATTGAAAAAGTACTGAACAAAATGGAAGGTGTCGATGCACAAGTTAATTTAACAACAGAAAAAGCAAGTGTTTCTTTTGATCCGGAAAATGTAAAAGTGGAGGACGTTCAAGCCAAAATCGAAAAGTTAGGGTACGGGGTTCAGACAGAACGGATCGATTTTGATGTGTATGGGATGACATGTGCCGCTTGTTCGAATCGAATTGAAAAAGTATTAAACAAACAAGCCGGGATTCAGAAAGCGACGGTTAATCTGGCGACAGAGAGTGCTTCTGTTGAATACAATCCTTCTTTTGTTGAAGAAGCAGATATGATTAGTCGTATACAGAAACTTGGGTATGATGCAAAACGAAAGGCTGATAATCAAGAACAAGATTCACAAAAAGAAAAACAACTTCAAAAAATGAAGCAAAAGCTAATTATTTCCGTTATATTGACTTTGCCGCTTTTCGCAACAATGCTCGTACATTTGTTTAATGTAAGTATACCTGGTATATTCATGAATCCATGGTTCCAATTTGCATTGGCTACACCTGTTCAATTCATTATTGGTTGGCAGTTCTACCGAGGCGCTTATAAGAACCTAAGAAACAAAACAGCGAACATGGATGTATTAGTTGCTTTAGGCACTAGTGCTGCTTACTTTTATAGTGTTTATGAAATGCTTATGAGTAGCATGCCTCATTTATATTTTGAGACAAGTGCTGTAATCATAACACTGATCCTTTTTGGCAAATATTTAGAAGTTGCTGCCAAAAGTAAAACCACCATGGCGATTTCGAAATTACTTCATTTACAAGCAAAAGAAGCAAGAGTGATTCGTGACAACGAAGAAGTAATGATTCCAATCGAACAAGTAGAAGTTGGTGAGCAATTAATTGTAAAACCTGGTGAAAAAATACCTGTCGATGGTATAGTCATTGACGGTCAGACTGCAGTAGATGAATCAATGATAACAGGGGAGTCGATTCCGATTGAGAAAACAACCGAAGATACCGTTATCGGGTCAACGATGAATAAAAATGGTTCGATAACAATGGAAGCGACCAAGGTGGGGAAAGATACTGCATTAGCATCGATTATTAAAGTTGTAGAGGACGCTCAAGGTTCAAAAGCACCAATCCAACGTTTGGCTGATGTTATTTCGGGTTACTTCGTGCAGATAGTGGTAGGCATTGCGATCATCACTTTTCTCATTTGGATTACACTTGTATCACCAGGAAATATAGAAACATCGTTAGTAGCTACAATAGCGGTGTTAGTGATCGCTTGTCCATGTGCATTAGGACTCGCTACGCCGACCTCGATCATGGTTGGAACAGGAAAAGCAGCAGAATCAGGTATTCTTTTTAAAGGTGGGGAGCACCTGGAAAAGACTCATCAGCTTGATGCAATTATCTTTGACAAAACAGGTACATTAACAAAAGGAAAACCGGAAGTGACGGATTTTAGTGGAGATGAGGATACTTTGCAATTGCTTGCCAGTGCAGAAAAGGGTTCCGAACATCCTTTAGCAGAAGCAATTGTTACGTATGCTGAAGAGAAACAACTCCAATTAGATAAAGTTGAAGCATTCGAAGCAATACCTGGGCATGGTATCATAGTAAAAGTGAATGGAAAAATTCTTATAGTTGGTAATCGGAAGTTACTTCAAGATAACGGTATTGCTACAAGCGAAAAGGAAGAATTATTAAATAGTTATGAACAACAGGGAAAAACTGCCATGTTAATTGCCGTTGATGGAAAACTTAATGGTGTAATCGCTGTTGCAGATACAATAAAACCTTCTGCTACTGAGGCAGTCCAGCAATTAAAAGCACAAGGTTTAGAAGTGATCATGCTAACTGGTGATAATCAAACGACTGCTCAAGCAATTGCAAATCAAGTTGGTATTGATCAAGTTTTTGCAGAAGTATTGCCAGAACAAAAAGCGGAAAAAGTAAAAGAAGTTCAGTTACAAGGTAAAACTGTTGCAATGGTAGGTGATGGTATTAATGATGCACCTGCATTAGCCATTTCAGATATCGGAATCGCAATTGGAACTGGTACAGAAGTGGCTATTGAAGCAGCTGATGTAACGATATTAGGTGGCGAATTGCTATTGATTCCAAAAGCTATTAAACTAAGTCATGCAACCATTCGTAATATTCGCCAAAACCTATTCTGGGCATTTGCCTATAATAGCGCTGGTATACCGATTGCGGCTGCTGGATTATTAGCACCTTGGATTGCTGGTGCAGCAATGGCATTTAGTTCTGTAAGTGTGGTGACAAATTCTCTTCGATTGAAGAGAGTAAAAATATAAGAAATGATATAAATGAAAAGGAGAGGTATAAATGGCTCAAACAATACTAAAAGTACAAGGGATGACATGTGGTCATTGTAAAGCATCTGTAGAGGGAGCATTACTAGAATTAGCTGGTGTCAGCAAAGCGGAAGTGAATTTAGAAGAAGGAACAGTAGATGTTTCTTATGATGAAACAGACGTATCGATCGAAGCAATGCATGAAGCAGTAGAGGAACAAGGATACGACATTGCATAAGTAGTAGTATTAAAGAGGAGTTACCGTTATAAAACGGTAACTCCTTTTCAGGCTATATGAGTTTAGAAGTCTTAACGGATTTCAACCATATTTGATTTTTTCTTTTTTTCCACTATCACTTCATTTAATACTTTAGTGCTACGAATTCTTTCTTTTTCTGACATTTTATTAAAGTGGACGCCATACGCTATTTGTTTATTTTGGTTATGCTCTTCTTTTCGGATAATCTCTCCCGTTAAAGTGAAAGAGTACGATTTGATGGTAATATTTAATTTAATCATAACGCGATCTTTTACCGGAAAATTAAAATTGCATAAAAACTTTAAACCGCTAGTGCTGATATTATCCACATAGCCATAAAATTGTTTGTTTTTTATTTGAGATAGTTGAGAGTTTTCTAGGTGTGTGAGGGTAATTAAACATGGTTGATGATGAAGGTTGATTCGGAAATTATGTCGTGTGTTATCTTCAAATATTCCAGAATCAGTTGAAGTACGAGATTCCTTCTTATAGTCCTTCAATTTTGTATACTTATAATAAAAAGTAATGGTGGCAACAAAAGCAATTATAGATATTATAATTTGTGTCATGACAATAAATTCAATAACGAACAACTCCATTTCAATTAAAATTAGCAAGTGTAATAAAAAAATACTATACAAACCATTACAAAACCATTATATATTGCTCATAGATATGTATATTTCGCCATTTGAATAGTGATTTCCTCCATAGTTTTAATAGGTAAATGAAACTATTTTAATTTATCGGTTTTCGACAGTGTTTATAGCATTTGAGAAACTTTATCAACGGAGTAGATGTTATCTATTACTTTTTTACATCTGTGATTCAGGATAAAACTGCGATGTTTATTGGAGATCAAAAGGTAAAACGCGAATATATCTACACACTAGATGGTGCAAAGGCGATTGTTAGATTAGCGCAAAATCCGGATGCTTATGGACAATATTGGAATATCCCTGCTACCGATGTTATAGCTGGAAAAGAAATCATTGAACTAACAAGAGAAACAGAATCATTTAAGAGAAAGGTATTTACAGTAAAAAAAAGGCTTATCTCATTTCTAGGATTGTTTAATAAAGATATGAAAGAAGTTGTGGAAATGCTTTATTTAACAGAGGATCCTGTAGTATTGAGTGGAGAAAAATATGAAAAGTATATCGGTACTTTACCACGGACCCCATACAGACAAGGAATTAAGCAAACGTTATCTTATTATAAGAGGGATAACCGATGATTTTTGAACTGTTTCGGATTGCTACATATTATTGCAGGCTTTTTGGCATTACTCGTCTTTTGGATACCTATTCTCGTGCGTAAAGGTGGAAAAATTCATCGTACAATAGGGTGGGTGTATACTTGTTCCATGGCAATGGTGGCTTTATCAGCATTTTATATGGGTTTTTACCGGATTTATTATGATCCTTCAGGAGATCAAGCATTTTCATGGTTTCTTGTCTATATTGCGATATTAAGTGCAGCAACAGCTTGGTATGGTATTCGAGTATTACGATTTAAGAAAAGAAAAACCATTCATCGACATGTAGGAGATCTAGCATTTTCCTTTAGCCTAATTATCAGTTCCGTCTAAATCAGTGGATATGGATTTTATATCCAAATTCCATTGTTAAGTTATTTCCCTGTCGTCGGTTTGTTTGTAGGTGGAAGTCAGCTATATTACTGGCTGCGTAAACCAAGAACAAAGGGACATTGGTATATCGAACATTTAATTGGCATGTTAACCTGTTCTATTTCGACGATTACAGCATTTATTGTCTTCGGTGCACCAAGATTAATGAATACAGAATCTGTCAGTATTTTTTTATGGTACGCACCAACAATTGTTATAACACCAGTGATCATAGGGTTCAGTGTATATTACGGAAGGAAGTTCAATCAGAAAGTTATATAATAAAAAAGAAGTCTCTTTTTAAAAGTGGCCACTAAACTAATAGTGGCCAGCAAGCTTACAAAAGTGGCCATCAACTTACATCAGTTGCATGGTTGTAATACAGGTTCCATCATCTTCAAAAGTAGAGATTTCAGATTCTGCTACTTTTCCATCATATTCAATCTTTGCATGAAAAATTTGATCACGTGGTAACCATAAATCAATAAATCCATTATCAAAGGATTCAACCGTTTCATCTACTACGATATTACCGGCATCATCCTCAATATAAACATCAAATGTAGTGTTTGTTAACTCTCCTTGACATCCTGTAAGACTATGATTTGTACAGGGATGCGTTTCATCTATAAACGGTGCAATCGAAACGAAGAATTCATTTTCTGGTAAAGTAAAACTCGTTTCCTTATCATCCTTTTTTGCAATGATCAATTCTGTAGAAGTGATGGAAGCAGATTTTGCATCTTTTTCATCGATGCTGTATTGATAAACCAGATCTTTTAATTCTTCTGCAGATAATGCTTCCTCTTGTTGATCTGCTTGATTACTACATCCAGCAAATAATGATATGATCAGTAGAAATGACAATATTGTTCTTAACCTCATTTATATCAACTCCTTAGTAAAAATACTAGACTCATTATACCATTTCCCGTGATAATGAAGAATACTTTGTCAATAGACGACACAATATCGACAAAAAAGAAGCACACCTCAGCTTACAGGTGTGCTTGCTTATTAATCTCCATTAAAAATAGAGTTTTTTACTACGACATAATCGACGGTACGGATAGAATTTAACGTTTTTCCACCAGCGTATGAAATAGAGGATTGCATGTCCTGCTCCATTTCTGTCAATGTATCTTGGAGTGCTCCTTTATATGCTACATACATTTTTTTACCTTCGACATTTTTCTTTTCACCTTTTTGATATTCAGATGCAGATCCGAAATATTCTTTATACAGTTTCCCGTCTTGTTCTACCGTTGTACCTGGTGATTCCTCATGACCAGCAAAAAGAGAACCGATCATTACCATGGATGCTCCAAATCGGATTGATTTAGCTATATCTCCATGTGTACGAATACCACCATCTGCAATGATTGGTTTCGTTGCAGCTTTTGCGCACCATCTTAATGCAGCAAGCTGCCATCCACCAGTACCAAATCCTGTTTTCACCTTAGTAATACAAACTTTTCCGGGACCAATTCCTACTTTCGTAGCATCAGCACCTGCATTTTCCAATTCACGAACAGCTTCTGGAGTACCGACATTACCAGCAATCACAAAGCTGTCAGGTAAATGCTTTTTAATATGCTGAATCATTTCAATTACTGCGTTAGAATGTCCATGTGCAATATCAATGGTTATATAGTCCGGTACAAGTTCTTCTTTCGCAAGTTCTTCGATAAAACTATATTCCTCATCCTTCACTCCAACACTAATGGAAGCGATTAAGTTCTTTTCCTTCATGGATATAATAAAATCTTTTCTTGTTTCTGGCTCAAAGCGGTGCATCACATAAAAATAATTACGTTCTGCCAAGAAAACAGCAATATTTTCATCAATAATCGTCTGCATATTAGCAGGAACAACCGGAATACGGAATGTGTGCTTTCCGAATTGAATCGATGTATCACATTCACTACGGCTATTTACGATACATTTCGCGGGAACTAATTGAATATCTTCATAATCAAATACATTTTCCATTTATATCACTCCTAAAGACGAACGTTTTAAAATGGGTGTTCATAAATATTCGCCTTAGGTAATATAATATAGATAAAGGGATTTGTCAATGGAAATGTCATTTCTAACAAACTAGTAATCTAATAGGAGTAATGATAAAATCTATATAGGCTAAAAGAGATAAGGGAATAAGTTCTCGATAATTCCATAAATAAAGTCAAGATTCACTGGTGGGGTGATAGGTTTGCGGAGTAAGACTGTATTAATGCTTATCTTATTCATATTATTTGTAAGCGGTTGCAGTATGAAGGGTACGAGTAAAGAGCCATACCATGTTGTATACTCTTCAGAAATAATAACAGAACAAACAGAAAATCAAAATAGCAATACATATAAAATTGCCATTGTGCCAAAGGTAATGAACATTCCATATTTTAATGCGGTTGAACAAGGTGCAATGGAAGCCGCAAATGATTTGCAAGTAGAAGTCATTTATCAAGGTCCAAATATTGCAAATTCAAAACAGCAAATTGAAGTAGTTGACCAATTAGTTAGAAATGAGAATCTAGATGTTTTAGCGATATCAGCTAATGACCCGGAAGCCTTATTACCTTCTTTAAAGAAAGCAGAGAAAATGGGGGTTAAGGTCATTACTTGGGATGCAGATACATTACCTGAAGGAAGGTCTTTTTTCATTAATATGGTTCAAGATGAAACGTTAGGTAGACATTTAATGGATACGTTAGCTTGGAATATTGATGAAAAAGGCAAATTCGCTATTATGACTGGTGCAGATACGGCAGCGAATTTAAATGAATGGCTTTATTGGATCAAACAACAACATCAGGAATTCTACCCTGACATGCAATTAGTCGAAACGGTTGCGGCTAATGATGATCCACAACAAGCTTATATTGTAGCGAAGGAATTACTAGCGAAATATCCTGATTTAGATGGTATTATTGGCAACTCATCTGTAGCACCTCCAGCAGCAGCCCAAGCGATAAAAGAGGAGGGTAAAGTTGGAGAAGTTGCTATCGTAGGATTATCATCTCCTAACCCAATGAATGAGTATTTAAAAAAAGACATCGTGCATGTAGTTACGTTGTGGAGTCCGAAAAAATTAGGCTACTTAACGGTTGCACTGAGCAAGCAACTAGCAGAAGGAGATTTTCCTTATAACAATCAAGAAATTGGTGGTGTCGGAAAAATACGTGTGGACAATGATACGGTTATTATGGGAGAGCCGATAGACTTTACGAAGGAGAATGTGGATCAATATGATTTTTAACTACTTTCGTAATCGAAAACTAATGGCAAAATTAATGATCACTTATATTTTGGTCACGGTTATCCCTGTATCAGTTTTAGGATATATTGCATACAAACAATATACCATGTCTATTGAAAATCAAGTGGGAGAGTATATCCCAAAATTACTGGAGCAAGCAAATACCAATATCAATAACCAACTAAATGATTACAAAGCGTTACCAGATGCCTTATATAATTCATCACAGGTGATAGAAGTATTAAGAAAAGATGCTTATCAAAATAATTCTGCCCTTTTTCGTGATGAATTTTTGGTCAATGGAACTTTATCAAGAATGTATATGACCAGCGGTAATCCAGATATATTAGGTGTTTTTATTCTAAGTAAAAATCGATTGTTTCAAAGTGCGAAACAAACACAGGTCAACATTGATATCGAAAATTTTCCATCATTTTTAGGCGAAAGTATTGACTTAAATGGAGGCACAGAGTTTATTCTGCCTAATCAAGTAGATTTAGAATTTGAAGGTGATTCACCGTTTCTTTTTATGATGCGGGAATTGCGTGATTATGAAAATCAAGAGAATTTGGGTACGATGTTTATTGCGATACGTTTAAGTTTTATCGAACAAGCGATGCAAGGGTTGACAAGAGATCGAAGTCCATCGATATGGCTAACTGATCAGGATGGTCGCTTTATTTACCACAGTGATCCAAATATGATTGGAGAAATCGATTCTCAGTTTCAACATTATCCAAAAGTTAATGGAAGTTTTCGAACGACCGACTGGATGAATAATGACCTGATCAGTACGTATAAATTCCCCTCCATGAATTGGTACTCGTTTCACAGAATTCCATTGCGTGAGTTGATGAAGGAAACCAATGTTGTTAGAAATGGAACGATTATTGCCTTTATTATTATTGTTGTTTTAAGTAGTGTCATATCTGTTCTGTTAGCATGGAATGTTTCGAATCCGATAAAAAAATTAACTTCTCTCATGAAACGCGTGGAGAAAGGGGATTTTACAGTAGACTTACCGATGGATAAGAAAGATGAAGTAGGAATGCTAGCAAATAGTTTTAATTCGATGATACAGGAAATAGAATATCTTATCAGGGAAAATTATCAGATTGAATTAAAACAAAAGGATGCAGAATTATACGCTCTCCAATCTCAAATAAATCCGCATTTCATGTACAATACGTTGGAAACAATAGCTTATGCAGTGGAGGAAGATGAAAAAGAAGAAGTAATTAAAATGGTTACTTTGTTGGGAAGGATGTTACGTTATTCCTTAAATAATAAAGAAAAGTTAGTCCCGATATCTTTAGATGTAAGTCATACAAAAGATTACCTAACAATCCAACGGTTTCGCTTTGAAGAGCGTATTAATTTTTCAATAACCATAAATGTAGATCAAGAAAGATATCTGATACCAAAGTTTATATTGCAGCCTGTCATCGAAAATGCCATCAAATATGGTTTGGATCGTTCGAGGAGAATTAATATTGATGTAAGGATTATCAAAAATAAGGATGATAATCTATTAATTGAAATAGCGGATGATGGACCAGGAATGGAAGAATCGATGCTAAAGAAAATTCAAATAACATTGAGCCAGAATCCGATGATACGAGATTCACAATATGGTTTATTAAACGTACATACACGAATAAAGATGATGTATGGAGAACAATATGGTCTGAACATTGACAGTAAAGCTGGGTATGGAACGGTTGTCTATTTATTATTACCATTAGAGGACAATTTAGAAAGAAAAGGGGTGTCTTAATTGACTATCAGTAAGGTGAGGACAGTAATTGTGGATGATGAACCAAGATTGCGTAGAGGAATAGAGAGACAAGTATTACGAGCTGGTGATCAATTTGAGATTATAGGTAGTTATTGCGATGGTGAAGAATGTTTGACGAATATTCGTAAAGAGCAAAAAAAGATCGATCTGCTAATTACTGATGTGAAGATGCCGGAAATAGACGGTTTAACGCTCATTCAACAATTAAAGAAACAACAGAACTTTCATTCGATAGTTATCAGTGGCTTCGATGATTTTCAATATTTACAGACAGCCATACGTGAAGGGGCAAATGATTACTTAGTAAAGCCAATTGATCGGGAGGAATTTCGATTTCAGCTAATGCAAATCAGTAAAGAGATACAATCACAGGAAAAAATAGAAAGAAAGCAAAAAGAATTAGCGAAGGAAGCAGAGAAATCTATTTATCTGCAACAAGTACAATTACTGCAGGAAATGACACGTGAGGAAGAAATGGATGTTTCCCTACTAGAATGGACGAAGCAATTTCCCGGTGGGGAATATGTTGTATTATTTATCAGTGCAGACCAATTAAAAAGTAAAAGAATGAAGTCCGATCAAAAAGAATGGAGTGATTGGATATTTGCAATAGGCAATATTATGAATGAAATGGTCGACCACTGGAATAGTGAAAAACAAGCTGCTGCATGGAAATGGGCGGAAAAACATAATCAGTGGTGGATCCTGCTCCAATCGGATAATATCGCATATAAATCGAAGCATTTTGCGAACGGTTTATTAGAAAATGTTAAAAAATACACAGCATTATGTTGTTCTATTGCATTGAGCGACCCTTTTGATCAATTATCCCTACTTACTATCAGGAAAAAGGATATGCAAACAGCTATTAAATTTCGTTTAATAAAAGGAACGAATCAAATCATTACAACAGATGAGCGAATTGATATTAGTCTAAAAGAAAGTGATGTGAAGAATAAAGCTATTATTCGGAAAATCGACAACATAGTATTAGCGATTCATCATACGGATAACATACATCTAAAGAAGGAACTGACCCTATTTTTGGATTTGTTGAGCCATTTACACTCCCCAGTCGAAATAGAAAAAGTATTGCAGCTTTTCGGTATTAAAATATGGAATGAATTAAGTGGTCACACATTTAGTCTCAGCAGTAAACAATTTCAATATATGTTTACCATTACTGAAAGAACTACTAGTATAACGGAATTAAAGATAGAGGTATGGAATTGGATAGATCAATTGTTAGAAAGGAGAAAATTGGCGGAATCACAAGATAAACAGAGTCAAATAGCGATTGCAAAAGAGTGGATATTACATAATTTAGACAAACAAATTACCATCGATCGAATCGCTCATCATGTATTCATGAATCCAACTTATTTTTGTCAACAATTCAAAAGTGAAACTGGAGAGACCGTTCACGATTATGTAACCAAGGAAAGAATGAAACAAGCAAGAAAACTAGTGATGGAAGATACCTTGAAAATTGGAGAAATTGCTAGAAGAGTCGGTTATAGTGATACAAAATATTTTAGTAAATTATTTAAACAATATTACGGCGAAACCCCTTCCAAATATAAAGTAATAGTAACCAAGTAAAACATGGATGTAAAACTCCATGTTTTTTTGTTGAAAGCAAAGAAAGACAGAGCTTTTGTACTAAATACATATACTACAAAATACTCCCTTTCCGTGGGCACGGCTTCAGCTTCTTAGCTCACATACGTTCGCTGTGGGATCTTCAGCTCGCGCTATTCCCACAGGATGTCGCATTTTTCCGCAGCTTAGAGTAGTTTACTTGCCAAGTAAGTGGTAACCCAAAGAATTAATTCCATGAGTTCTATTCTTCCGATAATCAGAAAGGTACTACAAGTGTAGGCGTTTTCAGTTTTTATCTATTTCGAGTTAATTAAGCAGAGTGGGTTTTGTTCGTATGTTTCTTATTTAATAAGAAACAGAAATTTCACCCCCCTATCAGAAAAATGTCTCCTATTCTTTCTGAGACTTATTCACTACACTTGAAGGTAAGCGTATACAAATAAGGAAGAGGTGAGAAGGGTGTCTGACTATATATTAGAGCTTCATCATATCACCAAGGAATTTCCGGGTGTGAAAGCTTTAGATAAAGTATCTTTTCAATTAAAAAAAGGAGAAATTCATGCACTTATGGGTGAGAATGGTGCAGGGAAATCGACATTTATAAAAGTAATTACCGGCATTCATCATCCGAACGAAGGGGAAATTTTTCTGCATGATGAACAGATCGAAATTAACGGTCCAAAAGTAGCGCAAAACTTAGGGATTGCAGCGATATACCAGCATGTTACAAACTATCCTGATTTAAGTATTACAGAAAATATATATATGGGACATGAAAAAATTAATCCCAAAACGCGGATGATCAAATGGAAAGAAATGCATGCAGATGCAAAAGCATTGCTTGAAAACTTAGGTTCTGATTTAGATCCCAGAACAGAGATGGGAGCATTGAGTGTAGCACAGCAACAAATAGTCGAAATAGCAAAGGCTTTATCAGCTAATGCCAAAATTATAATTATGGATGAACCTACTGCCGCTTTAACTCACCGTGAGAGTGAGGAATTGTATGCAATTACCGAAAATCTAAGAGATGAGGGTGTTTCCATTATATTTATCTCTCACCGCTTTGAAGATATGTATCGATTAGCTGATCGTGTAACAGTTTTACGAGACTCACAATATATTGGCACTTGGAATGTAGACGGTATTCATCATGAAGACCTGATTGTAGCTATGGTTGGCCGGGAAATTAAACAACTGTTTCCTGATAAAGAGGCTGAAATCGGAGAAGAGATATTAAGAGTTGAGCGGTTAGGGCAAATTGGTAGATTTAAAGATATTTCTTTTTCATTACGAAAAGGAGAAATCCTAGGATTAACTGGTTTAGTAGGAGCTGGAAGAAGTGAATTATGTCAGTCGATCTTCGGAATCGATCCTTATGATGAAGGAGAGATTGTTTTTGATCAGAAAAAGGTGAAGATCGATCAACCATCTAAAGCAATGAACTTAGGAATTGGCTATTTACCAGAAGACCGGCAAACACAAAGTCTTATTTTACAATGGTCTATTAAACAAAATATTACGTTAGCTTCATTAATGGAGTTATCTAATACTGGATGGTTAAATGAAAAAAATGAGCGAAAAGTATCGAAAGAATTGGCAGAAAAAATCGATGTAAAAACACCTAGTGTGTTTCACTTAGCAAGTTCATTATCTGGTGGTAACCAACAAAAAGTCTCTCTTGCCAAACTATTAACAACCGACTTGAAGGTAATTATTTTTGACGAACCTACAAAGGGTGTTGATATAGGTGCAAAATCTGCTATTTATCAGATTATTGTTGACTTAGCTAAACAAGGTTATGGCATTATTATGGTTTCATCTGAAATGCCAGAAGTGCTGGGATTGAGTGATCGAATTGCAGTCATGTGTGAAGGAAGATTGACAAGAATAATGAATCGGAAAGAAGCAAGTCAAGAAGCGATCTTAGAAGCAGCTATGTCGAAAGATAGAATTACAGCAAGTCAGGAGGTAATGGGATAATGCTCCAGCAATTAAATTTAGAAAAAGTCTCCAAATTTCGAGAACTAGGCTTGTTAGCATTTATTATTATTTTGGCGCTTGTCATCCAACTATTGAATCCTGCTTTCCTAACAATAGGAAACCTTCGGGATTTACTGACAAATACAGCTATTCTCAGTATTTTAGCGCTTGGTATGATGCTCGTTCTTATAACTCGGGGCATTGATCTTTCGATAGGGGCTACCCTCGCACTTTCCGGTATGATAACCGCTTTAACGGTCAGCGCCTTTCCAGGATTGCATCCTATTTTAGCTATTTTATTAGGAATAGTAGTTGGATGTGTTTGTGGTGTGATTCTCGGTTTATTAGTTTCAAAAGTGGGAATCTTGCCGATTATTGCTTCGCTTGGTTTAATGAATGTCTTTCGCGGATTGACATTCTGGGCCAGTGGTGGTGAATGGGTAAGTGCTTATCAAATGCCAGATTCTTTTAAAAATATTGCCACAAGTACGATTTTAGGCACCAATACGTTAGTGTTTATTGCTATTCTTATCTTTCTATTTTTCTATTATTTTGTTAATACAACGATTACAGGAAGGCAAATATATGCAATCGGCAGTAATCCGGATTCTGCTAGGGTAAGTGGTATTAATCAGGCCAAAATATTAATGCTCGTTTATATGATGATGGGAGGTTTATCTGGATTAGCAGGTGTTTTATGGGTTTCAAAATTCGCATCTGCACAAGGTGATACAGCGACAGGTTACGAATTAACCGTAATTGCTGCATGTATTTTGGGTGGTGTTAGTATTGCAGGTGGTGTTGGCAAAGTAACAGGAGTTCTTTTAGGTGCCATGCTGTTAGGTGTGTTAAGTAATGGCTTACCATTAATAAATGTTTCTCCTTTTTGGCAGATGGGAATCGAAGGGACTATTATCTTAATTGCTGTGCTCTTTAATACAAATATTCGTGAATTTATAGAAAGAAATAACCGTCTAAGGAGGGAGATTTAGAAATGGTAACGAGAACGATTGAAAATAGCCAATCATTTTCTTGGAAAAGATTTTTCATGCAATGGGAATGGATGTTGATCCTGTTAATTATCGCTATTTTTATGATGAATAGCTCAATTTCTCCCTACTTTCTCAATTATACAAGCATTACGGATGCGACGATGACGTTTTTAGATAAAGCATTTATTGTTTTTCCGATGGTAATGATTATGTTAATGAGAGAAATTGATATTTCCGTTGGATCGACAGTAGCCTTGTCATCCGTTGTGATGGCAACAGCCTATAATGCAGGATTGCCAATGATATTAGCCTTGATTTTATGTTTAGCTGTTGGTGCGTTATGTGGGTTTTTAAATGGTTTCTTATTAGTGAAATATCGTGAGCTATCCGCAGTAATCGTCACCTTATCCACTATGATTTTATATCGAGGTATTGCTTACATGATTTTAGAAGATCAGTCAGCAGGTGGTTTTCCTACATGGTTTTCATTTTTTGGGTGGGGTTATGTTGGAACGATACCGTTTATATTCATTCTTTTTATTGCACTAGCTATTTTGTTTGTTTTAATGCAACAAAAGTCAGTGCTTGGAAGACAGATTTATGCGATCGGTAGCAATCCGACTGCAGCACGTTTCGCTGGTGTAAAAGTAGATCGGATTAAACTGATCGTCTTTACTTTAGCTGGCGTAATGGCAGCCATTACGGCGATTTTTCTAACAGCAAGAATGGGCAGTACTAGACCGAATGTTGCCAATATGTATGAGTTGGATGTTATCGCAATGGTTGCTTTAGGCGGTATTAGTACAGCAGGTGGAAAAGGGAGAATGTTAGGAGCAGTACTTGCTGTGTTTGTAATTGGTTATTTGCAATATGGACTTGGATTAATTAATATCCCTGCACAAGCATTATTAGTCATCATTGGTTTGTTATTAATTATTTCTGTAACAATTACTAACTTACGAGTCAAGAAGAAATTATAATGTTGGATGAAACAGTCATTTTACTGTTTATCATAAAAAGTTTTTAAAAAAGGGGAGGAAGTTTTGCATGAAGAAGCATTGGTTTTTACAATTAGTAGCTGTATTTTTGTTAGCATTGTTGGTTGCCTGTGGTGGTGACGATGAGACTGGTGGTGATGACACAGGATCTGATAATAGCTCTAACGATAATGGAACGGAAGAAAGTACGGATAGTGGTGATGAAGAACAAAAAAGACATGCGTTTGTTTTTAAGAATACTGGTAATCCGTATGGTGAGAAGCAGATGGAAGGCTTTGAAACGGCGATCAATGAAACCGGTGGAGAAGCGATTCTTCGTGCACCGGATCAACCAACAGTGGAAGGACAAATCCAAATCATTGAAGAATTAATTGCACAACAAGTGGACAGTATTTCTGTTGCTGCAAATGACTATGATGGATTACAACCCGTTCTAACTAAAGCAATGAACCAAGGAATTAAAGTACTTTCAGCAGACTCTGCGGTAAATGGAGATTCTCGAATGGTACACATTAATCAAGCAGACCCTGAAGCAATTGGTCGTACGTTGGTGCAAGCTGTTACCGAAATGATGGAAAATGAAGGACAATTTGCGATTTTAAGTGCAACTTCTCAAGCATCTAATCAAAACCTTTGGATTGAGTGGATGGAGACTGAATTAGAAAATGAAGAGTATGCAGATGTTGAGTTAGTAGAAGTCGCTTATGGTGATGACTTAAGAGATAAAAGTGTATCGGAGACAGAAGCATTACTTCAATCTTATCCAGAATTAAAAGCGATTGTTGCACCAACAACAGTAGGGATTGCTGCAGCATCGAAAGTTATAACAGATAAAGGTCTTCAAGGTGAAGTGTTAGTGACTGGATTAGGTTTACCAAGTGAAATGGCAGAATATATATCTAATGGAGTAAGTCCATGGATGTACCTATGGAATCCAATTGATGTGGGATATCTGACAGGTTATGCAGCTAACGCATTAGCAGAAGAGGAGATCACTGGAGAGGCTGGTGAATCATTTGAAGCAGGTGATCTTGAAGGATCATTTGAAGTAACAGAAAGTGATGATGGTACAGAAATTCTATTAGGAGAACCATTCCAGTTTGATCCGGATAATATTGATGAATGGAAAGATGTATATTAAAGTAGCGGAGGCTGGGACATAACTAAATAGGAAGAACGAGAATCCGAACAATCTGAACTTAGCGTAGGCAAAATACGCAGACTCCTGTGGGAATTCACACGAGCTGAAGATCCACTGTGTGAAGTGCTCTTCTTCACACAGTTAGCTGAAGCCGTGCCCACGGAAAGCGAAGTATTTTGCCGAAGCGGTAAATTTGCTCAGGCATTATTGTTCGGATTTTTCCTGTTTAATTACTCTTTCGTCCCAACCTCTTCTTTTTAAAATACAAATAGAAGTAGCATTATGTTTCCATTCTAGTTTCTTCAATAAAGTTACACTAGATTCAACCATGTAAATTTAGTAAAATGGTAGAAAATAGTCATGAGGTGTTTTTATGGTGTATAACTCTCCCGAAATAGAAGCTGCTATAAAGTACATCAAGTCGAATTTACATGAAGAAATAACACTCCAACAAGTAGCAAACCATGTAGCTTACAGTCCCTATCATTTCTCAAGAATATTCAAAGATCAAATCGGTCTGCCGCCCCATTACTATTTATCTGCACTCCGATTACAAAAGGCAAAAGAATTATTGATTCAAACAGATTTACCTGTACGCGATATAGGTATGGAGATTGGTCAACAGAGCCTTGGTACCTTTACTACTCGATTTACGCAAAAAGTAGGAGTGTCTCCCTCTGTTTTTCGTCACTCTGCATCAAATGTTACGCAACACCTGCAACAAATTCAATTTAAAAGCGATATATCTTTAAACAGATATAATGGAAATTCTTCTCAAACTGTTAAAGGCAAGATTATCTCACCTAATCCGATTAATGGCATTATATTGGTAGGTTTATTTTCTAAGCCTATCCCGGAAGGTTTACCTTTGTACGGGACTATTCTTGAATCAGCAGGGGAATTTGTATTTGAAAATGTGAAAGCAGGTACATATTATTTACTTTCTACTACTGTTATTACCGGGATGAATAATTCTGAAATATTATTAACAGAGTCGACACTTAGAGCAAAACTAGAAGAGCCTGTTATTGTTCAACCTCATCAAGAAACGCCACAACTAAACGTCAGCTTACGCCCACCAAGAATAGATGATCCACCAGTACTTATTTCAATTGCTGTATTGATGCAACAATATTTATCAGCCAACATAGAAGATGGCAATTTATAAGAAGCCTTCAGTTAGATGATTGGATATAATATAGATATCAAAACAGGAGGTGGTAAATATGATTAAGAATATGCATGTTTATCTGGTAACGAATGGAGATGGACAAGAGGCAATTAAATTTTATCAATCAGCTATAGATGCCGAATTATTAAGCTTACAGACCTTTGCAGATCTTCCTAATCGAGCTGAAATGGGCATTGCAGAAGATGAAAAGGATCGTGTACTGAATGCTCATTTAAGAGTGGGACAAACAGACTTCATGCTTTCAGATACAATGCCAGGGCAATCGTATCAGTTAGGAGACCAAGTAACCGTTGCGATTATTTCAAGTGATATTGCATCCACAGAGCGAATTTTTGGAAATCTCGCTCAAGATGGTAAAGTGGTGATGCCATTACAAGAAGTGTTTTGGAGTCCGTCATATGGACAAGTAACAGATAAATTTGGTGTTACGTGGCAGATTTCTACTCATGAGTAGTTAGAGCGATCCATGTAAAAGAGTGCGTTTAACTAGTAAAAGTAATAGTTAAACGCACTTTGTTTATTTAAAATTCGAAGTTATTACTTTCAGTGATATTTTGTACATTGTACCATTTCGTACCAACATCAGAATATCTAGTATTGGTCATGGTTACTTCACTTGAACTACTATCTGTTCTGAAAATTGCTTCATTCATATCGGTGATAACACTTCCTTCGATAAAGATACTTGTTTTAAAGGTTGTACCACCATTTTGGCGAATCAACTTACCGGCATTTCTTGCAGTGAAGTTAATAATTTCAAAAGTGGAAGGTGCATTAACTTGAAAGACTTTGTCATCTCCATTCTGAGCCAAACCACCGCGAATGGTTACATGCCCTTCATCTTTTATTGTTAAAGCATCTTCACCAATATCCTCCCAAACTACATTTTCTACTAAGACATCACCATAGGTATGAACGCCATCTGCTGCCGGATGCCCCAATACAACATTTTTAAGAGTGGCACCGTCCTCCAATCTAAAGACTGATTGTTGATTTTCCGATTGGCTTCCATCACCTAATGTATCTGGATTGGCTACATATCTTCTGCCTTGCCCATCAAAAGTTTCGCCTGCTGACACGACAATTGTTTCATTTACTGTAATAGTATCCGCTGGTGGAACCTCAATAATTTGCCATTGTTGGTGTTCTCCACCATTATCATCCCACTGGACAATGTTTGCGCCATTCTCATTGGACCGCTCAAATACTTCCAATGCCTTGCCACTATATCTGTTTAATATTTTATAGTAGCCATTGCCAAGATCTACAATATCCCATTGTTGACTTGTTCCATTCCAATCAGACCATTGAGCTACGTTAGCACCATTACTTGTAGACCAATCGTATACTTCAAGTGCCTTTCCACTATGAATGTTAACGATTTTTTGATAACCTTCTCCAACATCAATAATTCTCCACTGTTGATTCATTCCTCCGAGGTCATCATATTGTACCACATTGCCACCGTCCGAAGTAGACCATTCGTAAACCTCTAAAGCTTTACCACTAAACCTATTAATAATCTTGTAACTTTTACTAGCGTCCAGACTGGCAGCTTCGACATTTTCCGCAAAAAAAGCACCTGTGACAAGTAAAGTAAGCGCTAACAAAAATAAAAATTTGTTTTTCATTTTTACATCCTTTCATTCATTTTTAGAATGTGTTGAAAAAAGCTCCTCTAGATGGTACTGATTGTAATAATTGGCCAATATATTACATATACTATTATATAGCTTGAAATATAGTTTTCAAGAAAAAACTGTAAATTATTTGAAGAGATATTTGTCTTCCTTTTATATAGGTGAATATGCTATACTACAAATTGTGTTTAAAAAATTACATACAAGTCTGCTTATAAAGCAGGAGAGGTTCTAGCTACACCCTCTATAAAAAACTAAGGATAATCATACCGAGCCTTAGGTATGTTTTTTTGTTTTGGGTGTATAGAATTCTCTTTTTCAATGTGAAAGGGGAATTTTTTTATGGATAAAAATAAACGAGCAGTAGTCGTATTTAGTGGTGGTCAGGATAGTACCACATGCCTTTTTTGGGCATTAGAAAAATTTGATCATGTTGAATTAGTGACATTTGATTATAACCAGCGTCACCAGCAGGAAATCGAGGTAGCAAAAGAGATTGCAGTAGAACAAGGCCTTAAACATCATATTTTGGATATGTCATTGTTAAATCAATTAGCACCAAATGCTTTGACAAGAGATGATATTGAAGTTGCTGATGGAGAAGATGGAGAGCTGCCAAATACGTTTGTTCCAGGAAGAAATCTATTATTCTTATCCTTCGCAACGATTCTAGCAAAACAAATTGATGCTAAACATATTATTACAGGTGTTTGTGAAACAGATTTTAGCGGTTATCCCGATTGTCGCGATATCTTTATTAAATCATTAAATGTTACCTTGAATTTATCGATGGATGAAGATTTTGTGGTGCATACGCCGTTAATGTGGTTGAATAAAGCAGAAACATGGGAATTTGCAGATCAATTAGAAGCTTTTGATTATATACGAGAAAAAACATTAACCTGTTATAACGGTGTCCGAGGAACTGGTTGTGGTGAATGTCCAGCTTGTCACTTAAGACAAAATGGGTTAGACACCTATTTAGCAAAACGTAATGGAGTGAATAATTAATGTACGGCTTTCAAATTGTCGAGAATTTACAAAAAATAGATCAGGATATTAAACGGGATCAATTAAAATATCATCAAAAACGTGTGATGGTAAGTAAGGAATTTACATTTGATGCAGCACATCATCTTCACTGTTATGAAGGAAAATGTAAAAACCTACATGGTCACACCTATAAAGTCGTATTTGGTATCAGTGGATTTGTAGATGAAATTGGAATTGTCATCGATTTTGGTGATATCAAGCAAATTTGGAAGGAAAAAATTGAAATCCATCTCGATCATCGTTATTTAAACGAAACGTTACCAAAAATGAATACAACCGCAGAAAATATGGTCGTATGGATGTTTGAAAAGATGGAAGAAGCATTACAGGATTTACCGAATCAATGCCGAGTAGAGTTTGCCCGTTTGTTTGAAACACCAACAAGCTATGCCGAAGCAAGACGGGAGTGGATGATCAGTGAATAAGCTTCCTGTTCTGGAAATATTCGGTCCAACAATCCAAGGGGAAGGCATGGTAATTGGTCGTAAGACAATGTTCGTGCGTACTGCTGGTTGTGATTATAGCTGTGCATGGTGCGATTCTGCCTTTACCTGGGATGGTAGTGCTAAAGAAGATATTGTAAAGATGACTAGTGAAGAAGTTTTCAATCGATTAAAAGAGATCGGTGGTGATCAGTTTGATCATGTTACGATCTCAGGTGGAAATCCGGCACTTCTCCAACATGTAGGCGAATTAATAGACTTGTTACACTCATACGATATTGAGGTAGCACTGGAAACACAAGGAAGTCGTTGGCAGGACTGGTTTGTGGAAGTAGACGACTTAACCATATCTCCTAAACCACCAAGTTCCAAGATGAAAACCAATTGGACCATGTTGGATGATATATTAGCACAACTAGAAAAGCACAGTCGTCTTCCACATACAAGTTTAAAAGTTGTTGTTTTTGATGACAATGACATGGACTATGCAACAAACGTTCATAATAGGTATCCAGAAGTTCCTTTTTTCTTACAGGTAGGTAATGATAATTTGGAAGCAGTAGCACCGAACGAATTAGCCGGACATTTATTATCAAAATACGAGTGGTTAATTGAGCAGGTGATGAACTCCAGTGCTTTAAACGATGTCCGTGTACTTCCGCAGATTCATACATTGGTATGGGGTAATAAAAGAGGCGTGTGAAAAAATCCATTTATTTTTCCTAGGCAGTTCAGTTATTAATTAATATATTATTTAAGACCAAATCGAAAGGAGATTTGGTTTTTTTAATGAACAGAAGTAGAGGGAAATTGGAGTAGTTCAACAAGGAAGATTAAATGACGAATTTTGGTGCTTTAATGGTGTTAAAATTCATATAATATTTTATGGATGAAAAATGTGTGATAAATCTACTTCCCCCAGGTTTATCCGGTATTTGAAAGGAGTAAAGAGGTAGATGAATAGTCCAATTTAATATACCCCCAAAATTCAAGTTTTAATTGAAATATTGGGGATATATAATGAAATTGAATAGAAACTTTTCCTTATTATTGTCAGGTCAGTCATTTGCTAATATTGGCGATGTATTATATACGGTAAGTGTTATTAGTACGATTTTTGCTTTAACAGGTTCTGCGACGGCTGCATCCTTTGTTCCATTTACTATTACTTCATCGATGTTTGTTTCTAGCCTATTAACACCTCTTTTAATCGGAATAGTTAATTTAAAGTGGTTAATGGCTGGATCCCAAATTGGCAAAACTATATTACTGGTAATTCTGGGATTTATGTTAATGGGTATCACAGCATCTAATTATTATTTGGTTTTTATAATCATAGGGCTAATTGCTTTTTTCGATGGTTGTGCAAATCCAATAAGACAGACATTGATTCCGCACTATGTAAAACCTGTACACTTAGTACAAGCAAATGGGCTTGCTGAAACTGTTACGCAAATTATTCAAGCAGTAATGTGGTTTGTCGGCAGTTTATTTTTAATCATTTTAAGTTCACATCAACTTATTTGGTTAGTTGGATGTTTATTTGTTCTATCAAGTGTCATGTTTTGTTTTTTAGAGAACATAAGTCACCAAACACTTCCACGAAAAGGAAAATTAGATCAGATAAAAGAAGGATGGAAAACGATCTCTAACACTCCAGTTTTGAGACGGATTGCTTGGATAGATTTTTTTGAAACCATTGCAGGAACGGTATGGATTGCCGCTATTTTATATGTATTTGTCAGTGACGCTTTACATGTTGATGAAAAATGGTGGGGATTTATCAATGGTGCTTTCTTTTTGGGCTTGATTTTAGGAAGTATTTATTGTATTAAATACGCTTCTTTTATTGAAAAGAAATTGGGTACTTTTATTTTGGTTGGTTCATTTGCAAGTTTCTTAGTTACAATATTGTTTAGTATAAACAGTGTCCCAATCAATGCCTTACTTTTATCGCTTTGTGTGGGGATTTTTGGACAATTAAAAAACATTCCGCAACAAACTGTTATACAAACCAGTGTATCAAAAGAACAATTGTCTACCGTTTATACTTCATTGGGTGCTATTGGTACGGGAATGTTTGGCGTTGGTTCGCTGATTATGGGAATATTAACAGATTTGTTAGGGGTTAAAATGGTTTTTCTTATTTCAGGGCTACTGCTAGCAATAGTAAGTACAATCGCTTATAAATATAAGCAATTGTTTGTTAGAAATGTTATAAGACAATAAAGTGATGAATGAAGGATTTTGTTAACTACAAAACCCCTGTTTCACGTATGGGTACCTATAATTAAAGAGCAGCAATAAGTTATAGAACTAAGAAACAAGTTCTATACCGAATCTTAAATTACAATTGAAAAGACGTGCTGTAATTTGCACGTCTTTTACTTTCTTGGCGGTGTGAATAAATTATCGATCGCTTACCATAAAAAATGAGGTTTGAAATAGAGCAAGGCGATAGTGAAGCGATTGGTGTACCTGTTCACACCGATTATGATGGTTCCCATCAAGGTAGAGTGTAATTTAAAAAACACTTAGAGTAATTTATTTGGTTATTGTATTAATATTCAAATAAGTGTATTATTATACAAAAAGGAGATCAGAGAATAAATGGAACTGATACCAGAATCTTATAACATGGCAGAATATCTCAAAGAGCTAGATGTTGTGGATTATTCACATTCTATCATTCAAAGTAAGAAAAATGAATTATTCAACAAAGAACAGACAGAAATCGAAAAGGTGAAAAAAGCTTTTGAATTCGTAAGAGATGAAATTTCTCATTCTTGGGATATTCAAGGCTCAAAAGTAACCTGTCTAGCGTCAGATGTGCTCAAATATCAAGAAGGTATTTGTTTTGCAAAAGCTAATTTGTTAGCTGCTATATTACGAGCTGAAGGGATCCCTACCGGATTCTGTTATCAAAGGTTAATGATCTTTGACACACCGGAAAAGGGTTACTCATTACATGCATTAAATGGAGTTTTTCTCCGTTCGTTCAATCGTTGGATAAGAGTAGACGCTCGGGGAAATAAACCAGGAGTACAAGCAGAATTTTCTCTAGACGAAGAAAAATTAGCATTCTCCGTTCAGCAAGAGTTCGGAGAAAGAGATTTTCCAATTATTTACTCAAAACCTAATGACAACACCATTACTACGTTACGAGCAAATACCAATTTAATAGAAATGTATAAAAATCATCTTCCTGATTCCCTATGATACAAAGGAACATGACCAAAATATGGCGATCAGCTAATTGATCGTTTTTTTATGGCCATTAATCAATTTGGAACATTATGCTAATATTGGAGTGGAAGATATAAAGCAAATGGAACCAGTTTTGCGAGAGAAGGTGAAAGTCGTGAAAATCATGGAAACAGAAAGACTTTATTTAAGAGAATTAAAACTGGAGGATGCAGATAAGTTATCAAGGGTTCTTTCAGATCCAGAATCGATGCAATACTATCCTGAGCCATTTAATATGAAAAAGGTAGAAAAGTGGATTCAATGGAATATGGAAAATTACCAAAAATGTAATCACGGATTATGGGCAGTTGTTTTAAAAAATGATGATACATTCATTGGAGATTGTGGCATTACAATGCAAAAAATTGAAAGTGAAACAGTACCTGAGATCGGCTTTCATATTATGAAGGACTTTTGGAATAAAGGATATGCAACAGAAGCTGCAACAGCTTGTAAGGAATATGCATTTGAAGTGTTACATTATCCAAAGGTCTTTTCATACACCACCATGAAGAATATACCGTCGCAAAAGGTAGCGGAGAAAATAGGGATGCAGAAATATAAAGTATTTGAGAAAAATGGGGAAAAACAAATAGTTCAAGTAGCAATGAATGATAAAGCATAGTTTGTCATTTCCATAATAATCTAATTTGTGTTTGATGTCTTCAACTACAATATATGTTTACCGTGCTAAAAAGCAGGATATTTTGGTGAAGATGGATTGATTTCAGAAGGATTATCGGAGATGAGTAGAGAATTAAATAATAAGTTTTAAAAATGAATAATTATTTTAAGGTGGTTGTCCGATGAATAAAATCAAGTTTGATTTCCCGATAGCTGAAAGAACTTATAAAGTGGTACAGGATAGAAATTTAATATTGTACATATTTGAACCAAAAGCACACCAAGAAAACAGACCAGTTATTTTATTTTTTAATGGAGGTAGCTTTAAAAAGGATCCCCAGACCCCAGCACAGTTCCAACATCAAGCAAAATATTTTTCTTCTAAGGGCATGGTGGCAATATGTGTTGATTACCGAAATGGATCTGATGAAGGTTTCTTACCACCTCAAGCAATATGTGATGTTAAATCCGCTGTCCGATGGGTAAGGAGGAATTCCTCTGAATTGGGAGTAGATCCGAATAAAATAGTGGTATGTGGTTCATCAGCAGGCGGATACATTACTGTTTCTTCGATTATGTTTAAGGAAATAAATGATGATAAGGAATATGATCATGAAAGTACCGACCATATACCCAATTTCTTAATTGTTTTTGCTGCGGGGATGGATGGGATTGACATCATGAGAAGGCGGTACCCTCAATTACTCGAAGAAGCTATTCGACTTTCGCCAATTCATAACGTTAAAAAATGCTTGCCCACTACATTATGGATTTGTGGAACAACTGACGACCTGTATGAACAAAATAAAAAATTTATTAAACAGATGAAAGAAAAGGGAAATGATATAACCTTAAAAACAGTTGAGGGTATGGCACATGGCTATTTTAATTACGGCAGACATAATAATGAGTATTTTCATAAAACAAGGCATGAAATGGAAAAGTATTTACACTCGTTGGAAATTATTTAGTTCTTCACTAAACAATAACTAGAGCGTTAATTCAGAAAGATTAACGCATCTTTTACAGTTGACTTATTAAGTTAATGGTAGTTTTTGTTTAAATAAATTGAACACTCTTAATAGATTTTAAATCTGTTAAAAGAAGGTGATCTAAGGTGAAACGAATGATGGTAATAGGAATATCGTCAGGTGTAGGGAAGTGAATTCGTTAGAAATTTTAATCATTTTTATTATAGGGGTTTTGTTCTTATCTATTGGTATTATTGATTTTTTCATTCGTTCTAAACTCCATTGGATAATTAGATTTATCATTAGATTTATTATCATATTTATCGGGACAGGATTTACTTTGTACGCTTTTTTAAGGCTTTTTGGATTAGTCTCATCTTAAATTAACGGGTTGCAAGAGTTGAACAAGACTATCATTAATTTGGTGGTCTTTTCTTTTTGTGGATGAATTGTTGGAATATTATGTTAAAATTAAATTACAAAGATATTGAACTAACTGGCAGTTTAGTTCAACAGCATAAAGGGTGTGAAATGATGACAAAGTTTTTAACAGCAGCACTATCTGTGATTATATTTGCGACTATTTTCTCTTGGATTTCTTATGTACCAAGTTCTCAAAGGGAACCTAATGTTTATTATTTTGGTTTTTTAGAAACGTTTGCTTTTGTCATTATTTATGCTGGTCCAGTTTATTTTCTGATCGGATTACCACTTTCAATCTTTATTGATAAATTAATTAAGAATTCTACAGGAAAGACAAAATGGCAAAAATACTTTGTCGGATTAGGTTTATATTCATTAGTTGGTACCCTTGTTGGCGTTATTTTTCTTATTATTTTCAGTCAAAATATCTATCAATTAGAAGTCATTTCATTTTCAATATACGGCATTGTTGCTTCTAATATTTACTTTCACGTGTCATTGTTAATATCAAAAATAAACAAAAAATAGAGATTTCATCTTCAACAAACGGGTGCAAGAGTTGAATAAGATATTGTGAATTTCCGTCTGCTCTTATTAAGTTAACGCAGTAGCATATTTCAAAAAGGGGAAGAGTGAGAGAAAGTTTTTATTCGTACTAGACTCGAATGTGATATAAATCAATGTAGGTAAACACCTACATTGATTTATTATTTATTCATTTTCTACATACCATTGTTTATCTGGCTGGATATGAAAGTTAAGTTTTTTAACAAAGGTTGTTGCGCTAGAGAAATTAGAGAATTTTTTATTCGAATCTCTGTTTGAGTCTTTTAGGATTTCTTTTGTCCCTCGTATTTTTCTTGAAATTACGTACATTGAGGTCAACTCCTAACTTTTAAAGAATAAACAGAATCTGAGGTTCTTATATAAATTATATCAAAACGATGGTAACTTTTGGATTACATTTTAGTTAAGAATTTATTTCTTGATTACGTAATTCGAATAAAATATGTAATAAAATCTTATTGAACTATCGAGTGCTTTTGTTTAATAAAGCATCTACAATGATCTTCCAAAATCGGGCGCAATTCTCTAACAAAGAATTCCGATAAAATTCATATTTGACCCCTTATGCGTAATAAATAAGGGAGGAATGTATCTATCAAATTAGTCAAAAACTATTTTATTTAACTCACAATTCAAAGAAATAATGTTAAAAATGATTTCTTATATAGAGGTTAAATGCTAAATAAATAATCACATGAATCAAAGCCGAAATTTTGCATACAAAATATTGATTGAAGTTTTACTTTATTTGAATATCACGTGTTCGCTTGGAATACTGTTATGTAAGGGGGAAAGGGAGGTGAACCAGATGGTAAAAAGGTTTATGTCTGTGTTGATTTTATCTGCCGTCCTTTCTATTGCATCAATGATCTTTTCTTCTCCTGTGTCAGCTGAGTGGACAAAATTTGGACTATATACATTTAAAACAAATGATGGACGATGGGACGGGCAAATGTACGTGAAATCCAATGGTGGTAATGTTGTAGTTAGAGTTGCTACCCCACGAACAGTTAACGTCCGTTTATGCAGCGCAAATACTGGAAATTGCACATCGTATAAATCGAACAATCAAAGTGGGATTATTTCTTATTACAATTTGATTGGTGGTAAGTACTATGGGGATGTCTCATCTCCTTATAATCTAGAAGGAACCATTGGATTTTCTGTTTATAATAAAAAATAGCTGTTCTTATAGAAGTAATTAAAGTAACTCGAAGTTATGTCATGGAACACCATCATTATGTAGTAGCTTATTCAAGAATCGGGTGCAAGAGTTGAAGAAATAAGGGCTACCACGGCAGTTTTTTTATTTGTTGTACTTACGATCAGGATATAAACAAAGAAAATCAAATAAAGTAATTATAAATAATTAGGTTGGAGAGTTGCATATGGACATTGATGAAGAAATTTCAATTTCAAACTTTAATACTAAATGGAAGCATTGGTATGAGGAAGAAATAAGGTCATTAAAACCTATCTTCGATCTAAATGTCACGTTTGAGCACTTTGGTAGTACTTCTGACTCCGGACTCAATTGAAAGCCCATTTTTGATATATTAGTCGAAATTCCTAAGTCATTAGAGCTTACTTTGGTTCAAAAAATAGAGTTTGAACAAATTGGCTATGAATGTCTCGGAACAGCTAGTGTTCCAGGAAGAATATATATCTTCAGCTAACTGGTGCTTTCCTTGAATAAGGAATTGCTGTTGATTTGAAATAAAGTTGCGATGTTTACAAAAAAATTCCGAAGCTTTACCCTTTGGATATGATTATTCAAAGGGGCGTTATTATGCCTAAAAAAGAACAAGGTGTTCAAGTGGATATGAGAATAAAATAAGGTGCAGAATTACCATTGGAATTAATAATGTTGGCAGATTCATCAGAAAAGCTTTTTAGAGAATACGTTTACAAGAGGTATGTGCTTATAATGAATCTTGATGGAATAATTTTAGGTACGTATCTCCTAATACCAACTTGATCAGATGTTGACATCAGAAAATAAACCGATTATACTATTTAATTAGACGGCTAAATAAAATGAAAGAGGTTAACAATGAAAAATAGTGAGTTACAATCAAGTGTCAGCTATTTAATCGTACAAATTGCAAAACTGCATCGTCAGGAAATTAGTACAAGGTTTTCGAAGTTAGGTATACATGTAGGCCAGGATATGATTCTTATGGCGTTGTGGGAAAAAGATGGGATTACCCAGTCAGAAATTATTCGCAGCCTGAATGTAGAGCCACCTACGATTACAAAAATGATTAATCGAATGGAGAAGACAGGTTTGTTGGAACGAAGGCGAGATTCGACAGATGCCCGTGTTTCTCGTATCTTCTTAACTGAAAAAGGGAGGAGACTGAAACAACAAGTCGTTCAATCTTGGTCTGACATTGAAGAGCAAATTCTACAAGGATTAACGTCTGAAGAACGTTTAAATCTAAAGGAACAGCTCTCTTATTTGAAACGACAATTATAAAAAATTTCTCGGCAGATATCTATTTGTCGGGAATTATTTTCCTATTATAGTTAGCCGTCTAAATAATTGAGAGGGGATGGATATGAATGTATCATAAAAACATTTTAGTTGCTGGTGCTACAGGAACGGCGGGAAGAGCATATGTAGAGGTTTTTAGTGAGAGTGGTTATAGGGTTAAAGCTACAGTTAGACCAGGAAAGGGAAAAGGTCGTGTCTTCACAAACACAAAAGGGGTAGAGCCAATTGAGGTTGACTTAAGAAATAAAAATGCTATTGAAATAGCGATGAGAGATACTGATATTCTCGTTGTATCTATTCTAGGAAGGGGAGAAAACCCAGCAGCTGATGAGGATACTATTACTCGAATGCTCGTTGATGCCGCGAAACGAGCCAAGGTAGAACACATTATCTATACATCTGTATATAGAGCAAATGAGAAGACGAATGTGCCACACTTTGAGGTGAAAGGACATCTAGAGAAATATATCGAGTCATCAGGAATACCCTATACAATTTTACGCCCATGTACATTTATGGACGCCTTGAATGCAGATTGGATAAAAGAAAGTGTACTACAGAAAGGAGTATTAGCGAGTCCTACTGATTTAGAGACACCGATTAACTATCTTTTTTCTAAAGATTTAGCACAATTTGCACTTTTGTCTTTATCTAACTCTGAGCTAATAGGAAAAGTCTTTAATCTTGGTGGACCCGAACCGATCACCTATAAAGAAATTATCAGGGTGATGTCTGATCTTCTCGGGAGAAAGATTACTTATCATCAAATCCCTATAAATCAAGTTGAAGAGCAATTTGGATTTGATATGGCTGAAATGATTCGTTATTTTAACAAAAATGGTTTCACATTTGACATGACATTAACGAAAGAAAAGTATTCACTTACACTTACAACTATTAATAAATTTTTAAAAGATTGTGGGTGGGGAACTGCTAGTACAGAAAAAAATTCATTTTCTAGGAGGGAAATATAATGAACATGGGTCTAAACAATCGGGTAGTTCTCGTTACTGGTAGTTCATCGGGAATAGGTAGGGAAACAGCCGTAGCCTATGGGAGAGAAGGTGCCCGTGTTGCCATCACCTATCATTCTGACCGGTATGGAGCAGAAAAGACAGCAGAAAGAGTAAGGGAGGTCGGAGGTACGCCAATAATCACGCGGTATGATTTAAGTGATAAAGCGTCGATATTCGCTGCGGTTCAGCACGTTTTAGATGAGTGGGGGACACTTCATATTCTTGTCAATAACGCTGTCCAGTGGGGAGCGAGGGGGAATCCAACAGGAATGACAAGATTTGAAGATGTTGAACCTGAACAATGGCAAAGTATGATACGCTCTACACTAGAAGGGGCATACCAAACCATTCAAGCATCTTTACCAGCAATGAGGGATTCAAGGTGGGGAAGAATTATTAATATTTCGTCCAGTATTGCGGATGAAGGATTGCCTGGAGCGGGTGCATATGCAGCTGGGAAGGCAGGGGTGCACGGATTAACCCGTACGCTTTCTGTTGAATTAGCAGATGCCGGAATATTAAGTAACTGTGTCATACCAGGTATGACCCTAACTGAACGTGCCAAACGTGTGTTACCAAATAACATTAGAGAAGAGATCGCGAATCAAACGCCTACAAAACGATTAACTACACCCGAAGAAGTAGCAAATTTGGTTTTATTCCTCGGTTCAGAGGCGAATGGACATATTAATGGCGAACTCATTCGAGTGTCAGGGGGTCTTTAACTAAACGCTTATTAGCTTATTGCGCCTGTTAGTATTGAAGAGGGACTTTAATTCAATAACAGAAGCAGAAAATGATCAAACTCTTTTTTAAAAACTTTCTGGAACAAAATATTTAAGAGCCTGTTTTGATCAATATTTTTTTCAAATGCAGGCTCTGATTTTTTGCTGAATCGAGGTAATTAATCAAACTTTGTTTTAAACCTCCAATTGCAACCTTGTTCCGCTAAGAAGCAGGATTGTTTAATAAGAAGGAGGAAAAAAGATGAATGTGAAAGATATTTTTTTAGCACAGTTAAATGCTTGTCATGAAAATACTTGGTTTGTAGCGTTACTAAATTCAATTGATGGTCTTACTGAAGAACAAGCCAGCTGGAAACCAAGTGAAACGACTAACTCTATCTTTGAAATAGTAAATCACTTAATATTCTACAATCAGCGATATTTAAATAGCTTTAAAGGCATACCAAACGAAAAAAATGTTGATGATATAGCTTGCGCAAACTCGTGACTTCAGTCGTGAGTTAGCAAGCTTCGGTTGAGGCATAGCTTTAGCTATGTTAATCAACCGACATATTTTAAAGGTAATAGTATATTTGGCACCAAACGTATGTTATGCTATTTTAAAGGATCTTTTTTCTGTTTCAGCTATTCATTAGGAAGTATGGTTAGGCCTTTGCATCCATCATCAGAAAAAGGGTAGGAGGTGAATACGATGTTGCGACACAAAGCCTATAAATATAGAATCTATCCAACCAAAGAACAAGCCATTCTTATCACGAAGACAATAGGTTGTTCCAGGTTTGTCTATAATTATTTTTTGGATCAATGGAATGCGATCTATGCTACGGGAAAAGGCCTCACTTATTCCGCTTGTTCTAAGTTGTTAACCCATTTAAAGAAACAACCCGATACAGAATGGCTTCGTGAAGTAGATAAGTTTTCCCTTCAAAACGCTCTTCGAAACCTTGCAGATTCATTTTCGCGTTTTTTTACCCACCAAAATGATCAACCACGTTTCAAAAGCAAAAAGAACCCTATTCAAAGTTACACCACGCAATTCACGAATAACAATATTGCCATTTCCGACAAGTATATAAAATTACCCAAACTTGGATGGGTTACATGTGCTAAAAGTCAAGAACCAACAGGACGTATTGTAAAAGCAACCATTCGCAAACAAGCTAGTGGTACCTTTTTTGTGTCGATTCTTTGCGAAGAAGAAATGCACGATTTACCCAAGACAGATTCGGCAATAGGGCTGGACCTTGGCATCACAGATTTTGCGGTTTTTTCGGATGGACATAAAGTAGACAATCATAGGTTCACGGCCAAAATGGAAGCGAAACTTAAACGGGAGCAACGTAAATTGTCCAGACGAGCATTAGTTGCAAAAAAGAATGGCATTAGCCTGTTTGAAGCGAAAAACTATCAAAAGCAAAAACGAAAAGTGGCCCGCTTACATGAAAAAGTAATGAACCAACGCAACGACTTTCTAAATAAGCTCTCAACAGAAATCATCAAAACCCACGATGTGATCTGTATGGAAGATTTAAACACAAAAGGAATGTTGCGTAATCACAAACTAGCGAAAAGTATCTCTGACGTATCATGGTCTAGCTTTGTTGCGAAATTACAGTACAAAGCGGAATGGTACGGTCGTGCCATCATCAAGGTGGATAAATGGTTTCCATCTAGTCAACTATGTTCGGAATGTGGTCATCGAGATGGCAAGAAATCACTCGACATTCGAGAATGGATGTGTCCTGTTTGTCATGCCCATCATGATCGTGACATCAATGCTAGTAAAAATATCTTGGCCGAAGGTCTAAGGCGGTACACATTGGTATAATCATTAAAAACAAACAACCGTAGGTACTACGGGGATAGCTTGGTAAATAAGAGAAACCGCTGCTAGTAAAGAAATAATCTCGCAAGTATGCTCTCTTCCCAAGAATCTCGTGACTTTAGTCATGAGAGGTTCAAAATAATACCTTTAGAAACAAAGGAAAATTAAATTGGGAAGACACGGTTAAGTGCATTAATGGCATAATGTCTGAATGGAAGAACGTTGTGGAAGAAGCTAATGCTAATAAAATTGACAAGTGGGCACCTGTACTTGCTCATCTTACTATTCATATAACATACCACACTGGACAGATTCTTTATATTAGGAAATTACAAGGTATGTGGAATCCGAAAGATGGTGTAGAAGGCTAAAATCTTCTACCACAAACGGGTAGCGTTTCTTCAATAAGGGTATATGCATATTTGTTAACGAAGCAGGATTGTTTAACAAGGAATTGGTATTTGCCTTGTAGAATGGTTATAAATAGTTATTTAGTTTGGGGGATTGAATAATGGTTAAGGTAATAATATTTGATTTTGATGGATTAGTTTTTGACACTGAAACTTATGACCTCCAAGCCTTTCAGGAATTATATAAAAAATATAATGTAGATTTTCCACTTGGAGAGTGGATAAATTCTATTGGTAGTTCTCTGAGGTTTGCCCCCTATGAACGGTTATTAGTGAATTTCCCAGAAATCAGTAGAGACAAGATTAGAATTGAACGGAGTAATTTATATCAAGAATTATTGGAAGGTAAATCTCCAAGAGAAGGTGTTGTTGATTATTTAGAAAGAGCTAAACAACTTGGAATTAAAATCGCCCTTGCATCAAGTTCTACAAGAAGTTGGATTGAGTACCATATAAATAAATTAGGTATTATATCTTATTTTGATTATATTTGTACCTCTGATGATGTTGAGAATGTAAATCCCGAACCAGACCTGTACCAAAAAGTTCTTAGTTATTTTGAGATTAGTCCTAAAGAAGCTGTCGTATTTGAAGACTCCCCGAATGGTTCATTAGCTTCTATTCGTGCTGAAATACCTTGTGTTATAGTACCTAACGAAACAACTAAATTACTTAAATTTGATGAAAGAGTTGCGTTGCGTTTGAATTCTAAGCAGGATATGACTTTAGATGAGGTTTTGGAAATTTTGTCGATGAATATACCTATGTAGATTAGATTTGCGATGATTTGTGGAAAAAGGAGAGTGAAAAAAAACTGGAGTGCTTGCATTTATGCTTACATTCCAGTTATATTTTAGTTTTGAATTTCAGTATTAACCTGAAAGGTCACACCGAATTTGTCTGTTACATCACCAAAACCTGGACTAAAAGGTTGTTCTTCAAACGGCATATTGACTGTACCTTCTTGCTGTAGAGCATCAAAAATTCGTTTTGATTTTTCCACATTATTCGTTGAAATACAAATTGTTACTTGTTTACCCTTTTCAACAGGGGAACCATCAGGAACATCCGAAAACATGAGTTCCGTTTCACCTACTTGTAACTTTGCGTGTGCCACAAGTTCTTTTAGATCATCTGTAAAAGTATTAGGCATATCTGGCATATCTCCATAAGTCATAATTGTGAGGACTTTGGCACCAATTGCTTGTTCATAAAACTGAATCGCTTCTCTTGCATTCCCTTCCAAATTTAAATAAGGGGTAAGTTTCACGGCCATAATAATCAACTCCTTAGTTTTTGTTCTTCAATCGTAACATCTGAATGATGCTTAGGTTTCTTTTCGATTGCTATTTTGAACAAACAACATGAAACGATGCTTTTTTGTTAACTTATGTTATTCCTTAATAGGGTGCGATTGTTGAAGATCAATAGTAGAAAATGTTCAAATATAAAATTTGAGAATTATTTCACAAAGAAAAAATCCATTTTGATCAATCTTTTTCAAAGTGGAATCTTTTTTATCGAAAATGTGATTCTTAGGAGAAGCTTTTGATCAAACATTTTTTAAAGCTATAATTGGCACGATCATCATTATGTTGCATAAATTGAGGACTATTCGTGTCTTCATACGACTAAAGCAATATGAGGAAAAAGACGTCTTTTTTTGGGTAAATGCAATTTATTATTGGAATATTATGTTAGTATTAAAGTGTGAAGATACGGATCTAGCATGACTTTTGACGTAAGAACAATTAAATAAAAGGGAATGAATTTGATAATGGAGGAAAATGTTGTTAACCGGATTAACAATGCTGTGGAAAAAAATGATTTCTCAGGAACAGTTATTTTGCAAGATAGAAATAATACTGTAGCAGAGAAGAGTTATGGTTTTGCAAACCGTACAGAGCAGATTGAAAATAAAGTAGATACTCGCTTTGGTATTGCATCAGGCTGTAAGCTGTTTACGTCGATAGCTATTTGTCAACTGGTTGAGAGAGGTAATCTATCATTTGAGACCAAGTTAAAAGACTGTCTGGACATCTCTTTTCCACATTTCGATCAATCAATTTCCATTCATCATCTTCTAACACATACTTCTGGAATACCTGACTATTTTGATGAAGAAGTAATGAACGATTTTGAAGAATTATGGATTAAATACCCGATGTATACGATAAGAAGTTTAGAGGACTTTTTACCATTATTTCAAGACAATACTATGAAACTACAAGTTGGCGAGAGATTTCATTACAATAATGCAGGATATATTTTACTCGGTTTAATTGTTGAACAGGCAAGTAACTTTAGCTTTTCAGATTATATTCAGGAAAATATTTTTAATAAAGCAGGAATGGATCAATCAGGATATTTTGAGTTCGATGCTTTACCGCAAAACACAGCGCTAGGGTATATTGACTTCCCGGATGGAAATTGGAAGACAAATATTTATTCGCTACCCGTAAAAGGTGGCTCTGACGGAGGAGCATACACTACGGTGAAAGACATGATTAAGTTATGGGACGCACTCACAGATAATCAACTTTTAGGTGAGAGATATACGAAGAAGTTGCTTACTCCTCATGTAAAAACGGATGATCAGGATAGTTGTTATGGATACGGTGTTTGGATTGAAAAAAAACATAAAGATATTTATAAATATCACGTTATGGGGTATGATCCAGGTGTTAGTTTTCATTCTGCTTATTATCCTGGGAGCGGAAATAAAGTTGTAGTGTGTGCGAACAAGTCAGAAGGTGCATACGATATTATGAAAGTAATAGAGGAGGAAATAAATTAAGAATAATTGTAAACGGTTAATTAAGTATAAAGGATATCTAAGCCTGATTCTATCACTCATGTAGGTCTCTTAGTAATATTTCTTGCAAGGAGAATTTGCCGTTTAATAGGAGAAGTTAAGAAGTAGAGCTATATATGGCCAATAAATTATTTATCATTCATCATATGGGAGGAGAAAAATTGTACAGGAAAATTCATATAATGGGAGCGGCTGGTGCTGGAACTTCAACACTTGGTGCTTCATTGTCATACGTGTTACCTCATAGACATCTTGATACAGATGATTATTTTTGGATAACCAAATTTACAGAACAAAGACAAGTACCAGAGAGAAGAAAAATACTTAAACCGGATTTATCGCAAAATGAAAATTGGATTTTATCTGGAGCAGTTTGTGGTTGGGGCGATACCTTTAAAAATTGTTTTGATTTGGTTATTTTTTTATGGATTCCTTCAGATATCAGGCTTGAAAGATTGCGAGAAAGAGAATTTCAAAGGTATGGACAAGAAATATTAGTTGGTGGTAGCAAATACGACCAATCAAAAGCGTTTTTAGAATGGGCTTCCTTGTATGATCATGCCGGTATGGATGTTAGAAGCAAAGCTTTACATGAACATTGGATGACAGATTTATCTTGTCCGATTTTAAGGATCGAAGGAGATTATACAGTGTCGGAAAGAGTTCATACTGTCTTGGATTATTTAAATTCTAACTAAAAATTAATTATGCTTTTAAAGGAAGTTAGGGAGGTAAGAATATGAAAATAACTAATTACTCTAAAATCGCTGAAAAGTACGATAAAAATCAATATAGAGCTAATGAAATAAGCTTTGATAATGATTTAAAAGAATACATTGAAAACAATAGGCAAAAAGAATACGATGTACTGGATTTATCTTGCGGAACAGGTCTTTACCTTGAAAAACAAACAAATTATTTTAATGGGTTAGATATTAAGTGGAGCGGATTAGATTTATCAGATCAAATGTTGAATAAGGCAAAGGAAAAAGTGAAGAATGTAGAGTTGATTCAAGCAGATGTAGCGGATATGCCTTATGAGTCGGAAACAATTGACTTTATTTCGAATAGCTATGCCTTCCATCATTATATGGATAAGGGAGCAGCTTTAAATGAAATATATCGGGTACTAAAAAAAGGTGGTATTTATAAATTACATAATATAGCAATACATGATATGCCTAAATGGTGGGCTTATCATTATTTTCCGTCAGCTTATTATGAAGATTTAAAAAGATTTTGGAATAAAGATGTTATTTATAATGAGCTTACATCAAGAGGTTTTGAAGTTAATCTTGAAATCACGTACAGAATGGAAAATATAAAGGTGATAGATTACATAGACCACGTTGAAAATAGAGATATTTCCGTACTTACATTAATCCATGATGAAGATTATGAGAAAGGATTAGAAAGAATGAGATACGATATAAAAACTAATCCTAACAAGACAATTGTCAATGATTTTGCAGAAATGTTTTGTTTGGCAAAGAAAATATAGTTTTACAGTAATATTTAAAGGCCTTTACTAGAACAGAGATGAGGGATGTAGAATGGGAATTGATTTCCATAGTAAAAAAAGTCGTATGTCTTACACAACTCGAATTGCTGATAACTCATGGACTGAAGTAATAAAAGACTTTGTACCTATCAAGAATATATCGAAGGCTTTAGATATTGGATGTGGTGGGGGAATTTATTCGAAGGCACTTTCTGACATGGGTGTTGAAAACGTTACTGGTGTCGACTTTTCCGAAGCTATTCTAAAAGGCGCAAGGGAAAACTGTAAAGCTTATAAAAACATATCATTTAAACATGGAAATGCCTTGGAAACGGGGTTAGATAGTGATAGTTATCATTTATTGTTAGAAAGAGCATTAATACATCATATTAAAGATTTGTACTCTTGTTTTCAAGAAGCATACCGAGTTTTGAATGAAAATGGATATTTTCTTATTCAAGATCGAACTCCTGAAGATTGTTTGTTAGAAGGTACAGATAACAACATCAGAGGTTATTTTTTTGAACTTTTTCCAAAATTGATTGAGAAAGAGAATAATCGTCGATACAAGAGCCAATTTGTAATGGAAACCTTAAAGGATAATGGTTTTAGAGAAATTGAAGAAGTTAAGTTGTGGGAAACAAGAAAAGTGTATGATACCAAAGAACTGTTACTAAAGGATTTACATCAAAGAACTGGAAGAAGTATTTTACACGAATTAGATGATGGTGAAATAAATGTGTTAATAAATCATATAGATCAATCCATTCCAAAAGACGAAATTATAACCGAAAAGGATAGATGGACAATTTGGAAAGCAATTAAATAATTAGAAGATTTGTGTACTTATTGAGCAAGGTTAATACAATAAATTAGAGAACAATGAATATACTTGGTTACAAAATAAGAGTACCACATTTTGAACAAATTATATTAAACTATGGGGGAAAGTCCAAGTGATATTCTTCGATATTGATGCAACATTACTAGACCACGAAAGTGCAGAAAAAAAGGGAGCAATTGATTTTTATAAGAAGTATGCAGATGAGCTAGAATGTAGTGAAAATGAACTTGTTGATATGTGGTTTGAATTATCAAAAAAGTATTTCGAAAAATTTTTATCAAATGAATTAACATTCCAGGAACAGAGAAGGTTCCGTATAAAAGACATATTTGGTTATCATTTAAATGACTTGCAGGCAGATAACATATTCAACAATTATTTGATTTTGTATAAAAGAAATTGGTCTGTTTTTGAAGATGTCGTCCCTTGCTTAGTGGCCTTAAAACAACAAGGGATTCGTCTTGGGGTTATTAGCAACGGCAATTATCAACAACAATTCGAAAAATTAGAGAGTGTAGGGATAGATCATTATTTTGAACATATTTTTACTTCAAGTGAAATAGGAGTGGCTAAACCAAATCCTTCTATCTTTCAAAAAGCATGTATGCAAGCGAAAGCTCAACTTCGTAAAAGTATTTATGTAGGGGATAGACTTGAAACGGATGCAATTGGAAGTAACAAAGCAGGGATGGTAGGGGTATGGTTGAATCGAAAAAAACATAAAAGTAATTCAGGAGTAAAAGTAATACATAGCCTTTTAGAGTTAACGTCAATCGAAACAGAAAGATGAGAGATCAGCGGACATTTATTCCGCTATTTTCGCTAAAGCACCTCTTTTTTAAGGTGATGTGGACATCTGTTCCGTTATTTACCGAGATTTGGCATGTATTTGAAGAATTTCTTATTAATAACGGAAAAGATGTCCGTCAAAAGTTAAAAATAACCATTTTTCGTGATATAGCGGAACAAATGTCCGCTTAGGGACTAATTAGGATCAAACTGTGTAAAAATCGTATCCCTTTTTTCTTCATAAATGGTTTCCCCGGCGATTTCATTTATGATTTGAATATTGCGATCTACTGCCAATCCTAAATTAGTCGCTCCTGTTCCATGGGAGTGTTCCAAATTCGTTAAAGTATAAAAGTGATGGTCTCTTTTTCTATCTTTAAAAACAAGTTTGAAATTATCATCTACCTTAAAACGTTTGTCATCCTCCCACTCAATTTCACCCTCAAATCGCTGGTTAAACCAGTCCGGAATGTTTGGTTTATATCCTGTAGCAAGTATAACTTTTTCAGTTTCAAAAGAAACATCCTCATCTTTTTGCCATTGTCTGGCCTTGACTTTTAAGCTCGAGCCGTTCTTTTCAACCTTCTGAATCTCTGTTAAAGGTTGAATAGTCACTGGTAGCTTTTTATTATCTACGGACCGATGGTAGAGCAATTCATGAATACTATGTATAGTGTCACGGTCAATCCCTTTACGTAATTGACCGAGGTGATCTAGAGAATCTTTTCGTTCTTGAAATGGTAACTCATGAAAATAATCTACATAATCTGGTGTGAATACTTCTTGGCCTAATTTACTGTTATCCAGCTGTAAGAATCCAGGAGATCTTGTATACCAGGATAAGTGATAATTGAAATGTTCTTGAAGTTTCAATAAGTCATAGAAAATTTCTGAAGCGCTTTGTCCGGACCCGACAATTGTAATGTCATTTGCTTTGATTGTTCGATCTTTAAGATATACATATTGACTGGAATGGTGGACATGTTCCGAGCCAATGTCATCTAGTTCGAATGGAATCATCGGAGTACTACCCGTCCCAAGTACGACATGCTTTGCAAAATAAGAGCGCTCTTTTTGTTCGCCCCAATGATTGACAACTACTTCGTAATGATCACTATGATCAATCACATCTTTGACTTCTGATTTAAAGTGACAATTTGGCAGTTGCTCAACAACCCATTTTAAATATGAGGCATACTCCGCTCTAGGCATTTCAAATTTATGAAAAAAGAAAAATTTATATAGGCGATTGTGTTCATGTAAATAATTTAAGAACGTATACTTACTAGTAGGATTCGCAAATGTCACTAGATCTGCCAGAAAGGAAACCTGTAAATCAGTTCCTTCAATTAACATCCCTGGGTGCCACGCAAATTGCCCATTTTGATCAAAAAAGATTGTTTTTAGATTAGATTTTTCGGTTGTTAAAGTTGCGAGTCCAAGGTTATAGGGGCCAATTCCTAGCCCGATAAGATCATATTGTTCCATAGATATCCCTCTTTTTTTAGCCATTTCCTTTTATTATATACGTTACATGAAAAATTATCTATTTAGGAACTAGAAGCTGACTGGATATGGTACAATATCGAGGGGAGGTGTAGATTATGACGAATAATGACGAACGTTTATTTGGAATGTTGATTTATTTATTAAGCTTTTTTACTGCCATTATCGGTCCATTAATTATCTGGATGATTAAACGTGAAGAGTCAGCATTTATTGACTATCACGGAAAAGAATACTTCAATTTCTTTATATCGTTTACGATTTATGCGATTGTTAGTGGGATTTTGGTAGTAGTGTTAATTGGTGTGCTGCTATTGCCAATTGTTGGTATTTTAGCATTTATATTCACACTTATCGCCTTATTTAAAGCTTTCAATGGAGAAGAATATAAAATCCCGCTTGTAATTCGTTTTATCAAATAGGTTGCTCTAAAATGATTAAAAATTAGCGTAATTAAAAAGTATACACGCGTTTCAACTGCTTATTGAAACGATGTATACTTTTTTAATTGCCAATTGATTAATATAATCTTATTCTTCTATTTCAATATCGAACTCTTCATGTTCATGCAATCCAGAATCATCTGTTACATGGACAATCATTTCTGCCTGCCCGGCTTCTTTAAAGGAGTGAGAATTTACATATTCGCCAGGATTAATTTCTTCTGTTTCAATCCAGTCATGCTTCTCACTGTTTTCTGGAATTATTTCATAGCGTACTCTTGCGTTCTCATATGGTTCTTCATCCATAGAAAGGTCTACGGTGATGTCTATTTCTTGATTAACAGATATAGATTCTAAAGGATTCAGCGTTATTTCGAATCCATGTTGATGCTCATGTGCTGTGTCTTCTGTTTCTTCATGAGACTCATGCTCATGATGTTCCGTTTCCTCACCATTGATTGTAATGGCTTTTTTCGGCATCGAGTGAATGTCTCTAGCTGTTGTATGCGCATAAATCTCGTAAGTACCAGGTTCCTCAAATGTTACTTCTGCTGAGTAAGTGCCATCTTCTTGATTAGTAGCTTCCACTTCAACTGTATTGTCTTCATCTTCTACATTCCAATACTCGAAGGTCATTTCTTCAGCATCTCGCACAAGTTCATCTTCACCATAAGTAACGGTAGTTTGTAACATTACTGTCTCCCCGACTTTTGCTTCTTCAGGAAGTACAAAATCTACTTGAATACCTTTTACTTCTTCTTTTTCGAGTTGTTGTTCGTCATTCTCTGCTTGACTGTTACAAGCTGCTAATAATAGGGTTAATAAAGTAAATAGGATATAGCTTTTTTTCATAATGATCCTCCGTATAATGCATTTTTCTAATCATACTATACGACTTACAGCAAGAATAATCAATGAACAATGTATGACATTTTTCATCTGACATTAATCCTAGAGCCAAAAAAAGTTTGCCGTTGCCACCACAAAATTCAATTAATTGGATAAAAAATAAAATAAATCGTAACAATTACTATTTACATTTTAATAATAATCTACTATAATATTATTAAATCGTATTGATTACGGTTTGTTTTTGTGTGTTTATTCGTAATCATTATTATTTCTATACATAATGAAGGGGGATAATTTTAAATGAAAAAAGTAAGTTTAGCCATTTTATCTATATTATTTCTGTTAATAGGTTGTAATGCTGAGGAAGACTCTCAAGCAGATCAACAAGAATCAGAGAATGATACACTTCAAATCTATTCAACATTGTATCCGTTAGCCTATTTTACAGAAGAAATTGGTGGGGAGTTTGTAGAGGTAGAAACGATTTTACCACCTGGATCTGATCCGCATAACTTTGAACCTACTTCTAAAATGATGGTAGATATCGCAGAAGCGGATATGTTTTTATATAATGGAGCTAATCTTGAAACCTATGCGGGGAAAATAGAAGAAGCACTTGTAGGTGAGGATGTATTAATGGTAGAAGCAGCCGAAGGAGTTTCACTGGTTGAGCATGTGCATAAACATGAAGATGAGCACGCACACGAAGAAGAGGAACACAGTCACGAAGATGAGCACGCACACGAAGAAGAGGAACACAGTCACGAAGATGAGCACGCACACGAAGAAGAGGAACACAGTCACGAAGATGAGCACGCACACGAAGAAGAGGAACACAGTCACGAAGATGAGCACGCACACGAAGAAGAGGAACACAGTCACGAAGATGAGCACGCACACGAAGAAGAGGAACACAGTCACGAAGATGAGCACGCACACGAGGAAGAGGAACACAGTCACGAAGATGAACATGCACATGAAGAAGAAGCTGAAGTGGAAGTTGAAGAGGAACATGATCATGACCATGGTGATGATGATCCGCATCTTTGGTTAGATCCTATCCGTTCCATTGAACTGGCGCGTAATATCAAGGATGCCTTAATAGAATTAAATCCGGAGCAAGAAGAAATATTTGAAACTAATTTCAGTGATTTAGAAGATAGATTAATTGCTTTAGATGATGAATTCCATGAACAATTAGAAGGTGCAACAAATAATGAAATTCTCGTTACTCATGCTGCATATGGCTATTGGGAACAAAGCTACGGACTCGAGCAAATTGCATTAGCTGGTTTGTCTCCATCGGAAGAACCTTCTCAGAAAGAGTTGGAGAGAATTCTGGATCATGTTGAAGATACCAATATTCAATATTTATTATTTGAACAAAATATAGAACCAAAAGTAGCAGAAGTAATTCAAGCAGAAACAAACGTCGAATCATTGCAATTGCATAATTTATCCATTTTGACTGATGAGGATATTGAAAATGACGAAACATATTTTAGCTTAATGGAGCGAAATTTGAACGTATTAACAGAAGCGTTAGATTATTAAGAAAAACACGGAGTATAATCACTCCGTGTTTTTTATATTGAAAAAGAGGGAAGGACCATCACTTCATCGTTTGGACTAGCTAAGAGAAAAGCTTTTTATATCAAGTTTTTTTATTTTATATAAATAAAAGTTTAATTTTTAAATATAATAAAAGTTTTGATTTTTGTCAATAAAAAAACCTTAAAAGTGATTTGTATCACACGTAACATAAATAATTTGTCATACATTGTGACATATATATTGATTTTAGGAGGTAGTAGGATGGTTCAAACTGTTGCGTGGATAACAAGTCTTATTTTTATGTTATTGATTACCTTTATTTTTTTATTTGTAGCTTTGAAATCGACTGAAAAAAGAGAGTATGGACGGATTAAAAAGAAATGGTACAAAGCCAGGACATTTTATGGTGTTACTCTTGTGGTATTTATGCTCATCATTACGATTTACACACTAAGAGAACTTCCTTATGACCAACCAGTTTACGGAAAAGGTGAGGACCCAACAATTGTTGATGTGGAAGCGTTGCAATTTGGTTGGGAGTTAAGTCAATCAGAGTTTAAAGTTGGAGAGGCAATAGAATTTCATGTGACAAGTCAAGATGTTAATCATGGATTTGGAATATACGATGAGGAAATGAACATGATTGCGCAAACACAAGCAATGCCAGAGTACACCAATGTTGTCTATCTAACGTTTACCGAACCAGGTACGTATGAAGTGTTATGTCTGGAATATTGCGGCCTTGCTCATCATGTGATGACCTATCAAATTACGGTAATTAATTAGTGAAGGAGTGTTTTGGATGGTCCATAATCGATTAATCAAAAATTACTTAATCATTGGTGGAACAGTGATTTTATTGATGATGGTATTTGGTATTTTGATGTTGCTCGCCCAAGGTGGTGTTCTATCTCTTAGTACACCGACATTTTATCAATTCATGACAATACATGGAACTGGAATGATTGGTGCGGCTGGATTAGCAGCATCTGCTGTGATGTGGTATTTTTTAAGTCAGCATGTCACACTATCCAAGAAAATTTTTGTGACGAACTTAGTATTATTTGTAATTGGACTTGTGCTTATTATCATTGGTGTTTTCTCCTTTGATTATGCAAGTGCTTGGACGTTTTTGTATCCATTACCAACCTTATCTGCTAAGGCATGGGGAACAATTGGTGCATTACTATATCTAATAGGTATGTTAATAATTGGTATTGGCTTTATACTTTTATTCATTGATACAGGCCGTGCCATCATGAAAAAACAAGGCAGTCTTGCCAAAGGGTTAGGTTGGGATGTGATTGCCGGTAAAAAAGCCGAAAAAGACGCACCCGCACCAGCGATTATCGCCAGTACAATGGTAACGATCGTTAACGTAACAGCATTGATTGCCGGTGCAACTGTGATAATGATGAACATCATCCATACAATTAATCCATCTTTTACCTTTGATCCACTTTTAGCGAAAAATTTAACGTTTGCATTTGGTCATGTGTTCGCTAATTCGATTATTTACATGGGTGTTATTGTCGTCTATGAATTGTTAGCAAAGTATACAAACAGACCGTGGAAAGCGAACAAAGTCTTTTTAATCGCATGGTCAATGTCAACTGTATTTACATTAATGATTTATACGCATCATGTGTTGATGGATTCTGTCATGCCAAAATGGATGTTAATAATTGGACAGGTGTTTTCCTATGCAAATGGTTTACCAGTACTAATTGTCACCGCTTATGGTGCACTAATGATTGTCTACAAGTCAGGGATTAAGTGGGATATGGCATCAGGATTAACCTTTTTATCCATGTTTGGTTGGACAGTTGGAGTTGTTCCTGCAATCATTGACGCAACAATTGTTGTGAACCATGTCATGCATAATACCAAATGGGTACCAGGACATTTTCATATGTATATGGGACTTGGTGCAGTAGTTATGATTTTTGCCTTTATGTATTATTTAGCAAAAGTAGATGGTGGTTTAAAAGTAACGAAGTTAGACTGGATTGCCTTTTTTAGTTATATCATAACAATGGCTTCTGTTAGTGTTCAATTTCTAGTCTCCGGTGCATTAAGTACACCAAGACGTTGGGCAACACATATTCCTGAATGGATGGGGCCTGCATTATTTGGAGGAATTGCTGGAGTATTTTTAATGATTGCTACTACATTATTTATCGTTCATTTTGTTCGCTATGTATTGCAACAAAACGTAAAAAGGAACGATCTTTATGGCGAAAAAATGTTGTAATAGAATAGCTACTACTCTATCAATTATTTTAGTTCTTTTTATGTTGTTTATAGGAACAGATGGATTTACTGTTTTTACAGCAGAATCAGCAAGAAAGAACAAATTGATAGAGGAGAAACCAAAGTTCCCAGAGGTAATATTAGAAGATAGCAAAGAACGAACGTATACAATGGAAACGTTTCGTGGAAAACATGTGTTAATAACTTTTGTTTATACAGCTTGTACTACCGTTTGTCCAGAGTTAGAAAGAAATTTAGAAGAGGTATATCAAAGCATTCCTGCACATTATATTGGGGAAGAGATCATCTTTCTAACGATAAGTTTTGATCCAGAACGAGATGATCCAGAAACATTAGAAAACTATCGCCAGTATTTTAATAGTGATGGAGAAACATGGCGGATGGCAAGGGTTCCAGATCAACAACAATTAGAATCTTTGTTAGATGCTTTTGGGGTGATTGTTATCCCTGATGAATATGGTTTTTCGCATAATTCTGCTTTTTACTTTGTTAATAAGGATGGATATTTAGAAAATGTTCTCGATTATACCGATATAAATGCTGCTACAGAATATGTCGTTAGAAGGTTAGAGGGGGGAAAATGATGAAGTTAGCCATCGTATTTTTTATTCTCTTACTAGCCCCTGTTACTAGAGACAGTCTTGAATCGGTAATGGTACTGCATATGTTTGTGCAGTTACCTTTGCTTATTTTAGTTGGTGTTTTATCACATGGCAATCGTAATTGGCATTTTCTTGAAAAATGGAACGAAAATGGTGTTGCTGGAATGTTACTGGCTGTCGGGGTGTTATTTTTCTGGATGCTTCCGCGATCATTGGATGATGCCTTAACAGAAACAGGAATGGAAGTTTGGAAATTTGTCTCACTCCCTCTTCTTGGTTTTCTATGGCGGAATAGCTGGCGAAAATTAGGAGGAATATTCAAAAGTTTTCTTCATATTAATTTTTTATCGATGTTTGGATTATTGGCCTGGCTTTATCTCGGAACACCTGTACAAATTTGTAATAATTACTTGATTAACGAACAACAAATAGTTGGGGCTGTTTACCTTTCCGTTGTGCTGGTATCATTGCTTTACCTAGTGTATATTGGCTTTTTTAGAGGGTTAGTGGAAGAGGCAAAATAGTCTCTTCTTTTATTAATTTTTTGTAAAGATAGGTTTTATGCATTGAATATATAAGTATATTGTTATATATTTATATTCGAATGAAAAAGGGGGATGAGAATGATTAACAAAACGGAATTTCAAATTGAAAAAGCTGCACCAATCTTTAAGGTGTTAGGTGATAAAACAAGGCTTACCATGATGAAATTAATCGAAAACCAGACTTGTTGTGTTTGTGAGTTCGTTGAAATTTTCCAAATGAGTCAACCATCCATTAGTCAGCATTTGCGTAAATTACGAGATGCCGGACTGATCAAAGAAGAACGGAAAGGACAATGGGTATTTTATTCCTTAAATCATGAAAGTGAATGGTTTGGATTAATGAAGTCAATTTTAGAACAATTACCTAGTCAGGAAGACAAATTAATAGAATTAGAGAAGAACGGAACAAGAATTACTTGTTGTTAGTAGGGGGACAATATTTTGATTGATGTTATTTTGGCTATTATTATTTTTTTAGCAACGTTAATACTTGTGATTTGGCAGCCCAAAAATTTATCGATTGGTTGGTCTGCGATCGGTGGTGCCGTAGTGGCACTGCTTGTAGGAGTTGTCGGATTTCAGGATGTAATAGAAGTAACTGGAATCGTTTGGAATGCAACGTTGGCATTTGTGGCGATTATTATTATTTCGTTAATATTAGATGAAATCGGCTTTTTTGAGTGGGCCGCCTTACATATGGCTCGTCTCGCTAAAGGCAATGGTATTAAAATGTTTATTTATGTCAGTTTACTAGGTGCTTTAGTGGCTGCCTTTTTCGCAAATGATGGGGCTGCTTTGATCTTAACACCCATCGTTTTGGCAATGGTTCGCAATCTGCAATTCAAAGAAAAAATGGTTTTTCCTTTTATCATGGCAAGTGGTTTTATTGCTGATACCACTTCATTGCCATTGATCGTCAGTAACTTGGTGAACATAGTCTCGGCAGACTTTTTTGAGATTGGTTTCGTCGAATATGCGTCAAGAATGATCATTCCAAACTTGTTTTCGATCATTGCCACGATTGCGGTATTGTATCTATACTTCAGAAAAAATATTCCGAAAACCTATCAGGTTGATCATTTAAAACGGCCAGCTGAAGCATTAAAAGATATTAAAATGTTCCATCTGTCATGGTATGTCCTTGCGATATTATTAGTTGGTTATTTTATCAGTGAATTTATTGCAGTTCCAGTTTCGATTATTGCAGGAATCATTGCTATCTTTTTCTTAATTATGGCACGGAACAGCACTGCGGTTAACACAACTGCAGTAGTCAAAGGAGCACCATGGGAAATTGTCTTTTTCTCGATTGGAATGTATGTAGTCGTGTATGGTCTGCGTAATGCAGGGCTCACTGACGTATTAGCAGGACTGATTCAATGGAGTGCAGATCAAGGTTTGTTCAGTGCTACTGTTGCCATGGGCTTTATTGCTGCAATTCTATCTTCAGTGATGAATAATATGCCAACTGTAATGATTGATGCACTTGCGATTGCGGAGACAAATACATCTGGTGTCGTGCGTGAAGCACTGATTTATGCAAATGTGATTGGATCTGACTTAGGTCCGAAAATCACACCTATCGGTTCGTTAGCAACCCTTTTATGGTTGCATGTTTTGTCTCAAAAAGGTGTGAAAATCTCCTGGGGTACTTATTTTAAGACTGGAATTATTCTCACGATACCCATTTTATTTATTACGTTAGTAGGCTTATATCTGACATTATTACTATTCTAATTAAAGGAGGAATTTCAATTGACGAATAAAACAATTTACTTTTTATGTACAGGTAATTCTTGTCGCAGTCAAATCGCAGAAGGTTGGGGGAAAAAGTATTTAGGTGCTGACTGGAATGTTTACAGTGCTGGAATTGAAACACATGGGTTAAATCCAAATGCTGTCAAAGCAATGAAAGAAGTAGATATCGATATTTCCAACCAAACATCTGATAAAATTGACTTGGAAATTCTGCGAAATGCTAATATGGTTGTGACGTTATGTGGTGATGCACGTGATAAATGTCCAGTTATTCCATTTGGTATCCGTAATGAACACTGGGGTTTTGATGACCCGGCAAAAGCAGAAGGAACAGAGGAAGAGAAGTGGGCTGTTTTCCAACGAGTACGTGATGAAATCGGTAACCGAATTAAACGTTTTGCGGAAACAGGAGAATAGATGAAGGTAAAGAATGGGCGTTTCAATGTCCATTCTTTTTTTGCTGTAACCTTTTTCGAAGGACGACGACTAATAGAAAAAGGGGGCGATCGTGTTGAGATATTTACTTGGTCTTATCATGATATTATTCGTAACTGCTTGTGGTACAACTTTGGATAACGGGAATAAAAAGCATGGTGATGCAAATGATGATGTGCAAAATGTTATGGAAGGTTATGTCGCTAACATAGAAGATAATAGTGTATTAGTTGTCGAGAATCGATTGGATCCAACCATATCTGAGTTCCATCCAGACCAGCATGAACAGGCAGGTAGTGCAATTAGTTTTAGCCTCGATGATATAGAAGATAGTATGGTTGATTCACTAATCAGAGGCGAAAAAATTCAAGTCACCCATGGAGCAGTGGCGGAATCCTATCCTGGACAAAGCAGTGCTGTTGCAATAAAACGGCTGGTTGATGAGGAACATGATATGATCATATCGTATGATGAAACAATAAACTTAGTCACTCTGGAACAATTTATACAAAAAGCAGAAAACAATGAAGAAGCCATCATGCGAGTGGTAAACTTTACACCTGAAGGTGGTACGGTGTTTAACAATTTTATTTTTGACAATGGCGAGTATATCGTAAAAGAGGATGCAACCCAGGATGATTTCGTTGAAGCGGAAACAATAAGAGAAGTAACCTGCCAAAAATTAGAATATTACTTAACAGATGATCAACATATAATGTTCGAACTGACAAGTTGTGACAAGGAAGGTGAAACATTAGCGATAGCAAGCCTACCTTTTGCAGATATCATGGTTCCTAAGGACACATATCACCGCATTGAAGTGATCGTTGGTGATGAAGTTGTATTGGATACAACCGATGAATCCGAAAAAGAGGAGATTATTACAAAAATACGTGGAGGTACACCACATTCCGTGATGACAATGACGATGATGGCACCAGAAGGCGAAATTGTTTTGTATGGTAAACAAGCGACCATTCATTTTGATTATCAAGAGGCAGGGAATGTGATCCGCTATAATACTTTTATTGAGGCAGGTTTGACAATTGATTAAACATGGGGTTTACGCTCCATGTTTTTTATCAAGCATTTATCTTGAAATTGAGATAATTACATGATAAATTTATGTTGTCTCGGTTTCGAGATAAATGTATACATTGTATCAAACAGGGCAAATCTAAAATATCTAAATTGGAAAAGGAGTTTTATCAACATGGTAAAAGTAGCAGTAGTTTATTATAGTTCAACGGGTATAAACTATCAATTAGCAAATTGGGCAGCAGAATCAGTAAAAGAAGCAGGGGCAGAAGTGAAAGTAGTTCGTGTTGCGGAGACAGCACCAAAAGAAGCAATAGCACAAAATCCAGGCTGGCAAAAACACGTAGAAGAAACAAAAGATGTCCCTGTAGCAACAACTGAAGACTTGGAATGGGCAGATGCTATTATTTTCAGCACGCCAACACGTTTTGGAAATGTTGCATCCCAAATGAAACAGTTTATTGACACACAAGGTGGTCTATGGGCATCAGGTAAGACCGTAAACAAAGTAGTAAGTGCCATGACTTCAGCTTCTAATCCTCACGGTGGACAGGAAGCAACGGTTTTAAGTCTTTATACATCCATGATGCACTGGGGTGCGATCATTGTTCCTCCAGGGTATTCCGATGACTCACTATTTGCGGCTGGTGGTAATCCATATGGTACAAGTGTTACGCAAAGCCAGGAAGATGGATCGATGGTAGAGGATGTTCAAACTGCTGTGAAACATCAAGCAAAACGTGTTGTTGAAGTAGCAAGTAAAATCCATGGGTAATAAAAAAACGAATCTCTAATCTGAGGTTCGTTTTTTTATAGTGTAATGCTGTCATGATCTGTTTATAAAACTTGAACAAAAACGCGAATTATGTCAAAGTAGAAGTTAGCAAGCAAATAGTGAATGTAGGGGGACCGGTGTTGCCGGTTGAGACTGTATCCGTAAGATGCTGACCCTTAGAACCTGATCTGGTTAGCACCAGCGTAGGGAACATATGAGATAATAATATCTATATGCGCCCTAGGCTATATGTCTAGGGCGCTTTCTTATATGTTCCTCTAGAAAAGATAAAGTGAGATTTCCATCAGTGGGAGTTAAAAACCCCGACTGATGGTTAGCGCAGTGAAAAATAATAGGGGGATTCATCATGAAGAAAATTTTATTTGTAATGATTGGTATGTTTATACTCGCAGGATGTGGGAATGAAGAAAGCACACAAGACGAATTAGAGGAAGTTACATTAGTATTAGATTGGACGCCAAACACTAATCATACCGGACTTTATGTTGCAGAATCAAAAGAATATTTTGAAGAAGAAGGTTTAGACTTAGAAATTGTCATGCCAGGAGAAGCCGGAGCAGATCAGACCGTTGCTTCCGGTCAGGCGGAATTTGGTATTAGTTATCAAGAGCAAGTAACGGAAGCACGTACTCAAGATATTCCGCTCGTATCAATTGCAGCAGTAATTCAACACAATACTTCCGGATTTGCCGCACCGGTGGATAAAGAAATCACATCCCCTGCTGATTTTGCTGAAAAAGCCTATGGTGGCTGGGGTGCTCCAGTTGAATCTGCAGTTATCGATGCGTTAATGAAACAAGAAGATGCGTCTGTAGAGGATGTAGAAATAGTAAATATGGGAAATACGGATTTTTTTACAGCAGTAGAACGTGATGTGGATTTTGCTTGGATTTATTACGGCTGGACTGGAATCGAAGCAGAACTTCGTGGGACAGAAATTGATATGATTTATCTCACGGACTATTCAGAAAAACTAGACTACTATACACCAGTTATTACAACAAATGAAGAGATGATAGAAGAAAATCCGGAAACAATTAAGAAATTTATGGCTGCGGTAAGTCGTGGTTATCAGGATGCAATAGAAAATCCAAGTGAAGCTGCCGACATTTTAGCAGAAGCAGTTCCAGATTTAGATGAGGAATTAGTTCACGCAAGCCAGGAATGGATATCGCCAAAATATCAAGATGATGCAGACAGATGGGGTGAACAATCAGCAGAAGTCTGGAGCAATTACGCAGAATTCATGTTTGATAATGACCTACTAGAACGTGAACTAGACGTCGAAGCAGCATATACCAACGAATTTTTACCAGAATAATGGAGGGATATTAATGGCTGAAGCATTAGTTAGTATACAAATCATACCGAAAACACCGAAAGGAGAAGATTCCATTCCTTTTGTCGATGAAGCGATCAAGATTATCGAGCAAGCAGATGTCAAATATCAGGTCAATCCATTAGAAACAACAATGGAGGGTAACCTCGCAGAATTATTATCTGTTATCGAAAAAATGAATCAGCGTATGCATGAGTTAGATTGCCCAAGTGTTATATCACAAGTGAAGATCTATTCTCATAAAGATCAGGAAGCATCCATGAGTGAACTAACAAAGAAATATCGATAAATTTGAAAAGTGTCCAGAAAATTCCCGAAAGTGTCCAGTAAATTAAAAAAAGTGTCCAGAAAAGGATCAGAAGTGTCCAGTAAGTCGCGAAAAGTGTCCAGTAAAACCAATAGGAGCATGTCGATGTTTAGAAAGTCGTTTTTACCAGTTATAGTGATTATTAGTATTTTAATTATTTGGGAAGGGTCCAGTCGGGTATTGGATATTCCGACCTGGGTTCTTCCTGCGCCCACTGTCATTATTCAGGAAGCGGTCAGCGGTTGGGATAATTATCAGCATCATATATTATCAACAGTGATGCTGACTGTAAGCGGATTTGCTATCGGTGTCAGCGTAGGGTTGGTTATTGCGATTGTCCTTCATGTCTTACCCAAAATCCGTGAAGCACTATATCCATTGCTAATTATGTCACAAAATATTCCAATTATTGTACTCGCTCCATTGCTTGTTATTTGGTTCGGATTTGGTGTCACACCGAAATTATTAATTATTACTTTAGTTTGCTTTTTCCCAATCGCAGTTTCTACCATTGATGGATTAAGGCATACAAATCCAGAATTAATTCATTATGTGAAAATGGCTGGTGCAACGAAAAGGCAAATTTTCACCAAATTAGAATTACCTCATGCGGTTCCTCAAATGTTTTCCGGATTAAAGATTTCAGCTACCTATAGTGTAATGGGGGCTGTCATTTCGGAATGGTTAGGTGCTAATCAAGGAATTGGCGTATACATGACGCTTGCTTCTTCCTCATTCCGAACAGATCGGGTATTTGTGGCAATTTTATTTATTATGATTTTATGTCTGATTTTTTTCGCAATTATTATTGCTGCTGAAAAAATCATCTTAAAATGGCATCCAGGGAAAGGGGACCAGTGATGAGTACACTAGAACTTGAGAATATTACGAAAAGCTTCGGTGAACAAATGATTCTAGAGAACTTGGAATTGCAAGTGAATGATGGCGAATTCGTCTCCTTACTCGGACCGTCTGGAAGTGGAAAAAGTACTATTTTTCACTTGATTGGCGGTCTCTATCAAGCCGATCATGGCACGATTCGATTAGATAACGAAGCGATCAATGGTAAAAAAGGATCAATTAGTTATATGCCACAAACACCCTCGCTTTTCCCGTGGCGTACGGTTTTAGAAAATGTCATTTTAGGTGTGGAACTATATCAAAAACCCGATAAACCAAAAGCACTTGAGATGTTGGATAGAGCCGGCCTACAGGATTATGCCAATGCTTATCCCCATGAATTATCTGGTGGGATGCGTCAGCGTGTAGCGTTTGTGCGTAGTTTACTAAGTCCGCAATCCTTTATTTGCTTAGATGAACCTTTTTCTGCATTAGATGAGTTTACAAGGTTAGAAATGCAAAAATGGTTGTTATCGATCTGGGAGCAAGAACGGCCATCTGTCTTATTTGTTACCCATAACATTGAAGAGGCGATTTTCTTATCGGATCGAATTCTCGTTTTAGGCTCCAAGCCAGCCAATGTCATCAAGGAATTCAACATCGATTTTAAACGACCGAGAAAAGAGGATTTGACCCTATCGACGGCATTCCTTGAAACAAAAAAAGAAATCTATCAAACATTACGGAGTGTGTTAGATGTTTGATGCACATATTCATTTGGATTGGTACCAGTCCAATGAGCAAAAAAAGATAATGAATACGTTAGAAGTGAACGGGATGATTGCAGTATCTAGTGATTTGAAAAGTTGTAAAAAAGTGTGGCAATTATCTAAGCAAAATCCAAGCGTATTTCCGGCATTTGGCTGGCATCCGGAACAGCCGCTGCCAACTGATCAAGAAATAATTCAGATCGAAACTATGATTCACGAAAATCATAAGCAGATAGTTGCCATTGGGGAAGTGGGACTTCCTTTTTACAAGAGAAAAGAGGATCCTAGTCTTGATCTCCAAGCCTATATCGACATATTAGAGCGGTTCATGGCATTAGCTGTGCAATATGATTTGCCGATTGTATTGCATGCTGTATATGATGATGCTGCGACAGTGTGTGATTTATTAGTTAAGCATGGTGTAGAACGTGCCCATTTCCATTGGTTTAAAGGAGATAAAGCTACGATTAAGCGAATGATCGAGGCAAACTATATGATTTCCGTGACACCGGACTGTGTTTATGAAAAAGAGATCCAGTATTTGATTGAAAGCTATCCTATGGAACTAATGATGGCGGAAACTGATGGACCTTGGCCTTTTGAAGGGCCATTTCAAGGGAAGATGACGCATCCGAATATGATAATAGAAGTGATCAAACAAATAGCAAAAATTAAACAGTTACCAATGCAACATGTAAAAGAACAAGTGGAACAGAATACAAAATTATTTTATAGATTAATGGATCGTTTCTAAAAGAACGATCTTTTTTTCTTGATTTCGTAACTTTTACTAACTTAATTCCGTCTAAATATCGATTTTTTGTCTGTGGGGTGCTCTGATTGGATTGGGAGAGAAAGAGAATATTAGATGAATGGTATCAAGTGCATAGTGACGCAATATTTAAGTATATTTGCTTAATATCGAAAGATTATCAGCAAGCGGAAGACTTAACGCAAGAAACATTTATAAAAGCATATCACCATATGGATAACTTTCAAAAAAAAGCACAAGTACGAACATGGTTATTTCGGATTGCACATAATGTGACCATTGATTATTTACGAAAACGAAAACCATTGCGAGTGTTTGAAGCAATTTTTCATCAACAAGTTGAACGAAAAGCATTACCAGAAGAACAATTAATTATACAAGAGGAAGTACGGGAGCTATATCAAGCATTAGAGAAGTTAAAGCCCGCCCATCGGGAAGTAATCATTTTAAGAAAAATAAAAGGCTTTTCTATTAAGGAAACAAGCACTATATTAAACTGGTCCGAAAATAAAGTAAAAATAACCTTACATCGAGCTATGCCAGTATTTAAACAAGCACTGAAAAGCGAGGAGGAATAGATGAATGGATAAAAAGTTATCGGAATTTGATCAGAAAATCACATGGAAAGGTTCAAGTCGTCAGCGTGTCAAAAGAATGATTGATGAACAGATAACTGCTTCTAATAAAAAACGGATGCCGCCTTTATCGGTTATATTTTCGATGATAGCTGTAGCTCTTCTCTTCATCTTAATAATTGGTTCTTTTTCTGAAACAATCCAACATTCCTCTGATAGAATGATTCATGAGACAAAAGAAGGTATAGCTATTCAAATTACACATAAAAAGGAACAAGCGGACGGTTATCAAGTGACTGTAAGAGTTCAAAATAATAGTAAATATAAATTAGAACAAAATGAACTCTTTATTAAAGACTTTAGTGGTGAAGGAGAAATGCGTACCTATCATGATGAAGATTGGAGTGAATCTTTTGAAAATACGTATGTGGACCGTAATTCGGTAATTTTAAAGACACAGAATGACTGGGAAACAATCGAACAAGGTCAAAGTAATGATGTGAACTTTTATGTTCCAAAAGAGTTTGTTGAAAGTGATGAATATGAGGTAATTTACCATAGTGTATCCTCAATAGAACCAGGTCAGAGAGGAGGTGAGGATGCAGGTGAAGCCTTTCATGTGATTGATCTTTTACACGATCAAGTCGGCCTTTATCAACATGAGATAACATCGAATGAAAATACTCCATTTATTATCATAGTAGTAATCACAACTATTATTGTAATCATATTAATCATGAGATATGTACATGTAACACCAAAATGGAAACTAGGAATATCAGGACTAGTACTTGTAGCCACACTTTTCATATTCCCTATTCGTGTAGCAGTGATGGACGATGAGGCAGAGATCACCCAGCTTACAGAAGGAATTTTGCCAATAACCGAGTTGGTGCATCTTGAATCTATCGATAATGATCGTTTGATTGCTTTCTATCAATCAGGAGGAGGTAGCTCTGTTTCCTTTGGCAATGTGTTTGTTGAAAAAACATGGTTTGGATGGAAAAATCGCGGGGGAGGAGCAGGCGTTATTACTAACACACATCAAATTGGATGGAGTGAAACTTATGTAGGAAACTCTAATTCTAATTTTTCGAAACCTCTAATAGATGGTTTAATTTTAAATGAGGATATTGAAGAAGTTATTGTCGAAACTAATAAAGGGGAGGTAGAAGCAACCATTGCAGAATATCCGCCTAATGAACGTTTTTACTTCTTGTTATTAGATTCAGCTGATGTAAATGTGGAAAATATTTATGGTGTTGGAGAAGAAGGCGAAATAATTGAAGCAGTTTGGTAGTCACGAGATATTAAAATTAAGAAAGGAAAGTAACTGACCTTATAGTCAGAAGAATAATTCCATAATATAAATAAGCCCGAATGATCATCTGACCTTTCGAGCTTTTCTTCATTACTCACAAGCTACACCATCACCATCGCCATCCATATGACTGCCATAACCTGGATCATCTTCGTACAAAGGAGTTACACCGGCTTCATGTGCTTCTGTACAATTAGCATAATAAACATCGTCATCTGGTTTTTCAGCTTCTTGATTTTCTTGAGGATCATCTTCGACTCCTTCATGGTTGAATCCATCTTCTGATACGTATCCATCGATACTCCAGATTCCAATCTCTGCTTCACGTGCTCGTTGTTCCGCTTGCTTCATTTCATCTTGATGGGTATAAGGTGGATCATAGACATAAGCATAACGTGCTAAACCTTCTTCTAATAATAGTTGATTAAAATTTTCTCCATCCACCCAAATATAGCCAAGTAGACGATCATAGTTATCTCGTTCTGGTCCATCGAATTCGACTTGAATTTCTTTTCCTGCCAGTTTTTCTACCGCAAAATCAGATGCTTCTGGACCGAATGGCTGAACAGGAAGGTTTGGGTGCTTCGTTTCAGGAGTATCGACTAATAAAAGTCTTACTGTTTCTTCCTGACCATCTAATTCAATATTGACCGTGTCACCATCAACTACACGATTAACGGTTGCAATGGCGAAATTGTCATCTTCAGTTGTTTCTGCCGGCTCTGCTTCTTCCGCAGGTTCCACGTTTTCCTGAGACATTGTTTCTTCGGTAGTATTGTCTACTGTTGGTGCATCAATTTGTTCCTCTTCGATTGTTGGAGTTCCACACCCGGCTAGTATAGTAATCACGATAAGTAAACTGATCATCCATTTTTTCATAAACATGATGTATCCCCCTGTTGTGTTCTTATTCTCTGAAAATTAGTTTACTATATGGAGGTATAGTTTTAAAGATTTTTTTCGGTTATGATAAGAAGGGGAAAGGAGTATTCTATGAAAAAAATTATAATCATACTAATTGGGCTGACATTTACTTTTTTTGTCATACATACGATCGTTATCACCATTGATGGATTAACCGATGAAAAAGAACCATCAGAGCTTGGTGTTGTCCTTGGTAATAAGGTCAATGAAGACGGCACACCTTCAGAAAGACTGCAAGCTCGTCTTGATAAAGCTCACAATTTGTATATCAATAACTTTTTAGACACCATTATTGTCAGTGGTGGCGTTGGTATGGAGGGATATGATGAAGCAGAGGTAATGAAAGAATATTTAATCGAAAAAGGGGTGCCTGAAACATCGATCATAACCGATAACAATGGCTATAATACCGAAATGACGGCAGAGAACAGCCTGGAGATTGCTCAACAACATGATTTGTCAACAGAGAATATAACGGTTATAACGCAATTTTTTCATATTTCTAGGACCAAGTTGGCAATGAAACAACAAGGTTTTAAGGAAGTATACAGTTCACATGCAGAGTATTTTGAATGGCGAGATATTTACTCTACCATTCGCGAATTTCCTGCTTTTTATAAATACCTTGTTTTCTAAACTCCTTCATCTCTCTCAAATTGACGGTAAAATAAATATAATAATAAACAGGCAGCCATCGCTAAGGAACCCCAACCAAGAGTTTGTTGTTCAATGATTAAATAATTATTACAAATTTGCTCATCTACCCAAATGTAAAGAAAACCAGTAACAATCAACGTAGCAAGTAAATAGACCAAAAAAATAAATTGTCCATTATTCCTGATCTTTTGCCAGCTATCACGTAGCGGTATGCCAACTAAAAAAGGTAGACTGATAAACTTAAAGATTTCCACATAGGAATGCGTTAATGCATCATCCATTGCCCGTGGAATTTGCCAATAGGACCAGACTAAGATAACTAACAAGATACCTGGAATTCCTGAACGATTCCATTTCATGAAAAAGTTTGGAAACTTCTTTTTGAAAAAAGGTGTCATCAGAAATCCAGCAAAAACAAATAAGGGCATTTGTGTGTGCATATGAAAGATCATAATCGACTCTAATAAATGGGCAACAGAAGGAAGTATTAAAAAGATAAATAAAATAAGACTATATTTTTCCTGTTTCATACTGGATCACCTCCGATCACTGATGTAATCTGTTCCACTGCTTGATCAATTTCAGTATAATCCATGACATTGACTAAATAGCCGTCTCTGTCAACGAAATAAAAAGCTGTATTGTGTTGAAAATTACCATAATCATCAGGGATTACGACTACACCTAGTTGATTTAGTAAATCATCTAACGCTTGCTGATCATTGATTCGTGCCATTCGCCATGTTTCCCCATCACTGTCAAAATAAGTCCGATATTTTTCGAGTGTTTCTGGATCATCATGTTCTGGGTCAAAGCTAATACTTAGAAATTGAATGTCTTCTTTGACTATGGACGAAGGCAATTGCTGATAAACCTCTTGCATGTTTCGTTCTAATTGTGGACAGACAGTAGCACAATTCGTGTACATAAAAGTAATAAATAAATACTTATCTTGTTGTAGGTCTTCGACTGTATAGGTGCGGCTCTTACTGTCTTCTAGAAGTACATTGGGTATTTGAGGTTGTTCTTTGATTAATTGGTTCGTGCGTGCTTGTTCCGTTGTAAAAGCTTGAAAGCCATCAGTACCAATAAAGAAAACAACGAAACCAAAAAGTATAACAACAACCGATGCAACCCTTTCATGATTAGTCAAACCAAGCACCACCTTTTATTATAATAAATTTGATCCTAGTAGATTAAGTGCTAAGACAGAAGTATTTGCTTTGTAACAAAAACACGAACATCCATTTTAATGTCTTCTGTGTTTGATCAAAGAATGATTATGTCGCTTCCATGGATAAACGAATAGATCCAATGAAGCGGAACATTAATCCAAGGAAGAGCCAACCTCGCTCCTTGGAAAAAGCTCTCCCTTCCTTGGATAAATGATGATATCAAAGGAAGGGAAGCAGAAATCCCAGGAAGCGGAACATTAATCCAAGGAAGAGTTCTCCTTGCTCCTTGGATAAATTCTCCTCTTCCTTGGATAAACGGTAATATCCAAGGAGGAGAATCTGATATGATCTAAGGAAGAGAGGATATCTTATATATCACTAGTGTGAAAATGATGATGCGTCCCGTCCTCTCTCATCATTAAATAGTTACCAAGTTTTGATTGGTGGAGATCCTGGAGGTGCATTAACAATCATGTCTACAATTGGAATAACATATGCCATTGCTACGACAGCAAGTAATACAATGGCCCATAATCCCCAGCGTTCTGTCCACATCGGAACTTTTGGCTGATCATCCTCCGGCTCGGAAACAGGGTATTCTGTTTTGCCTTTTGGAGCAAAGAACATCATGTTAAACACGGCATACACCTGAATAATGACACCTATCAATAGTAGTGTTGCTCCAGTTGCGAAGACATACTCATATGGCAACCAGCTTAATGCTGTTTCATGACCAGCATATGTTGTATCAGAAGTACGACGAGGATCTCCGACTAAGCCAGCTAAATGCATGGAACCAGCCATAATCGTCATGCCAATCGTCCAAATCCAAGTTTGAATCACACCAATTTTATTCATTTTCGGTGTTAATTGACGCTTGGATAAGTGTGGAATTAACCAGTAACAAATACCAAAGAACGTAAGCACCACGGATACCCCAACGGTGACGTGGAAGTGTCCAACCACCCACATGGTATTATGAATGACTTGGTTCATTTGATTACTTGTGTTGACAATACCACCTGCACCACCCGGAATAAAGGCAATCATCGCAATCATTGGTGCAAGGAAACGAACATCGCCCCATGGTAGCTTCTTAAACCATCCGAATAATCCTTTTCCACCTTTTTTTCGTCCAGCTTTTTCTAACACATAGAACATGGCAAAAGCAGTCATTAATGATGGAACAGCGATCGACAAGCTCATGAATACGTGTAAGAATTTAATGGATATGGAGATAGCAGGATCGATAATTTGATGGTGGAAACCTCCTGGGATGTTCAATACAACGAGTAAAATAACAACTAAACGAATTAATTTCTCATTGAAATGTTTACCTCCCACGATTTTCGGAACAATAATATACCATGCAGAAGTAGCAACAAGATACCAAATGTTAACAAGGGTATGACCAAACCACCAAAATAGTGTTCTTGTTACCATCACATTAATTGTTTCCACCCATCCTAATACCCAAGGGATAATCATAAATACTTCAATGGTTACACCGAGACTAGCGAAGAACCATAGTACAAACACACCCATTGCAAAAAAAGCAAGAATTGGTGTTGGTTTGCCCGGGTTTTCTTTTCGCCAATGACGATAGTTGATAAATACACCAAAAGCGACAGACCAAATACCTAACACTAGTAGAACTAGCCCAATGTAAAAGATTGGGTGTGCTGCCAATGGTGGGTAGAAAGTGTATAATACAGATGCTTCACCTAAGACAATCATGGTTACGGCAAGTACAACACCAATTACCTTTAATACGATACCAATCCAGATCATTTTTCGAACTTTTGGTAATAATCCATTAAAAGAATGGGAGAGGTTCGCAAGTTGATACCCGATTGTAAATGTAGCAGTAAAAACTACCAATAATAAAAGTCCGTGTGCGGATAAGACTTGATAATAATTAAATCCTGCGGGTAACGAATAAAGACCAGCGCGTTCTAATCCTTGAATTAACCCTAATAAACCACCAATTAATAATGTTGCAAATGAAATGGTGAAATAAGTCAGCGAAATTTTAGCATCCTGAGGGTTAACTCCTAAATTACTTATTACATTTTCTCTGATTCCAATATTTTTTGCCTGTTCCATTTTGGTCCCTCCTTATTTCACTGTAATCGTAGTAAACATTGCTTGATGTCCAGTACCGCAATATTCATTACACAAAATGAGATACTCACCAGGTTCATCAAATGTATGTGTAATTTTTTGAATATGACCAGGTAATACCATCGCATTTACATTTGTTCCTGGAATTTGAACACCATGTGATACATCTTTTGAGGTCATGGTAAATTCGACCTCTGCTCCAACCGGCACTTCGACATTTCCTGGGTTAAAGGCAAACGCTTCTAGCGTCATAACAAGTTCGTATTTGTTGTCACCGAGGTCAATTAGGCCAGGGTTATCAAATGGAGCGGTTTGTTCCACTTTTTGCGGATCGATCGTTTCTTTATGACTTGGTGGCCCCATCCCCAAGGCATAGGTTTGGTATCCGACAATTACCATAAAGATAACGAGAACACCAACACTAACTGTCATCCAAATTTCTTCTAATTTACTCATTGACTTATGCCCTCCTCTAAATATGAATGTTTTGTGAAAAATGTAACGTAATAGTAGAGAAATTAAGAATTCAACCGTTATAATAAGTAGTACATCACACTCTAGCCATATAAATGGCAAATACACCTGCCCACATTAAAATAATGACTAAAGCAACAATAGTGACAGAGGCGATTGTTCCTGACATGGATTCGTTTGATTTTTTGGTACTGGAATACATTTTGTGAACCTCCTATCTATGTGATTTGACTTAAGCATAAGTTATTTTGTTTTGCTATAAAGTGAGCAACATCACAATCTGAGTGTGATTAAAATCATATTAATGTCGTGGCCGATAGTTTATGATGTAAGTGGTTGACAAACTTAATCGAATAGAAAGGGGATAAATAATCATGAAAAAAATACTTTTAGGCATGATGACATTATCATTAACACTTGTGCTTGCAGCTTGTGGCGGTGATGATGAAGGAAGTTCAAATAACGATGGAGAAACTGCAAGTGGTGATGGCGAAACAGTTGAAATTCAAGCTTCTAACTGGCAATTTGATCAAGAAGAATATACTGTGCCAGCTGGTGAAGTTACGGTAAGCCTTGCAAACGAAGAAGGTTTCCACGGTATAGAAATAGAAGGAACAGATATTACATTGGATGAAGAAGGTTCCGAAACAGCAACACTTGAAGCTGGGGAATATACCATCAGATGTTCTATCATGTGTGGTACTGGTCACGATGATATGGTGGCAACATTAATAGTTGAATAATAAAACATAAAGGTCTCCTAGTATTAGGGGATCTTTTTTTTGTGTTAAGATAAGTAATGCCAATGACTATTTACAAAAGGGGTTTCTTATGAATATTCATATTTTATATGAGGACAACCACTTGTTAATGGTGGAAAAACCAGTTAATTTACTTGTGCAAAAAGATCAAAGTCATGATGAGGATTTGCTCTCCATCTTGAAGAAAGATATCAAAATCCGCTATCAGAAGCCAGGTAATGTTTATTTAGGCCTAGTTCATCGATTAGATCGACCTGTTGGTGGCGTGATGGTATTTGCGAAAACATCAAAAGCGGCATCCCGATTATCTGATACAATCCGTAAAAATCAATTAAATAAAACATACCTGGCTGTTGTCAGAGGGGTTCCGGAACCAAACGGGGAATGGATGGATTTTTTGTGGAAAGACCGTCGTCACAATTTCGTCACGGTTTCGTCAAAAAATAATCAAAAAGCAAAAAAAGCTGTCCTTGATTATCAACTTTTAGCTAGTGATAAAGGCTTGAGCTTAGTGAAGATCAATTTACATACTGGACGACCACATCAAATTCGGGTTCAGTTTGCATCACGGGGATATCCGCTATATGGTGATCAGAAATATGGGAAAAAGGTGAACAATCCTGGCCAGCAAATTGCGTTATGGTCGCACGAATTAGAATTTGTTCATCCAGTTCGTAAAGAAGAAGTCAGTGCGGTATCATTTCCACCTGATCAGTATCCATGGTCGAACTGGGGAGCATTACTTACGAAATAGAGAGAGGAAGAACAGTATGGAGTTTGGAGTTTATAGTTTATCCGAAATCTTAGAAAACCCAAAAACAAAACAAACGTTAACGGCAAAAGAACGTGTCGATATGTTAGTGGAAATGGCTCGCTATGCAGATCAGATAGGGTTAGATCTTTTTGGTGTGGGAGAGCATCATCGTCTGGATTATGCAGTTTCCTCACCGCAAATGCTGCTTTCTGCCATTTCTCAGCAAACAAGTAAGATCAAATTAACAGCATTAACTTCCTTATTAAATACCGCAGATCCAGTACGATTATTTGAAGATTTTGCGACCTTAGATTTGTTGTCTGGAGGTCGCGTGGAATTTACTGCAGGAAGAGGAGCATTTGTCGAATCTTTTCCATTGTTTGGTTACAGTGAAAAGCATTATGACGAACTCTTTGACGAACATTTACATCTTTTTTTACAACTTAATCAACAAGAAAAAGTAACATGGGAAGGTAGATACCGACCACCTTTACAAGCTGCAGAGATTGCACCACGACCACTGCAGAACAAGTTACCACTCTCGATCGGAGTTGGTGGAACGATCGAGAGTGCTGAACGAGCAGGTCGCAATGGCTGTGGCCTAACAGTTGTAATGATTGGTGGAACCGCAAAAAAATACCAACGATTAGTTCAACACTATCATGAAGTCTATCAAGGGGAAAGGCCAGTAGTTGCTATCGCTGGTCATACGATGATTCGTGAAACAGAATTGGAGTTAGAACAGGATTTCTATCCCTATTATGCTAACTATTGGAAGCATCTAACGAAACAAGGGATTGGTGGTGCAATGGGTGCTGCTCGAACAGATTTAGAATTTATCACGAGTAAAGAATCGACTCTCTTTGTAGGTACACCAGAACAAATCGTAGAAAAAATAATCTACCAACATCAATTGTTTCATCATGATCGATATCATGCACAAGTTGATTTTGGTGGGCAACCGATCGAATCGATCAAACAAACGATGGATTTACTAGTTAATCAAGTTATACCAGAAGTAAATAGAAGGTTGAAAGATAGTAACAAGGTAGATTAACAAGATTGCTATACAAGCCGTTTTAAATAAATAACGAATCCGAGATAAAACGAGGCTGGGAAGAAATACTCGATTTACGAAAAAACACGAACATCAAGATGGATGCTCGTGTTTTTTCCTTAGATAAGCGTGTCTGTTCCTTGGAAAAGTATCCTTCTTCCTTGGATAAAGGCATATATCCGAGGAAGAGCGCGAGATATCCAAGAAAGAGTGGTAATCGATCCTTGTCCTCGTTTACTGTTTAGTTTGTAACCACGCATCAAGCACAAAATAGTAAACAGCAGTGGCAAAGGCTAAATGTAACACGCCCCAGAACAGGTCAATCTTGGTCAAGATGGTGATAACACCAACCGTTATTTGGATAACTAGCAAAACGAGCGCTATGAGTATGGAGCGGTTGCGATAGATGAATGCCACATAAATGAGATAAACCAAACTAAAAAGAGCAAAAACTCGATGGACCGTTTGTATCCATCCTTCTAGTGAGGTTGGGATAAACGCTGAATGACAACCAAACCAACTACACGTTAAACCAATCGATGTATGTTTTACATATGCACCTAATCCTATTGTTATTAGTAGGGTGAGTAACAATAACGGTAAGTGTTGTGACTTTTTTTCTTTAAAATAAGGGTTTTCTGTATGACGATAGAGATAGGTTAATAATCCAGAAAAAATCATTGCTAACACTAAGTGTAGTGTTACGACAAGAGCAGGCAGATCTAAAATAACGACGACAGCTCCCGCTATTATTTGAAATATTAATAACAAATAACTGTAAAACGCAATGGACTTAAGATGGTGATATCGTTCGTTCCTATAGATATGTATGACAACCTGGCTGAACAGTAAAAACAAAACCAGTCCAATCACGCGATGGGCAAATTCGATTAAAGTATCACCCTGTAATTCGGGTATCACCGCTCCGTTACATAATGGCCATTCCGGTCCACAGCCCATTCCCGATTCGGATGAAGCTACATAGCCACCAAATACAATCAACAAATACGTCAATATAATGACTATCAATAATTTTTTCTTTACCAATTCATTCCCTCCTTTATTGATAACATATCACTTTATTGTGAACAACAAAGTGATATCAAACACTAATAACGAGAAATGTGACCGAAATCACAGCTCTTTTAATTGATAATGATTATCATAGAAGGAGACTTCCAAAAGTAGGAGGTCTTACGGACGGGTATCACTGTGATAAAGAGGATAGGAGGGATATAGATGTCGGAAGAATATGTCGAATTAGATGTCCGTGAAGATTTAGCATTAAAAAAAGAACCATTCGATAAAATTATGGGTACTATCAAAGATTTAAAAGATAATCAAGCCTTTATTTTACATGCACCATTTAAACCACTACCATTGCATAAACTATTAAATCGTAAGGGATTTACCTATCAAGCTGAGAAAATCGAAAGAAAACATTGGAAAGTCATCTATCGAAAAGAGGTGAAGGCGGATGATAACCTTAGATAATAGAGGAATGGAGCCACCTCAACCGATGATTCGCACCTTGAAATACTTAGAAACGATGGAAAGTGGTGAGCAGTTGGCCATTGTTAATGACCGGAGACCGATGTTTTTGTATGAGGAATTAGATGAATTAGGCTTTGACCATGTAACAGAATCCCAAGAAGACGGCAGTTTTAAAATAGTAATAACAAAGCGTGGTGAGTAAAATGATGCCAACTGCAAATATCAAGAGTGATACCGATATTAGATTGCCATTAAGTTTTATTGTTTTTGGTTTAATGGCATTTGTTGTCGCACAGATTATCGTTTTTATCAATAGTGGCTCGATTTTACAAGGGCACTTCAGGATACCTGATATTTGGTCTGCAGCGCATTTATTATTATTAGGATTTGCGATGATTGTAGCGATGGGGGCGATGTATCAATTAGTTCCTGTTGTGTTTTTAACGAGTATTTGGAGACAAAAACTAGGATATCTCCCGTTGCTATTCAGTTGTTCCGGAGTGGTTGTCTTTGCTGGTTTATTAGCATTCAGCCCTACTAATTCCATTTATGGAGCGATTATTGTTGTGATTGGGATATCTATGTTTTTAATACAGATGGTGTTCACGCTTCGCCAAACAGAGAAAAAATCGATTATGTATACATTTGTTTTTGCAGCGTTAGTTATGCTTTTTCTAACAATGGCAGCAGGATTTTTGTTGGCATATAGTTTTGCAACAAAAGACGTGGCGTTCCATGAATCGATTTTTTATACTCATATCTTGTTCGGAGTAGTTGGCTGGTTTAGTCTACTGATCTTCGGCTTTTCTTATAAATTGGTTCCTATGTTCAGTTTATCACATGGTTATTCTACTCATTATGCCAAATATGCGATCACTAGTTATATCATTGGACTCTTATTTGTATCTGTTTCGTTTTGGATACAAATTGCGTATGTGCAATCAATTGGCTTTCTTTTATTAGCAATTGGTTTTACGCTTTTCACGTATAATATGAAAATCATTTACCAGAATCGTTTTAAAAAAAAGTTAGATAAACCATTTATCTTTTCTTTAATTGCCATTGTGCTTGGTAATCTCATTCATATTATTGCTGTGCTTTTTGCGCTTGAAGGAGTACAATCTGCTTTTCACTGGGGGATTCTTTTATTTAGTTATATTATCTGTTGGATTATTTTTAGTATCTTAGGTTATTTATATAAAATTGTTCCTTTTTTATGGTGGACAAAAAAATATGCAGATCATATTGGAAAAGAAAAAGTTCCGACTTTAAAAGAGATGATTAATGAAAAATTAGCAGTCGTACTGTTTACCGTATTAACGGTTAGTGTATTGTTATTAATTGGCTCGATGTTAGCACAAATGGCAGTAGGTGTGTGGTTAGCGCAAGGTATAATCATGATTGTATCAACAGTTTATGCGGTATCAATAATTGTTGTTTTATTTAAATAGAGGGGGCAAAGCGATGGAACGAGAAGTGATTGAAAAATCTTTGTATGAGGTAATAGATCCGGAATTAGCAATAAATATTGTTGATTTAGGGTTGGTCTATGACATTCAAATATTTGAATCAAATGATGTATTAATAGTCATGACATTAACAACTCCAGGTTGCCCCATGCATGATAGTATTGTAAATGGCGTCAAAAATCGATTACAGAAAATAGATGAAATGGGTGAGGTTACCGTTGAATTAGTATGGGAGCCTGTATGGAATCCATCACATATGAGTTTAGAAGCAAAAAAGCAATTATTTGGTTAATATTATGAATCCCCCGCCACTTATGGTAGGATTAAATGATGAAAGCGGTTTTAAAGGGGGATATCATGAACTATAATAAAATTCGTATTCCATTACTGACAGCACTAGTAGTTATGATGATTTTAGACTTAACGGGTGTTATTTATGTACCTGGGATTATCATATTCATTATTGCGGTTGCGTTAATTTGGTATAACATTCATATTCGCAGAAATGCATCTAATCAAAATTATAAAAATAAGAAAAAGTAAGAAGAGGACAATCAAAAAATTGTCCTCTTTTTGTTTGTTTTTGCAGATTATGGGTAAGTTAAAAATAATCTTGAATGTGAAGGTGTGAAGACGATGAAACATCGAATAATTGATTGGCCGACATTCATTGGAGCGTTTTTACTGTTAGTAGCAGTGACTTTACCTCTAGTTTTATTCCCTGAGGAAGGTAAGGAAATTGTCGGCATGGCTAATACCTTTATGACCACTAATTTTGGTGTGTTGTATTTAGCAATGGGTCTCATTATATTTGCTTTCCTATTATATGTAGCATTTAGTAAGAATGGTCATGTGAAGTTAGGTGATGAAGGTCAAAAACCTGAATTTAATGCTTTCTCATGGGCCGCAATGTTATTTGCTGCGGGTATTGGCTCCAGTATTTTGTACTGGTCAGTTATTGAGTGGGTATACTACTATCAAGGACCTCCATTCGGTTTGGCAGGCGAATCAACAGAAGCAATACAGTGGGCAACTGCCTATGGTATCTTTCACTGGGGACCAATAGCTTGGGCGATTTATACATTACCAGCATTACCAATCGCGTACTTTTTTTATGTTCGTAAGAAACCTGTACTAAAAGTAAGTGAAGCAGTTAGGCCAGTTTTAGGCGGTTTGGTAGATGGACCATTAGGGAAAATTATCGATATTTTCTTTATTTTTGGATTGTTAGGTGGAGCAGGAACTACATTAGCTCTGGGAACTCCAATGATAGCAGAAGGAGTTTACTATTTGACAGGTTGGCCTGTTACCTTATGGTTGCAAGCTGTTATCATGCTTGTCTGTACGACTATTTTTGCGGTAAGTGCCTATTCCGGCTTACGCCGAGGTATTAAACTCTTAAGTGATATAAACTTATGGTTAGCACTTTTTATTTTAGCCTTTATTCTTGTACTTGGTCCTACCCGTTTCATTGTGGAAACCACATTCAACTCTATAGGTATTTTGTTAGATAATTTCTTTAAAATGGCAACATGGGTAGAACCATTTGGAGATTTAGATGAGTTTACCGAATCTGGATTCCCGGAAGCATGGACTGTCTTTTATTGGGCATGGTGGCTAGTATATGCACCGTTTGTCGGTTTGTTTGTTGCTCGTATATCTAGAGGGCGTACGATTCGTGAGATGATATTTGGTACGATGGTATACGGTACATTAGGCTGTGTACTGTTCTTCGGTATCATGGGGAACTTTGGTTTACATTTACAGTTAACAGGGCAATTTGATGCGATGAGCTATATTAATGATTTTGGAGCACCAGCAACAATTATCGCGATTATTGGCCAACTTCCACTTCCAGGATTAATGGTTTCAGCCTTTACGATTCTGGCAGTAATCTTTCTAGCAACGACGTTTGATTCATCCTCATTTATCTTAGCATCTGTTTCGCAAAAGGAAGTGGAAAATGAACCGTTAAGATGGAACCGATTATTCTGGGCATTTACATTATGTATTATGCCACTCTCTTTAATGTTTCTTGGTGGTTTGGATACCTTACAGACAGCAAGTATTGTGGGTGGTTTTCCATTAATTTTTATTATGTTCTTATTAGCGTGGTCGTTTATGCGTGCGTCCAATCGCGATATTACAGCATCTGATGATTATGAACCACCTACCATTTATATAAAACGTTGGAAAAAGAAAAAGAAGAAACGTTCACCATTAGAAGTATTAAAAGACCAAAATCCAGATCCTCCAGAAGATTAAAATGTCGCGATCAGCTATTGAAGCTGGTCGCGTTTTTTTTAATAACCTTGTGGTCTAAAATTAATTTTAACAGGTGTCTTTACACGTGTATGATTATCTGTATAATAAGAATCATGACATGAAAGGATAGGTGAGAGAAGTGAATCAAACAGAAAAATTTTGGGGACTTATTATTTTAATCATCGTTATTCTTGGTTATGTGATTCCTTACACATTCCTCAGTGATGTCACTAAATGGTATGGCAGCTTTCTGATTTGGTCGATATTAGCGCTCATTACCATTGTGGCGAATTACTTTTTAACGACAGATTGGAGTGACGAGGAATGAGCACAACATTAGTTTGGTCAACCATCGCTATCTATGTAGTGATTGCTATTGTGATTGCTTATTTATCAAGAAATGGCAGACAAAACAGTATGTCTGGATATTTTTTAGGTGAACGAAAATTAAATGGTTTTGTATCAGCTTTAAGTTACAGCGCTACGACTTACAGTGCTTTTATGTTAGTAGGACTTGCTGGGCTTACTTATAATGGTGGTGTCGGAGCGTTAGGATTTGAAATTATTTATTTTATGGGGGTTTCCCTTGTTGCAATATTTGGTCCGCGCTTTTGGTTAGTTGGTAAAAAGTATGGTTACGTTACACCTTCGGAAATGTTAGGTGATCGTTATCAAAATAAATGGGTGGCAGTAGTTGCGGCGGTTGCAAGCAGTTTGTTTTTGATTCCGTACAGTGCTGTTCAATTAACAGGAATTGGTTATTTGCTTCAAGGGGTAACGAATGATGCAATTCCATATACAACTGGTGTTATTATTGCAACAGTGTTAGCATTGGTCTTCTCTTATATTGCAGGGATTCGTTCGGTGGCCTGGACTGATTCCTTACAATCGTTAATCATGATCATTACCTCTACAATAGTCGTGATTCTGATTGTCAATAGTTTAGGTGGTGTAAGTGGATTTTTTGCGTCGATTGAAGCGAATGACCCACAGGCTTTAGCTGTTCCAGGTAATGGATTTTTTAATTTCTGGACGTTTTTAGGCTTGACTATCCCATGGTTTTTCTTTAGTATTTCCAATCCACAGGTAAGTCAGCGACTATTTATGCCTGCTTCGTTAAAAAGCCTGCGTCATATGTTATTAGGTTTTTTAGTTTTTGGACTTATTTATACGGTTGTATCTGTTGTATGGGGTTTTTCAGCATCGATTTTGTTTCCAGGCTTAGAAAATGCCGATTTAGCAACTCCGATGTTATTATCTTCTGATGTCGTTCCACCGATTTTAGGTGTGATTGTTATGGTAGGGATTATGGCAGCTGCGATTTCAACGATTGATTCGATCTTATTAACGTTGTCATCCTTATTTTCACGAGATGTCTATCGCAATGTAAAAGGGGAAGCGAACGATCGTAAGCAATTAATGATCGGTAAAATTGTCATCCCGATAATTGCTGTATTAGCCTTTTTGTTTGCGCAATTAGAGCTTGACTTAATTGCCGTACTTTCTGTTGCTTCTTCTGCTGGATTAATTGTAGTCGTGCCAGCCATAATCGGGACATTTTTTTGGAAGAGAGGTACTGCACCTGGTGTGATCGTTAGTGTCACAATCAGTAGTATTCTCGTGATTTATATTGAAGCAACAGGTGGATTATTACTTGGCTTAAAGTCTGGTATCTGGGGAATTATTGTAGCTACGTTCCTATTTATAGTGGTTAGTATAACGACACAGCCACCTGAACAAAAAGCAAATGAATTTATTGATTATGTAAAAGGACGCATGAAAAACAAGAAGTAGTCGGTTTCCGGCTGCTTCTCTACTTTTGATATCCTTTTCAGATACGTTTCTTAGTAAATAGGGTGATGAGAGATCCATCGGAAGTAATGAGGTATAGAATGCATAAGTTATCATAAGGTTGAGAATTTTCCGAAAATAAATTGTGTCTCTCTTTTTCTTCTATTAAAATAGATTTATTAGGAGAAAAAGGGGAGATAATGATTATGAGTGAAAAAGGATTGTTTGGTCAATTTGGAGGAAGCTATGTACCCGAGGATCTTCAAAAAGTATTAGGAGTTTTAGCGAATGAGTTTGAAAAGGCAAAAAATGACCCTGCATTTATACAAGAGTTCAAGGATGTTTTAACTGAGTTCGTCGGCAGAGAAAATCCACTTACATACGCAAAAAATCTATCCGAGCAACAAGAGGGTGCCAGAATCTATCTGAAAAGAGAAGATTTAAACCATACTGGTGCACACAAAATAAATAATGCAATCGGGCAAATTCTATTAGCAAAACGGATGGGGGCAAAACGTGTTGTCGCGGAAACTGGTGCTGGTCAACATGGGGTTGCCACGGCTACTGCTTGTGCAATGTTTGGGATGGACTGTACCATTTATATGGGGAAACATGATATGAAACGACAAGCACTTAATGTTTTCCGTATGGAATTATTAGGTGCTAAAGTGGAAAGTGTTGCGGCAGGTCAAGGTCGTTTGAAAGATGCGGTAGATGCGGCTTTAGGAGATCTTGTTGAAAACTATCAGCATACATTTTATCTTCTTGGATCAGCTGTAGGTCCTCATCCGTTTCCTACAATGGTGAAATTTTTTCAATCGGTTATCAGTGAGGAATCCAAACGTCAAATCATGGAGAAAGAAGGAAAGCTTCCGACGGCGGTTGTAGCATGTGTTGGTGGTGGAAGTAACGCGATCGGTGCATTTGCACATTATATTAACGAAGAAAATGTTCGTATCATTGGTGTAGAGCCAGCAGAAGCACCTTCTTTAACAGAAGGAGTTCCAGCAGTTATTCATGGGTTTAAGTGTTTGACCTTATTAGATGAAGAAGGTAACCCAAAGCCTACCTATTCCATCGCGGCAGGTCTAGATTATCCAGGTATCGGACCTGAACACAGTAATTTGAAGGAATCTGGCCGTGGTGAATATGTGACTATAACCGGCCAAGAAGCGTTGGATGCTTTCAAGTTGCTGTCGGAAACAGAAGGTATTATTCCAGCTTTAGAAAGTGCTCATGCCATCGCGCATGCAATTAAGTTAGCAAAAGAGTTGGATAAAGATGATATCATTATCGTTAATTTGTCTGGTCGTGGGGATAAAGACGTACAACAAGTCTTTGAAATGGAATACGGAGAACAAGAATAGGAGGTCATTGTTTTGGCAGGTATTAAATTTGAGATTATAGAACAAGTGGCTGTTCTCTCTGAATCACCTAAAGGATGGCAAAAAGAAGTAAATCTTATTAGTTGGAATGATCGTGAACCAAAATACGATATTCGTGATTGGTCACCAGACCACGAAAAAATGGGAAAAGGTGTAACACTGACCGCAGAAGAGTGGCAAGCATTAAAAGCATTTGTTAAAGATTAAGGCGCTTTAAACTCGGTATCCATAACAGGAGCCGGGTTTTTTTATAAGGACACAATGTTTAACATCCATATACTGCAGAAAAGTACTTTAGTGAGTTCAGCTGATGCTAGTTCTGATTTTTAGATGCAGCAAGTGTACCTTTTGTCTTCGAGAAGTACTCTCGAAAAAAGTAGGTACTTAATCGAACAAACAATAAAAATATGATGATTTTTTATGTATTTTTTATTCTATCTTACAAAGTCTTAATTAGGCGATTTAATCGTCATCTGGAGCAATAATAGGTTGGAAGAAAACTAGATTTTTTTGAAAAAAGTTTGTCAGATTATCTTACAAAAGTCATGACGATATTTCTCGATCTATTGTAGGATGATTAATAACAATAGATGTTAAAAAAAGTTACATGGAAAAGGGGAAATGAAAAATGGCAACAATTGCTCCAGAGAAAACAGTGGACACTGTCTCACAACTAGAAACAATTAAAGAAGAAATCAAAACAAAACATGTAGAATTACTACATTTACAATTTGTTGATATCGAAGGAACATTAAAACAAGTAACGGTAACAGCAGAACAATTAGATGATGTTGTTGAAGGTGAAACAATGTTTGATGGTTCATCCATTACCGGTTTTACACCGATTAATAAATCAGACTTATACTTATTACCAGATCTAAACTCATTCGCAGTATTACCTTGGACGGAAGAAGCAGATTACTCAGAAGCACGCTTTTTGTGTAGCGTAACAAATCCTGATGGATCATTATTCGAGGGAGATCCGCGAAACATTCTAAAAAAAACGGTAGATGAAGCGAAAGAAAAAGGTTTTTCCATTAATGTAGGCCCAGAGTTAGAGTTCTTTTTATTTGAAGCAGATGACAAAGGCCAGCCTACTCAACAAGTACATGACAAAGGTGGCTATTTTGAACCAGCACCATACGATTTAGGTGAGCGCGTTCGTCTGGAAATCTATAAAACATTGAAAAAAATGGGCTTTACCATTGAAGCTTCTCACCATGAGGTTGCGCAAGGGCAACACGAGATCAACTTTAAATTCGATGATGCACTAACAACAGCAGATAACGCAACTACATTTAAATGGGTTGTAAAAACTGTAGCACAGCAATTCGGTTTACGTGCGACATTCATGCCAAAACCGGTATTTGGTGAAAATGGTAACGGAATGCATGTGAACATGTCTCTATTCGATGAAAAAGTAGGAAAAAATGCTTTTTATGATGAATCTGACTCTCGTGAATTATCAGAAACAGCCTATTCGTTTATCGCTGGTTTGTTACACCACGTACCATCATTTGTCGCATTTACTAACCCGTTAGTAAACTCTTATAAACGTCTAGTTCCAGGTTATGAAGCGCCTTGTTATATCGCATGGTCATCTTCAAACCGTTCTGCATTAGTTCGTATCCCGGCAACTCGTGGAGCAGGAACTCGTGTTGAAATCCGTTGTCCAGATCCAAGTGCCAATCCATACTATGCTTATGCTAGTATTGCAGCGGCTGGAATCGATGGTGTGGAAAAGTCATTACAAGCACCTGCAGAAACCGTTGATGATATTTTCAGCATGAGTGATGAAGAACTTGAAGAGCGTGGTATTGAAAACTTACCAACAACTCTAGGTGAGTCCATTCAAGCTTTAGAATCTGGTGAAATTGGTAAAAAAGTTCTTGGTGAATATGCGTTAAATGAATACTTATCATTGAAACAAGATGAGTGGGATAGTTATCGTATAGCCGTAACAGAATGGGAATTAGATCGATATCAAGCGAAATTCTAATTGAAGTAAAGAATAGTCTGAATTCCAATCGGATTCAGACTATTTTTTTGATTAAACGATTGCCGACAGTTACAATAAATGTAAAGAGAGGGGAATCAAGATGGATCCTTTAGATGTAATGATGCATGTAGATAAAGTGAAGCCCTATTTCCAGGCAATATTTAGTGCCGATAGTCATGAAGTGACCGGTTATGAAGTGTTAGGTAGGTTGGAAATAGATAACAAAGTTATTCATTTAGGGTCATTCTTCCATGATACAAATGTGCCGGAGGATTTTAAAATGGAAATCGATCAAAAGATTCAAGATATGGCATTGAAGCAGTATGTTGAGCAGGGAATGGATGAACATTTGTATTTGAATGTTCATGCGAATTACTTTGTATTAGATAAAGAAGATCAATTTCTTAATCATTTGCTTAAGTATCAGGAGAAAGGTCTTGATCTTTCTAAAATTGTAATTGAAATTACGGAGCATCAATTTCGCGGAGATATTGAAATAGTGATACATACATTTAAATACTTAAAAACGATGGGAGTAAAAGTAGCAATTGATGACCTGGGAACAGGAACAAGTAATTTAGATCGGATTAGCCTTATGGAACCTGATATTTTAAAAGTAGATTTGCAAGCACTTCAAAGTGAAGCGAATTCTAATGGTTTTCATGGCATTATTTATTCCTTATCGTTGTTTGCGCGTAAGCTTGGAGCCGAATTATTATTTGATGGTATTTCATCCAATTATCACTTTCATTATGCATGGAGGAACAATGGGCGATTTTATCAAGGAAGATTCTTAGCAGAAACTTCAGACACATTCTTGGCAAAAGATGTGCTGAAAGAACGTTTTCTCCAGAATATTCAACAGTTTATTGAAGTGGAAAGAGCCAAACTGACTACAAAATTTCAGCTGACAGCTACACTCAATCAACAGATTCAGGAACAATGGAAACTTGTAAAAAAGAATAAGAGTTTAGATGAACAGGTTGATAGTCTAGCAAAAGAAATGGAACACATTTTTTTCCGGATTTATGTAACAGATGAAGATGGATTTCAAAAAACCGTTAACTTTATTCATTTGGATCAGGAATGGGTATGGGATGAGACAATCAAAGGGAAAAACTGGAGCTGGCGACCATATTTTATTGAAAATGTAATTCGTATGAAAGAAGAACAGTCAGGCATTCTTTCTGATTTGTACAATGATATTGAAACTGGTGAAAGGATTCGTACTTTTTCCTATCCATTAGCTGACTCTTTATATTTATTCATAGATATATCACCAATGTATCTTGATAAGAACGAAGATTTATTGTGGTAACTGTTTGGTATTCAAATTAGCTTTCTCATTTCAGCAAAGGTAATCGTTAATCCTAGTTTTTGTACAGAAAAAAAGCAACAAATATTGAGCGGAAATGTTAAATATAAAAGTTCGTGATGAATCATTATTGTTTTACCATCATAAAACCGTGGAGTATAAAAAGAGGTAGAAACACCGACATGGATAGAAGGGAGTTTCTACCTGTGTTAATTCTTTATTCGGTTTTCAACGCTTCCGCTTCTAGAATAAGAACACGAGCTATTCCTTTATCTATATGCTCGTTCGATTGATCCTTTACCTGATCAATAAAAGCAGATAGATTATGGTTCTTGAGTTTCCTTTGGAGGCTTTTTGCGATTCCATGATTATCTATCATGCCGTACTGTTCGAATACGCCCGCTAGTTTTTGTAGAGCTAAAACAGGATCCTTTTGGTAAGCAAGGTAGCCTAAATTGTGCTCGTAAAGAGGACTGGTAGGCACAGGTTGCATAAATGTAACATCAGGTAAGCTGCCATCTGGTTTTCTAGGTGCAGTTAATTGGGTCATATCCAGACTATAAAAATCTTCAGATGTGATTTGAAGACCACCATCCATGGTCCAAGAATTATTCGTTTCGTTTTCTGGCGGAGTATTATTATTTGATGTTAGTGTTCCCTTATAAGCTATGTTATTGTGTAAAACTTCTCTATAACCAGGGATGTCTTCTTTACTAGTTGGACTAACACGCTCTAGCATATTGAAGTTAGAACCATATCCAGGATTATAAGCCGTGTTATTAATCCAATCAGCTGCTTTCCCTGGCTGATGATTGGCATAGAAATTATTGCCTCCGTTATTAGCAGCTAGATTATATTGTACGTTATGAACTGGCATAGGATCCGGAATTCCTGTTGTTCTATAACTATACCCTCCGATTTTAAAACCATTTTTGTCACCTATACCATCCTGGTTACCTCTATGATTAAAAGACCAGTTTTTATGATGAATCACTGCGCCTTCTGAACTAATACTGTCAAATCCATCATCACTATTATTCCATGCACGGTTGTTAATGAACACTACTTCTTCTCCATGAGCACCAAAACCATCTATATTACCGCCTGAACTATTAGTCGGTCCTATGTTATTATAAGCATCTGAATTATAAACAATGCCTGACGCTGGATCACCAGCAAAATAAAAACCATTTGCTTCATTATCGTGAACAATCATATTCCAAAAGTTTGCGTTTCCGTGCATTCTAAATACTTCGGATTGTTTTTGGTCACCTACTTTAACACCTGTCACATTAAAACCCTCAAAATTGATATCGCTTACATTTTTTCTGACATAAAAAGCAGCTACTCGTTGATCAGTTGGGATATTCCTGAAATCAAAAACAGGTCTTTCGTCACCAGGGTATGCCTTATAAGTGATTCCGCTCTTATAAATATCATGCACATAATGATAAACATCCTCATGTGGGTTATCAGTTTCTGTTATTTCAAAATCATCATAAACTCCTCCACGAATATAGACGATATCACCAGAAGAAGCTTCAGCTTGAGCCTTCATCAAACTTTTAAATGGCTCACTTTTCGTTCCGGGATCGTTATCACTACCAGCTGGAGAAATGTAATAACTCTTATTAACTTCATCTGCATAAACTGTACCTGTCATAAACAATACCGCAAACATACATCCAATCACAAACAAATTTCCTATTCTTTTCACAAAATTTTTCTCCTCTCCTCGATCGATTTTTGATTATGAGTTAATATCTGGAAGAATTCACATAAGCAAAAGTGGATTATCTGCTCTGAGCGAGAATGATCTTCTGATTCCCCACCCCCTTCTTTGAATCGATGCCTCAAAATAAAGGTTTAACCACTCATTCACCTTTCTTTTAAAAAGGTATTAACAAGTCTATAACTCATTATTTTCAAAATCAATGACTAGAAGTGTCGATATTCTTTGAATAATTTACTCAGATTGCTTTCTTTTGAGAATAGCATTGAATTACACTTTACATTCTGTATTTATTGAAAGTATTTAAGAAAGTCGCTTATTTGTTAGATAATAATCTAAACTAGTACTCATACATGATGATCGTTAGAAAACATTAATAGATACTAGGATGTGACATTGTTAAGCCAAGCACTCTCCCACCAAAGAAGTTACCCTTTTTATCAATCATAACACTAACTGTAATGCAAAAAAGTATTATTGTTGGAAAGTTTGATTGGTGCTATGCTTCTTATTAAAACTATTAAAAAGAGGTGATTTTATTATGATCTGATCATAAGCAAAAAGAATTTGTTGATAAATGTAAACGTTTTAACAGAAGATCATTAATTATTATTTTTTCCCCTTATAGAACTTATTAAAATAGGAGGTAACAACAAAGATTATGAGTAATAATGAAAACTATTCATTAACAGACATTAATGTTCAATCAAAAATATATAATTTTAATTATGAATGGAAATTTAAACTTGCAAATAATTTTCCACTTAATAAGGCATTAGATGCATGGAGAGATGATACAGGCAAATATTTTTATGAAAAAGAGTACGAGGAAAAAGATTGGGAGACGGTAGGAGTTCCACATACTTATAATGATAAAGATTTATTTGTTTCAAGAATTGAAGATGCTGGAAGTGGACAAAAAAGAACATTTTCCTTCTATCGAAAATGGTTCAGTCTACCTTCTGAACATAAAGGAAAGAAATGTTTGATAGAGTTTGAAGGAATTCGGCAAACATGCTATCTATATGTGAATGGAACGATGGCAGGTTATTATGAAGCAGGGGTTGGTCCATTTGGCTTTGATTTAACTCCATTTATCGATTTTGAAGCCGATAACTTGATAGCTATTGCTACTGATAATACCTCGTCAAGGAATTTAGATACATTTGTTGCTGAAACGCCAAATGTAGAAGGAGCAACACCAGGTGCATTCATGTCATCTCAAAATCCAGACAATGTTGATGAAAGTGTACGAGGAGTGGCATATTTTTGGAATGCGAATGATTTTAATCCAAGTATAGGTGGTCTATCTAAGAATATCAGGTTACACGTTAAACCCAAATTACATATAACACTCCCGATTTATAGTAACCTTCAAACGAAAGGAGTATATATTTACGGCTCAAATTATGATATTAAGAACAAAAAAGCTATGATAAATGTTCATGCTGAAATAAGAAATGAGAATGACTTTGAAGAAAATGTATCATTAGAGTCGATCATATATGATCATAACGGGCATGAGATAGTACGAATGTCATCTGATAACATAAAAATACCAAAAGCAAAAAATTTACCTGATATACCACCTCTGTCAATCACGCCTAAGGATGCTTATGCAAAAGATGGAAATAGATATATTCCACTACCTGAAGAGGAAGTCGCCCCTACGCAAATGGATTCATTAGAGGTGACTGTTGTAAACTCCAAAGCTCAAGGTTCGAATTTACGGTTTTGGTCGCCGGATGATCCATACTTATATACGATTCAAACCAATCTCATATGTAATGGAGAAGTTTTAGATCAAGTTACAAATGTTACAGGTTTTAGGAAAGTGTCTTATAACTTTGAAGGTGGGTTGAAAATAAACGACTCTCGTGTTTGGTTGACAGGATATGCGCAACGTTCCGCTAATGAATGGGCGGCTATTGGTACAGCACCAGATTGGCTTAATGACGTGGATGCCCAATTAATTCGCGAAAGTAACGCAAATCATATCCGTTTCATGCATGTGGCAGGTAGTCCAGCAGATATACGATCATTTGATCGTTCTGGTGTTGTTTGTACACAACCTGCTGGTGATAAAGAACGAGAGAACTTTGGCAGGCAATGGGATCAACGTGTTGAATTAATGAGAGATGTCATCATTTATTTTAGAAATAATCCTTCGATATTGTTCTGGGAAGCGGGTAATAATTCCATTAATAAGGAACATATGCGCGAAATGCGGTTATTAAAGGAGAAGCTTGATCCTACTGGTGGCAGATACATGGGGTGCCGTACATTAAATACAGAAGAAGTATTAAATGAAGCGGAATATGTAGGTACGATGTTGAATCGTCATGCTGGACGATATCAATCTGAAAAAATGCCGGTGACAGAAACGGAATATTTACGAGAGGAAGCCCCTAGACGTGTTTGGGATGATTTTTCACCTCCTGATTTTGATTATGATAATTTATGGTTAGGACGAGGTGGTAGGAAACAAATTGGTGGTGATTGTCATGATCTTACTTCCGAAGATTTAGCTCTATATGCAGCAAAAGGGTATGCTGAATTTTTTAATGATCGCATTGGTGGAGCATCTGGGAATAATTATTATTCAGCAGCTGCTGCATTATGTTGGACAGATTCAGCTCAGCATGGAAGACAAGCGGCAAGCGAAAACGCCAGAATGAGTGGACGCGTAGACCCGATTCGCATTAAAAAGCAAAACTTTGATGTATTTCGGACAATGCAATCTCCAGTGCCAATGGTAAAAGTCCTTGGACATTGGAACTATCCACCTGAAGAAGGTTGCAATTATCGTTATCCTGTTAAAGAATTTGACGGTACTTACTGGCAAAAAACTGGAGAATATAGATACAGAAATCCAAAAGTTAAAACGGTATATGTAATTGGTAGTTATTCGATCGCCCAAATAAAACTTTATATAAATGGAGAATACGTAGCTCAATGCGATAATCCAATAGATACATTTGTTTTTCCGTTTCATCATATTGATATTACTCAATCTGGATCAATTACAGCAAAAGCATATGATTATAATGGAGATCATGTAGCTACAGATACAATGGAAACAGTATCTCACCCTGCAAAATTAAAGCTTAAGGCACATGCTGGGGATCGAGGATTATTAGCAGATGGAACAGATATAGTGTACGTCGATGTTGAGGTTTTAGATATTCATCATCGTCGTCACCCTCTAGCTGATGATAGGATAGATTTTACGATTGAAGGTGAGGGTGTTTTTCTAGGTGGTTATAATAGTGGACGTTTCAATGGCTATGGAAAGGAAGATAGTGTAATTCATAAAAATTATGTATTTGCAGAATGTGGCAACAATCGAGTATTTATACGTTCCACTAGAAATGCAGGTAAAATAATATTAAAAGCTAAAATGCACGGATTACCTGAGGAAAGCATTGAGATCCATAGTAAATCTGTTGACATAAGCCCACTATCACTTAATTTTCCACAATATCTTGAACCATCATATGCTGAGCATCCACCTGAAAATAGTTTTGAATTTAAAGCTATACCACAAGCGGATGCGTCTAAATATACTGCTCCTAATAAAACATATTGTAAGGTAGTGGTAAATGGGCAAGAACCTAATACAAATGGTATTTATAGTATTTATGAGCATGGAAGTGTCTATAGTCCGGTATTATTTATAATTGAGAGTATGAAAAAAGGTTATCCTCATTTATTTGACTATCAATATGATGAAAAGAATGGAATCCTGACGTTAATTTCAGATGGTGAAACGGTCATCGCGGAGAAAGGGCGTACACATCTTCTTGTAAACGGAGAAGAAAACCTATTAAATAGTGAGCCATATATCAATAAAGATGGTGTATTCATAGTAGAAATAAATGCTGTAATATCTTATATCAAAGATGTTGTTTCTTATTATGATGAGAAGGCAAGTTTATTTCGTATCGAAGTTCCAAAATTAAAGTAGAATTGGAGAGGAGCATAAATTCTATGGAAGTAAACGTTTCTTTATCTTGGTTAGGAAAAAAACCGAAAATATCTACTGGCTTAACATGGGGAATCCCATGGGAAAAAGGTGTGTTAAATAAGAAAGATCCCTTAAAGCTTGTTGATGGAAATGAAGTTGAAATCCCTCTTCAAAGTTGGTCTACTGCATTATGGCCAGACGGTAGTGTGAAGTGGACAGCACATGCTGTTTCATTGAAGGATGAAGTTAATACAAAGCACTTACAGATTAAGAAGGGTAACATAACGAAAGAAATGAATCCGCTTAAGTTAGAAGATGGCCCAGAGTCTATTTATATAAATACAGGGGAGGTGAGCTATAAAATAAACAAAAAGGGAGATGTTGTAATTGGAGAAGTTTCTCATGGGGATAATCTTGTATGTCAAGGTGGGTATTTAAAAGGTATACGAGAATCAAGAAATAAAACGGACGGAATAGTAACGTCAAAGCAAGAAGTATTCTATAGTGAAATTAAAAATGTTGTAGTTGAACAAGATGGACCTATAAGAGCAGTGGTGAAAATTACAGGTAGTCACAAAATAAATACAGATAATCGTGAATGGCTTCCTTTTACGCTTAGGTTGTATTTTTATACAGGTCAAACTTCTATAAAAGCAGTTCATACATTTTTATATGATGGAAATCCACATAAAGATTTTATCAAAGGAATTGGAATAGATTTTAAAATTCCAATGAATGGCCCATTATATAACAGATATATAAGATTCGCAGGGGATAACGGTATTTTTAGTGAGTCTCCCAAAGGTATGCTAACCTGGCGTACTTCCGGCAGATATGAAGAACTCTACAAGGAGCAAATTGCGGGAAGACCTATTGAATTCAATTCTGATGATCAAAATTTTTTAGAATTATTGGATGACTCTGCAACATGGAATAATTTCAAGCTAGTCCAAATTTCTGCTGATTCCTATACCATTTCAAAGCAAACAAGAGAAGAATTTGCGTGGATTTGTGCTGTATCTGGAAAACGAGCAGGTGGCTTAACATATGTTGGTAGCGAAACAGGAGGAATAGCAGTTGCTGTTCGGAATTTCTGGAAAAAACATCCATCTTCTCTAGAAGTGAAACAATTATCCGAACAAATATCCACCTTATCAGCATGGTTTTGGTCACCAGATGCGCCATCGATGGATTTAAGACATTATGATTCAGAAACACACGTAAAATCGTCTTATGAGGGTGCTGAAGAATTTCGCAGTACTCCTTATGGAATCGGCAATACTAGTGAGATAACTATTGATTTCTTCAATAATACTCCGAATCAGGAAGTATTGCAATCCATTGTCGAAGAAAAAGAAGTCCCACCTTTATTAGTATGTGATCCCTCATATTACCATGATACGAAAGCATTGGGGGTTTGGAGCTTAAAAGATGAAAGTACGCCAATAAAAGCGAACATTGAAAAAGCACTTGATGAAGTTCTCCAATTTTATCTTAATGAAGTGGAGCAAAGAGGTTGGTACGGTTTTTGGGATTACGGGGACGTGATGCATAGCTATGATCCTATTCGTCATGTATGGAAATATGATTTAGGTGGATGTGCTTGGCAAAATACCGAGCTAGCACCAAATTATTGGTTATGGTACATGTTTTTACGCTCTGGGCGAGAAGATATATTCCGGTTTGCGGAAGCAATGACACGACATACTAGTGAAGTTGATGTATACCATTTGGGTGAATATGCAGGACTTGGATCAAGGCATAATGTGGTTCATTGGGGGTGTGGATGTAAAGAAGCACGAATAGGTGCTGCAGGACTTCATAAAATATATTATTATCTGACAGCAGATGAACGGATCGGTGATATTATGGATGAAGTAGTTAATGCTGATTATACAACAGAACACCTTGATCCAATGAGAGCGTATTTTCCAAAGGATCATTTCCCTACTCATGTACGGACTGGGCCAGACTGGGCAGCATTTTGTTCTAATTGGTTAACGAGATGGGAGCGATATGAAGACACTAATTTTAGAGATAAGATGTTAACTGGTATTAATTCTATTAAAAAAATGCCTCATCGTCTGTTAACTGGTCCTGTTTTCGGATATGAACCAAGAACCGGAGAATTAAAGTTTATGGGAAATGAAAATTGGGGGCATCATTTAATGATGAGCATGGGTGGTGCTCAAGTCTGGATGGAAATGGCGCAAGTTCTAGAAGATGTCGAATGGAAGGAAATGCTGGTGGAATTTGGTGAATTTTATAATTTAACAAACGAAGAAAAATCGCAAAGGACTTCTGGAGCGATTCAAGGAGATAAACCGTGGGGAAGTTCTATGTTATCTTCATCATTAGTAGCATATGCTGCAGCAAATAAAAAAGATGCTAAGCTAGCAAAACAAGCATGGCAATATTTACTTGTGGATTCCACACATTGGCAAATTAAAACACCATTAAAAGCTGAGAAAACATTAGACTATGTAAAACCAGTTTTTGAAGTAAAATCGATGTCAACGAATACAGCCTCCCAATGGTCCCTTAATTTAATTGTTTGCTTAGAATTAATTGATCAATATCTAGAGTTGGATATGTGGGATGATTCGAAGGCTGTGGACGTTACTAAGTAGATAGTAATTTTGAAAAAATTCCACTTTCCTCACAAAGTATGAAAGTGCTTACAATTGTGGTAAGATATTTAATGTGAGGTGAAGAAAATGGAAAACAATAAGTTTTTTTCAAATATGAAGAATTGGATCGTTAGTCGTTGGCAGAGTAATTACTTTCGAAAAAGTTTTCTGTTGATTTTATTTATTACTTCTATTCCAGGCATTATATCAGGTATCGCAATCTATACATTTGGTTTGAGTTCTACAGAAAACGAATTGCGAAAAGTCCATTTAGAAGAAATAGAGGAACGGTCGCAAAATATTGATGATCAATTTAACAATTTGGAGGAATCCCTTACTTACTGGGCGTTTGAGCCAACGTTTAACTATCATCTAACTTCCACGGATTTTGTTTACGACTTCCAAATAACAAGAGAAATTATGAAAAAGTTATTAATATTGCAAGGCAGTCAATCTCTTATTGGTGAAGTTAATTTGTTTATTGAAGCAGAACAAGGACCTGTTTTATTTAATCCATATTTGAATCATATAAGTGAGGGGGGAGTAGAGAAAGCATATCAAACTTTAGTGGAAGCTCCTAATAATATTTCCTGGGATCACGATGAAGAATTTTTTCAACATACAGAATATCCTAGTAATCTGATCTTAACACACCAAATACCTGGTGTGATAAGCAGTCCGTTTGGAGCGATTATTGTTTCTATAGACAGTGAAAGACTTATAGGTACGCTCGAAACCTTAACCCCTTATAGTAATGGGGTTACATTATTGATGGATGAGAATAATGAACTATTGTTATCGACTGAAGAATCTGCAGAGCATAACTTTACGAATAAGCTAGTCTCCATGTTTTCCAATCATGATATGTCAGATCGGTCATTTCAAATGGATTGGAATGATAAAACTTATTCGATCTCCTATGGCACTTTTGATCGTGTTGGATCGCAGTGGACATATGTCTCTGCTGCCCCTATATCAGCTATTACATCGCCAATTATTACGATTTCAAAAGTAATTCTTATTGCAAGTTTGACTGTTTTTGGATTAGCTTTTTTACTAACATTATTTGCATCGAACCGTTTGTATCAACCTATAAGAAACTTGACAAGTAGTTTTACAGCGTCTAATCCCTCCACAACGGAAGGAACTAAAGATGAGTTTAAACAAATCCGTGATCGCATAGATATGTTGACATTTGAAAGTGAAAAATTGGAAAAAAGAATAACACATCAAATACCGCAGTTAAGACAGAACTTCCTTATTCAGCTAACGAAAGGTTTTTTATATGACTTTGACGAAAATGCATTAAAGAAAAGGATGGAGAACTATAGGTGGGATGTAGAAAATCACTCTTTTGTATTATTAGATATTCAATTAACAGGAATGTATAACAATGAAGAACATAAGTATGATGACGATAGTTTAATTGCTTTTGCTATGGCAAACATTGCTGAAGATTTGACGAAAGAGTATATGGATCAATACACCGTACTCAATCAATATGATATGACGGTTACTATCTTTTTAATTATTCCTAACCAAATTACAAATTTGAAGGAACTTTTAGAACAATTGGCCAATGATATTACAACAGCTATCAATCGCGTATTATCGAGATATGTCACGATTACTATCAGTTCGAATACACCGAAAATAAAAGATATTAATATTCTTTTTGAAGAAATAGGAAGGGCTAAACGTTTTCGAGATTTTAATAATCAAAATCAAATCCTAATGTTAAATGAAGTGGAAAAAGATGTGTCAGGCCAAAAATTATTCTATCCTTTTGAAATAGAAAAGGAAATTATACAGTGTATTAGAAGAGGGAGAGTCAATGAAACGGAAGAGTTAATCCGTCAATTCTTCGATGAGCTTCTTGAAAACAGTACCAAAGAAGTTAGTGTTCGAGCTGGAATGATGCAATTATATAGTGCGGTTCAACATGAAATATTACTTTCAGGTGTTGATCCAGTAGTATTGTATAAAGGGCGCAATATGTATGGAGAATTGTCCCAACTTCGTGAAGTAGAATGGGTAGTGAAATGGTTAATTGAACAAGTAATCACACCATATATTACCTATGTAGAAGATAATATGAACATGGAAATGAAAATGGTTGTCGATAAAATTGTTTCTTATATAGAGGAACATTACATGGAAGATATCTCACTTGAAAGTTGTGCGGATTATGTTGATACAACTCCTTATACATTAAGTAAAGCATTTAAAAAAGTATATGGTGACAATTTTATAGATTACCTGACAAAAATAAGAATGAATAAAGCAAAAGAGCTGTTATTACAAACAAATATGAAAATACATGAAATTGCAGAAGAAGTTGGATACAGACATAGTTATTTTAATAGAATATTTAAAAAACATGTAGGTTTGCCTCCAAGTCAATATCGGAAATCAAGAGCAAGCAATTTTTAGGGAGGAATGTAAATGGATACTTTATACCAACAATTTTTAAATCCGACATCAGAGTTTTCACCAATGCCTTTTTGGTTTTGGAATGACCGTCTAGATAAAGAAAAATTACAAAATCAAATAGAAGATTTTCAAGATAAGGGTGTGGAAGGCTTTGTCTTACATCCTAGAATTGGTATTCCTGAACAAACAAAATATTTATCTGAAGAATTTATGGAATATGTAAAGTTTGCCATTGAAGAAGCAAACAGACGTAACATGCATGTTATTTTGTATGATGAAGCCATGTATCCTTCTGGAGCAGCTAATGGCAAAGTGGTAGAACAAGATCCAACATTTGCAAGTAGAGGATTGTTTGTTAAGGTCATTGATCGATTAAATCAAACAATCGAGATCCCCATGCAAAAGGATGATCGTTTGGTGGCAGTTTATTTAGCGAAAAACGGAAGAAATAGCTATCATCAGGGCCATATTAGCTGTCTCTATCCCTTAAATGCACAAATTGTTGAAATGAATAATGAAAAAGTTAAGATCTCTGAAGAGGTAATCGAATCATATTTTCAAGTGAATAATCGAAAAGAAGAGGATTATACTTGTATTTTTTTAGTGGAAAGTTATACACACGGTACCATTAGAGGAATCCATAAGAATCAGGATGATGGACAAATAAATGCACCACGTTCAGCTGATCTCTTAAATCCTGCGGCGGTAAAAGCGTTTATCGATATAACACATGAGAGATACAAGGAAGTGGTAGGTGAATATTTTGGAAATACCATTTTCGCAATGTTTACAGATGAACCGGATATTACAGGAAGAAATGCCAAGCCAGGTTGCCTGCCATGGACGAATGACTTTGAGAGATATTTATATCATGAGGGTTTACATATTGAAGATCTACCAGGTTTGTTTTTTGATATTGGTGAAAAAACAAAAATAGTAAAGCAAACCTACGAAAAAGCAATTAATAAGCGAATGCTAGAAACCTATTATATACCGATTGCAGAATGGTGTGAAAATAATCAGTTATTTTTAACAGGCCATCCTGCCAAAAGTGATGATATTGGTCTACTAAAACCTTTTACCATTCCGGGTCAAGATGTGGTTTGGAGATGGGTAGCACCTGAAAAAGAAAAGGGGATAACTGGTCAACACTCCACTGCCGCAAAATGTGGTAGTGATGCTGGTAGGCATTATAATCGACGTAGAAACTTGAATGAGTATTTAGGTGTTTGTGGTGTTGATAATAGTTGGAATCTTTCAGCATCTGACATGAAATGGTATACAGATTGGCTGGCGGTAAGAGGAGTGAATTTATTTTGCCCACATGCCTTTTACTATTCAATAGAAGGTGAAGAAAGAAGTCATGAACGCCCGCCTGATGTTGGTCCGAATAATGTTTGGTGGCCGTATTACCGATATTTCAGTATGTATATTAAAAGGATTAGTTGGCTAATGACAGATAGTGCAAATCAGGCAGAGATAGCAATTTTAGCTTTAAATAATCATATGCCATGGAAAGTGGCTAAGCACTTTTATGAGCATCAAATAGAATTTAATTATTTGCAAGAATCCTTGTTTGTTGACAATCAAATAGAAGTAAACGGTGATCGTCTTCTCATCGGTCAACAATCATATCGCTCGGTAGTGCTTGATAATATAGATTTGTCCATATTTGATCCAACAGTTGTAGCGCAATTAGAATTGTTTGTATCAAATGGAGGTAAAGTTTATCTCATAACTGACAATATAGACAAAGAAGTCTTGTCTCAGGCTATTTATATATCCCCAACTGACGAAGAACAACTTGAAAGACATTTTTCATCATATAGAAATGCTATATTAGAGGGGGATAGTCAGACAATTAGAATAACAAAAATAAGAAAGAATGGTCGTCTGTTTTATTTTATAACCAATGAAGGTGATATAGATTATAAGGGGAAAATACAATTTATCTCTGATCAACCGACAAAGGAATGGAATCCATGGATAGGTGAAGCTCGACCATTAACACAAGAGAATGAAAAGGAATATTTGCTTGACCTTCCGCGCCGAGAATCGATAATTTGGTGTGTGGAAGACAAAAACGGCTTTGCTTCTGCTAAAAAACAAGCATCTAATCAAGTAGTGGAAATTAGTCCGAAGCTACTTGTACAAGATAAAACAAAGGGTGTTTGGAATAAGCATGAGTTGTATGATTGGAGTAAATGTGAGAATTTTCAACATTTCTCAGGTACGATTGAATATCAATTTATCTTCGAATATGATGGTGATAAATTGGATGAAGTAGTTATTGATTTAGGTGCTGTTTATGAAATAGCGGAAGTAATGCTCAATCATTCAAAATCAGAAGTGAAAATGTGGGCGCCATATCATGTATCATTTTCAGGAGAACTAGTAAAGCAAGGCAAAAACTTACTTCGTATCCGCGTCACCAATAATAGTGCCAACCAAATGGACAAAGAATCATTCCCCTCCGGATTAATCGGACCCGTTAGGATAAAAGGGAATAACTATTAATAAAAAGAAAAGGAATGAGAGAATGAAGGCAAGGCTATTCATAGCAAGTGATTCTACTTGTCAAACTTATCAGGAGAAAGATGCTCCACAAGCAGGATGGGGACAGTTTTTACCAGAGTATTTAAACGAATATGCTGTATTCAATCATGCCATTGGTGGCCGAAGTTCTAGGACGTTTATCGAAGAAGGAAGATTAAAAGAAATCGAGAAAAACATTACAGCAGGAGATTATCTTCTTGTCCAAATGGGTCATAATGATGCAACCAAAGAAAAACCAGAAAGATATACAGAACCATACAAAGATTATAAGGAGTTTTTAAAGCAATTTATAGTAGTTGCAAGGTCAAACAAAGCTACTCCGATATTAATTACGCCTGTTGCACGACTGCATTATGTTTCTGGAGAGTTTTTACCTGATTTTGGTGATTATTGTAATGCAGTGAAAGAAGTTGCAGAAGAAGAGGGATGTCCATTAATAGATTTAATGACGTTGAGTATTCATCATTTAACAGAAATTGGATTTGATGAAGCAAGGACATTTTATATGGTTGATGTGAATGGGACTGACCATACTCATTTTACTGAAAAAGGAGCGAATAAAATCGCAAGTATCATCGCAACACAATTACAATCAATTATAACATCATAACAAACTGTGATAAAAACCCCGTACTTATGCAGTATGGGGATTTTTTTCTAAAGGGAAAGGATAAGAGAAATGAAAGTAAACGTAAAATGATTACCATAAAAAAGGGTGCATTAGATAGAAAGGAATCGATATCTCATTCTGCTCAAGAATTAGGATAAAAGCAGGGACTTTATTAATAGATTTTCAGTATTGTTTCACACCAGTGCCAATTGAGCAACAAAATATAATAAATTAGAAGTGATTAGAAGTAATTCTATGTGTAACAACTAATACAATTTCGCAATGTGTATCAACACGATTGGTTGTTTGGAAATTCTAAAGTATAGAATCATCTAATTGCAGGTTGCAAAAAAGTGTTATATCCAAAAAAAAGTGTTAAAACATATATGTAAACCCTTACTAATCAAGGTTAGACAGTAATTTTGTTAGAATGAACAAAAATTGAATATTGATGGAAAAATGAAAGCGTTTTATATTTGGTTTAACGACACATATTCCTTTTCAAAATTTCAAAAGAAAAGGGGGAAAAAGCATTCATTTTGTGAGAAAGAAAAAGGGAATGTGGTAGTCTAATATGACTAAGTCAATTTCAGGGAGGGTCAAAATGAATTCAAAATATCTTCGTTATTTATTAATGGCTTTATTTGTAGTTGGAATAATAGTAGTTACTGGTTGTAGTGACGATAGTGAAACTGCAGGTGATAGTAGTGACTCAGGAAGTGAACAAACGGGAGATGATTCTGGTGAAAGCTCTGAAGAACGAATGCATTTGCGTGTGTTTGTACCAACTTTTTCAACAGAACCTCCGACAGATGATAGTCCTGTTTTAAAGAAAATAGAAGATTACACAAATAAAGAGATTACAATGGAATGGGTACCTAACAGTAACTTAGAAGACAAGTTCAATATCACTTTATCTTCAGGTGACTTGCCACATGTTATGATGATCCCTAACAAATCACCAAGTTTTATAAGTGCGGTAGAAGACGGAGCATTTTGGGAGCTAGGACCTTATTTGGAGGAATATCCAAATCTAAGTCAGGCAAATGAAATTATAATGGATAATAGCTCGATTAATGGAGACATTTATGGAATTCCTCGTACTCGTGATTTAGGTCGTAATGGTGTAATTATTCGTAAAGACTGGTTAGAAAACCTTGGTTTAGAAGAACCAGAAACAATTGATGATTTTTATAATATGCTAAAAGCATTTAAAGAAGAAGATCCAGATGGAAATGGACAAGATGATACGTATGGTGTTGTTGTTTCAAAGTATGAAGGTCCATGGGATGTAATGCAAACTTGGTTTGGCGTACCCAATAAATGGGGCGAAGATGAAAATGGCGAATTATACCCATCCTTTATGGATGACAACTACAAAGAAGCGCTAGATTTCTTTAGAAAGCTTTATGATGAAGGACTTGTCAATGAAGACTTCGCTGTAATGGACCCAGCACAATGGTCTGATCCTGTAATAGCAGGTGAAGCTGGCGTTCAAGTAAACGTGCTTGATGAAGGTCACCGTATTGCAGAAAAAATTGTAGATGCAGAACCTGAGAATGATGATCCAATTACTGTAATTAAAGCGGTTGAAGGTCCAACAGGATTACACAATTTACCTACTTCTGGTTATTCAGGTATGCTTGCAATTTCTAAAACATCAGTGAAATCTGAGGAAGAAATGAAACAAGTGCTTGACTTCCTGGATAAAATGAATGATGAAGAAATGCAAATAATGGCAGAAAATGGTATTGAAGGGGAGCATTATTCTGGGGAAGACGGAGAATATCAATCACTTGTCAAAGATAATCCAGGTCTACAACAAGAAATTGATGGCTTTAATCAAATGTTAATGTATTTACCAGAAGCAAAATCAATAAAATCTGAAAATACACCATTGCATCAGTTAGAGAATGAATTAAAGATAGAGAATGAAGATATTGTTGTTGCTAACCCTGCTGAAGCATATATTTCTGAAGTATATTCTAAAAAGGGTCAACAGCTTGATACTATTATAAACGATGCTCGGATCAAATATATTGTTGGGCAAATAGATGAAGCGGGATTAGAACAAGAGATTGAGCGTTGGAAAAACAATGGTGGTACAGATTATATAGAAGAAATTAATCAATTACATCAAGACGCTCAATAAAAATATTGAAATAACTTGTAAAAAGCAGGTTTTGTAACCTGCTTTTTACATCAAATTACACATTAAGAGGGGATTCGATGGAAAATGTACATGAAAATAAAATAAACAGCGCAGTACAAAAGAATAAGAAAAGTAAATGGCAACGAATATCAAAAGAAAAATGGTTATATTTTATGGTGTTACCTGGGTTATTCTATTTTATCATATTTAAATATTTCCCAATGTGGGGAATAGTTATAGCTTTCCAGGATTATTCACCATTTTTGGGCGTACGGGAAAGTGAATGGGTAGGTTTTGAACATTTCCATTACTTCTTTACAAATCCTGACTTTCTACGATTACTAAGGAACACGTTTATACTTGCGTTATATGATCTTATATTTTTCTTCCCAGCACCAATTATTTTATCATTGATGCTTAATGAAATTAGGTTAAGCTTTTATAAACGTACATTGCAAACACTCGTATATGTTCCACACTTTATGTCATGGGTAATTATTGCAAGTATCAGCTATGTATTCTTAACAACAAGTGGTGGTGTAGTAAACGAGTTAATATCAAGTATAGTAGGCAAAGAGATTAATTTCTTGTCAAGCCCTGATTGGTTTAGACCAATGATTATGGGTCAAATTATTTGGAAAGAAACAGGTTGGGGTACAGTAATCTTCCTCGCAGCATTAGCTAGTGTGGATCAAGAACAGTATGAAGCAGCTATTGTTGACGGGGCAGGTCGTTTCCGTAGATTATGGCATGTCACATTACCAGCGATACGAAGTACAATTGTTATTTTATTAATTTTAAGATTAGGTAACTTTCTTGATACAGGTTTCCAACAAATTTACTTAATGTCAAACTCATTAAACCGTAGTGTTGCAGATGTATTTGATACGTATGTATACTTCGTTGGTATTACCGAGGGAGCATTTAGTTATAGTACTGCCGTAGGTCTATTTAAATCTATTGTAGGTATTGTACTTATAGTTGGTGCAGATAGACTAGCTAAGAAAGCAGGAGAAAGCGGTTTATTTTAATGTGGTAATACGAATGGATTGAAGAGGAGGAATTTAAATGCACCGAATGCATAATACAAGTTCCGGTAAAGTATTTGATGTTTTTAATCATATATTTTTAGCAATTGTCGGGATTGTAACTGTAGTACCGTTTTTATATGTAATAGCTGGTTCTTTTGCATCAGAATCAGAACTTGCAACAAGATCATTTTTTCTAATTCCAAATGAATTTACAACGGTTGCATATGAATATATATTTTCTACAAATGCGGTAATTCGTAGTTTAGGTATCTCTATACTAGTAACAGTGGTAGGAACGATTCTTAGTATGATATTAACGTTGACCATGGCTTATCCGTTATCAAGAAAAAATATGGTTGGTCGTAATTTACTTTTAAATCTAATTTTATTCTCTATGTTATTTAACGGAGGAATGATACCTACTTATTTACTTGTGAAAAATTTAGGATTATTAGATTCTATCTGGGCTTTAATATTACCTATGGCTATTAATCCATTTAATTTAATCATAGTAAAGACATTTTTCCAACAATTGCCTCAAGAATTAGAAGATTCATCAAAAATTGACGGTTGTACAGAGTTTCAAACTTTCTGGAGAGTTATGTTGCCTCTGTCTAAGCCAGTTATCGCAACATTTACATTGTTTTATGCTGTATTTTATTGGAATGATTTCTTCAACGCATTACTTTACTTGACTGATACAACTAAATGGCCGATTCAATTATTACTTCAACAGCTAGTAATGGTTGCAAATTCAGGATTGGGTGATTTACAAGAAGCTTCATTATATGAGCCACCAGAAGAGTCTATAAAGTTAGCGGTTATCGTTGTAGCAACAATTCCTATATTATTATTCTATCCGTTTTTACAAAAACATTTTGCCAAAGGCGTAATGCTTGGTTCCGTGAAAGGATAGTATATAATGGAAAATTATTAACTTGGGCAGTAGTAACTAAAGTGATACTTCTGCCCTAAGAATAAGAAGGATTAGAACAAATGACTATCATTTAAGTAAGGTAGTTGTTTGTTTCCGTCTTTCTCTTAAGCAGTAAATACTTTTGGATTTTAATTTAATAAATGATTGTGGAAAATATTTTTTTAGAATTGGAGGAAAAGAATAGTGAAAAATATAACCTTTAAAGCACAAAAAACTATATACGAAAATCCACTAACCGGAGCAGATTCTGTTGAGGATTGGGTAAAAGAAGGGCAGGTAAAAACAAGTACATGGAATAATAAATTATTATTAGAGAATAAGTTAGATCCAGAAGAATATGGTGACCATGCTCATTGGTTGTTATGGTGTCCGGTCGAATTTCCAGATCATATTATGATAGAATGGGATTTTTATCCACTAGAAGAACCAGGTCTTTGTATGATGTTCTTTGCTGCAACAGGAAGAAATGGTGAAGATATTTTTGACTCATCACTGCCGAAACGAACAGGTTATTATCCAGACTACCATTCCGGTATGATAAATACATTACATCTATCCTATTTTAGACATAAACATGCAGAAGAACGTGCTTTTCGGACATGTAATTTACGTAAAAGTCATGGATTTCATTTAGTAACACAAGCAGCGGATCCATTACCACCAGTAGAAGATGCTATCAATCCATATCATATGAAACTGATAAAATACGAGCAATTCGTTCATTTTTATATTAATGACTTACATGTACTTGAATGGGAAGATGATGGATCAACTTATGGACCGATATATCAAGGGGGAAAGATAGGTTTTAGACAAATGGCACCTATGAAAGCAGCTTATGCGAATCTTTCTATTAAGAAAGTCACGAAGAAAACCTAATAGGGGGAATTTATATGTTAGGGAATGGATTTATTAGTAAATTTTATTTCTTTGGGGAAACCGTCCTGTTGTTATTATATGTGAATTTTTTATGGGTTTGTTTTACTCTTGCAGGTGCTATTATATTTGGTATTGGTCCAAGTACTGTTGCAATGTTTACAATTTTTAGAAGATGGGCCAAAGGTGAAGAGGATATACCTGCTTTTAAAGTATTTTGGCAAACTTTTAAAAAAGAATTTAAGCGAGCAAATGGATTAGGTCTTCTCATTCTTCTATTTACTTATATGTTATATATAAATATCAATTTTTTACAATTGGACAATGAGTGGATGCAGCAAACGATAAAAAATGTGTTAATAATTGTTTCCATTGTCTTTGGAATTATGGTTGCTTATATTTTTCCGATGTATGTCCATTATGATAACAAATTATATAATTATTTTAAAAATGCAATTCTTATTACGATTTATTCACCTATACGAACCATTTATTTAATAGCAGCATGTTTAACCTTATACTATTTGTATTTTATGTTACCAGTATTCCTATTTTTCTTTGGTGGTAGTTTATCTAGTTTAGTCATTATGTGGATCAGCTATCGTACATTTCTAAGGTTAGAAATAAAACAAGAACAGCTTCAAGAAACTGAAGCGTAATATGTGAAGGAGATTAATAAATGACGAGAACACAAACAGAAACAGAACCAGTACTATTAAGTAAAATTGATTTATCAAAATCCGGTAAAAATTGCAAAATGTTTCTCGGTGATTTGACTGGAGATGGAAGAATGGACTTGCTAATGGTTCAACCTGATGGAGGTATTGATGATAGATATGTACCGCATCAAGTAGTAGCAATGACAGCGTTTGATTTAGAAGGAAATGTTTTGTGGCAAGTTGGTACGCCAAGTAAAACACCAGGTGGTCCTGGTAGTGATTATCCTGTACAAATCTATGATATTGATGGGGATGGTTATAATGAAGTCCTCTGTGTGATGGAAAAACAATTCTTCATCCTTGATGGTACAACAGGCCAAACGAAAAAAAGCTATGCATTACCGAGTGAAAAAGCACATGATTGTATTATCATTGCGAATTTAACAGGAAATTCGTTTCCACAAGATATCATTTTAAAAGATAGGTATCATCAAATGTGGGCACTTAATAACGAATTCGAGTTGTTGTGGACACATAAAGGAAATATCGGGCATTTTCCATGGGTATTCGATTTTAATAGTGATAGTAAAGATGAAGTAATGGCAGGTTATGATTTTTTAAGTTCAGATGGTCAATTGTTATGGTCTTGTCATAATCTAGACGACCATGCGGATTGTATATGGGTAGGGAAAGTCCAATCAGAAACAAGTGAAAATCAGATAGTAATTGGTGGTAGTGTAACTGTTTTATATGATTGGAAAGGAAATGAATGTTGGCGATATAATGACTCGATTGAATCACAACATATTTGTTTAGGTAAATTTAGAAATGATCTACCAGGATTACAAATGGCAGGGTTAGACAGAATTATACGCGGTTCCAGCTATTCAGATGGGAAAGATGGGATCTTTCTGTTAGATGCAAATGGGCAAGAAATTTGGAAAGAAAATAGAGATACAGGCGGTTGGTTAACCATTATCGATACCATTAATAATTGGGACGATAATGATCTAGATTATATTATAGCCTACAGGAGAGGAGATAATGTATATCCAACAATCTATGATGGATATAAAAATGTAGTAACAACATTTCCTAAAGATGGCTATTTAGTGTTTGGTGATCTTATTAGAAGTGGAAAAGATCAAGTTATCATTTATGATCAAACAACAGCTTATGTATATGGAAGTGAATATATAGATCTTTCTGTGAAAAGTGGAAGAACACAACTACAGAGTAAACGATTATATTCTGTTACATTATATCCGGGTGGTGAATATCTAGTCTAGCAATTATTTCGCTAGCATAAGTAAATTAATAGGATTATCTCACCTTAATTAATCTTATAAAATTACATATCTAGAGTTGTTTACCAGTGGGAAAAGTATTCGAAGGAAGTTATCCATTTTCTTTTAAATTAAATGGTACTTCAGAAAATAGACTGTCGCTATTGTGTGATCACTACAACATCTTTTTTGCAATGCTTTAACCATACATTGGAAAAGAAACTTACCTATTTTTATCTTTAAATGAATCCGAAAATCGAAATGAAAAGTAAAGCTTATTGTGTTTAATCTCTCCCTAAGCTTATTTAGTTGTTTATTCAAAAAGCTATCTCACTGTCAAGTGACGATGAGATAGCTTTTGGTTTAAATAGATAATATTGTCAAACTAAATTAATGTGCAATAATACTACAAGGTATACCTAGCGAAGAATAGCGTTATTACACTTTAAACTTCTTCATCATTTCTTGTAATTCTTCAGATAGCTGTTTTAATTCATCTGAAGTGGTAACCAGCGATTCACTTACTTTTAATTGTTCCTCAGTAGTAGCAGAGACCTCTTCACTAATTGCAGAAGATTGCTGTGCTGTTGCACTTACCTGGTGAATGGTTGAAGTTAATACTTCCTGCGAATCTCTTAATTGCTGGATAGATTGGGTAACTTGTTGAATCTTGCCGGTAAACGCACCCATACTTTCTCCAACCCCATTTAATATTACTTGTGTGTCTTCTGCTTGTGTTACTTGTTCTTTGAAACGAGGTGTAGCTTCTTCTAAAACTTCTAAAGTTTCATTTACTTCATTCACGATACCTGTTGTAATTTCTTCGACTTTATCAATCGAGTCTTTAGATTGGGTAGAAAGCTTTCTAATTTCATCGGCAACTACTGCGAAACCTTTGCCAGCTTCTCCGGCACGTGCTGCTTCAATAGCAGCGTTGAGCGAAAGTAAATTCGTTTGCTGAGCAATATTAGTGAGCATTTCCATCACTTGATTGATTTGCTCTGTACTTTCTTTCAATGTATCTACTTTATCGACAAGTGCATTTGTCATCTGCTCTCCATCTTTTGTTTTGTTTACTAACTCGTCCATTTTTTCTAAACCTTCATGACTGCGTTCAAGTACAACTACTGCATGATTTTCCATTTCACTATTATTTTCGAATACATTTTCCACTTCATCATGTATGTTGGATGCTAATGAATTTCCTCTTTCAGCTTCATCTGTTAACCCTGTAGCACCACTGGCAATTTCTTCAGACGCAGCAGCAACCTCTTTTGCTGACTGTGATTGCATTTGAGAGATATCTGTTAATTCGATGGCAGCATTTAATACTTTATTTGCAGATTCTCTGGTTTGATGCATCATTCCTGCTATATTTTCAAGCATTTCATTAAATCCTTCTGCCAGTTCTCCTATTTCATCCTTACGAGAAGTATCATTCGATCTCACTGTTAGATCACCTTGTTTTGCAGAAGCCATCAGACTTGAAACATCTGCAATTGGACGGGCAATTGTTTTTACTATTCCATTCGCGATGAAAAGAGAGATAATTAAAGACAAAATGATAATACCAGCTGTTACATAAAAGATAATGGTAGTATCTTTTGTTAATTCTTTCTCGGAAACTGAGCCTACTAAATACCAATCTGTCACATCTGAATCATGTTGAAAAATTAATTGTCCGTTATCCTCAGTCATGTTTTCTTCAGAGTCTATGGCAAGTTGGTAATCATATGGTTGCGTTATTTCTTCGGGAACAAATGAAAAGACAATTTCATTATTTTGGTCTACAATGCTAACTAAGCCTTCTTCACCAAATTTAACGTCTTTTAGAGCCTCTTCAAATACGGTGGTGTCTAGTTCAACAATTAAAATATATTCTGTACCATTTATTCTTAATTTTTGCCCAAATGAAACCGTAGGATCTTCTTGAGTACCATTAATTCCTTGAGCAAGGCCGCCAATCCATGCTGTAGAACCTTCTGATTCAAGTGCATCTTGATACCAGTCGGAACTGAAAACAGATTCTTCAGGAAGTGTTTCTGAAGAAGAGATTAATCTTTCTTTTTCGGTATGTAATAGGTAGAGACTCACATTATTATCAATCATAGTAATTTGGGTTAGTGCATCATCAATCGTACTTTTTAAATTAAAATAATCAAAATTATTTGTTTCTTCATAGCGATCTAGTTCGGCTAACGTATTGCTGAAATTATCAGCCATTAAAATTTGAGTCACCCGATCCTTATATTGATTCATTAAATAATCGAGTTTATCTCCAGATTGGACAATTGTTTGTTCGGAAGCTTCTGTTACTTTATCTTTAATAATACCATTAGATATAAAATAAGAAGCAATTCCAACGATCAAAACACTGATAAGTACAGTTGCTAATATACTTAATAGTATTTTGGTGCTAATGGAATCTTTTTTTGAAACACTTGTGTTTAGAACTACTTGTTGGGAATCTGTAGAGTTCTTGTTGGAACTTTTTATCTTTAACTTACCTGAAGCCTTCCTTATCTTTTTTGACGTGCTTAGAAATGCTTGTTTTGTTTTGTTGATACCGCTTTTACTCCTGCTTATAAACTTATTTGCCATGATAGAATCCTCCGTACTTGTCGTATTTATTGGTAAAGGCTTTCATAATTAGAATTAAGTATTTAATCTTGGTGTATGAATGACGTTTAATCATAAAGAATTAGTTCAAATAGATTATAACATGTTTCAAATCAATTAACGACAAGAAATTGCAAACTTTTTACCTAACCGCAAAAACAGGACTAAAGGACTACTTATGTAGCAAAAAAATAGGCTCAATACCATCAGTTGGTACGAGCCTATGGTTTGATTATTTAGTTTTACTTTACTTGCAATGATCTCCATCACAAAAACTGCCTTGTTGAAGATTCAAATTTTCTAATTGATTATTTTCCTCTTCAGCTACTTTTTCTAATGCTTGCATAAATGTTTCAATTGGCTGAGCACCAGAAATAGCGTATTTTTTGTTGAGAACAAAAAATGGAACACCGGTAACCTCTAATTGTTGTGCTTCTGCTTCATCTAGTCTGACTGCATCAGCATGGATTGTTTCATCATTCAATATTCGTTGAACTTCTTGTTGATCAAAACCAAGCTCATCCGTAATAGACTGAAGCGTTTCTTTATCACTAAGATCTTTCGACAAAGTAAAATAATGATAAAGCATTGTATCTACATATTCTGCTTCACGGCCCTGTGTTGCTGCATATTTACTTAACCGGTGTGCATCAAATGTATTACCTGGTTTCATCGTGTCAAAAACAAAATCTAAACCTAAAGCTTTTGCTTGTTCACCAATTTGTTGATTGGCTTGTTTGGCTTGATCAATTGTCATATTGTATTTAGCAGCTAAAGATTCATGTATATTTTTTCCAGAATATTTCGCTGCATTTGGATCTAATTCAAAGCTTTTATATTGAATTGAAACATCTAATTTCTGTGGGAATCTTTCTAAAGCTTGTTCTAATCTTGTTTTTCCAATATAACAAAAAGGACAAACAAAATCGGACCAAATTTCAATTTGCATAAAAAACACCTCTCTTAAGCTTCTATCTTATTTTGACATAAATACAGTAGTCAAAGGAAGAAATTTGCTTAAGGAGGTATTTGCTGTTACCTGTCCGGTTTATTTTTTTCTGTGTTTTCTTCTTCTGTTATTTCCTCGATAATTTCTTCTTTCATTTCATCATATATTTTTTCTTTGATATCATCATATAATTCTTCCTTCATTTCATCGTAAATATCTTCTCTAAAGTCCTCATAAAAATCATTTTTCATATCTTTATAAATATCTTCCTTGACGTTCTCTTTAAAATCATCACGGATATCCTCTTTCACCTCATCCTTAAACTCATCTCTAAACTCGGTTTTGACACGTTTTTCACGTCTTCTTCTGTGGAGTCTTTGATCAAGTTTCCAATCCTTTCCTAATGTGATAGCAATGGATATGATCATCAGTACCATTACAATCGCGAAAGGTAATGCAGCGATGATACAATGCCAATTTTCCCAACTTTATCATTAATGGATTCTTCTTGTTTCATATGTACCTATGCCATGATTTGCTAACATAGTTCCCCCTTTCATTGTTGCGGTAATCTTAATAGGTCTTCCCTCATTTTATTACCTTTAATTTATTATTTTTTAGCATGGACATATTTTAAAAAATAATAAATTAATTTAGACACTTTCTTTGTGATCTCATCGATTATAAAAATAAGTGAACATCCATGTCAAACGCCAAGTCAAAATGGGGGGATGATACATATTTTAATATGAGTCCTTATTATGCACTGTTCTAAGAGGGGAAACGAATCTGCTGAGTGACTCGAATGTAGAAATCAGAGGAGGTGTTCGAGGGATGGAAGAATTATTGTATTTGCTACCAGAGGACTTTCACTTTATCATACCAGCACTCTGGTTTATAGGATACGCTTGCAAAAGAACACCATTTATACCTGATTGGCTAATCGTTTGGATTTTATTAATCATTGGGGTCCTAGCAGCATGTAACTTATATGGTTGGAATATACGATCAATTGCTGAAGGTGTTATAGCAACTGGTTTGGCTGTATTTAGTCATCAAATTGTGAAACAAACATGTAATAGAGTAGAGAAAAATATAAGGGAGGGGAGTTAATGGCGGAATTCCGCGGATTTCGAATTACAAGTCCATATGGATACAGAACACACCCGATAAGGGGATCAAGAGATTTCCACGCTGGTGTTGATTTAGTGAAATCACATCAAGCACCAATTCATGCCTTCACTTCAGGTACAGTTATATATGCTGGCTTTGGTAAAAGTGGTACAGGCTTGGGAGGCTACGGAAATGTAGTGCTAATAAGAGATCGGAATAACAGAACTCAACTATATGCACACCTAGATTCTGTCGCTGTTAATAGCGGTCAACCTGTATCGCAAAACAAAGTAATTGGTTATCAAGGAGCAACTGGATATGTAACAGGATCACATTTGCATTTCGAAATACGTAAAAAGGTAGAAACAGCTCCACCCTATGGATATCGTGCTGATAAACCATCATCTACTATGAATCCAATCTCATATGTAAACCAGTTTAGTTCAAATGAAGCTTTAAAAGAAAAAAGCAATGGAACGGAAGTACGAAATCTACAAAGAGAATTAATAAAGCTTGGTTTTAATTTAAATAAATATGGTGCAGATGGTGTCTTTGGAAATGAAACAGAATCAGCTGTAAAAGCATTTCAACGTTCTGAAGGTATAAAAGTGGATGGAATTGTCGGTCCAGTGACCAGAGCAAGACTAGACAAAAAAACGACGGTAGTAGCCAATTATCCTGGCATTATAAAAAGAGGAAGTAAAGGAGAATTAGTTGAAATTATTCAACGTAAAGTAGGTGCAAAAGTCGATGGTATTTTCGGACCAGAGACAGAGCGAAAAGTAAAGCAATACCAAAGACGGAATAATATAAAAGTGGATGGAATTGTGGGTCCAGAGACTTGGCAAAAGTTGTTTTAAAAAAAGGGGGGAGACCTCCTTTTTTCTTTGCGAAAGCGACGAAAATATAATAAACTGCACAAGTAATAACTATGTTTAATCATTAAAAATGATAAATAAGCTGATCAAAACGTTTGCATGTGAAACAGTGGTGTGGTTAGATATTATTGTTTGATGAATGCGTTTTATAACTAGGAGTGAAGCCATGCTTTCTAAACTAAGAATTTTTGACAAAATTTATTATGGTTGGTTCATCCTAATTATTGGTGGTTTTGGCATCTTTTTTTCTGGACCTGGTCAAACATATTCCAATTCACAGTTTATTGATGAGTACATAAATGACTTTGGTTGGACACGTTCTCAGGTATCTGGTGTTTATTCTGGAGCAACGTTAATAGCTGGTTTATTAATGATATTCGTCGGGCGTTTTATTGATCGTTTTGGACAACGCTTTATGATGGTGACGATTGGTTCGTTATTTGCGATCGCATGTTTTTTTAATAGCATGATCACATCTATCTGGATGTTAGCAATTGGATTCTTTCTAGTCAGATTACTCGGACAGGGGAGTATGTCGCTTATCCCGAATACACTTGTTGCACAATGGTTTATCAAGAAGCGCGGGCGTGCGTTCAGTTTAGTTACACTTTTCTCATTTGCGAGTGCTATGCTATTTCCAATTGTCAATACATGGTTAATCCAAACCTGGAATTGGCAAGTTGCTTGGAGGTTTTGGGGGATTTTATTATTGGCGTTTTTTGTTCCTTTAGCCTTTTTTGGAGTAAAAAATAAACCAGAAATGATCGGCTTGGAGCCTGACGGTTTTAACAGAAAAAATGAAGGTAATAGCGGTAATCCATTAGCACCAACTATTGAGGAAGCAGAAGAGGATTGGACACTCAAGGAAGCAATGAAAACAAAAGCTTTTTGGGCTATTTTAATCTGTGTTGGTATTCCGGCAATGGTCAATACAGGTATTACATTCCATATTGCCTCCATTTTTAAAACGAATGGTTTATCACTTGAAGTAGCAGCGATGGTTTTAAGTTTAATGGCTTTTGTCGGCATTCCTATGTCACTTGCTTCTGGGTATATAATAGATAAAATCAAATCTAATTATGTCTTATTAGCCATTTTCGTAGTCGAATTTTTTGTATTACTTCTATTATTAGTAACCAATAATTTCTTGCTGGCGATCTTATTTGGAGTTTTATGGGGACTTGCGGCTGGTTTAGAACGGATCGGCCTAAATGTTATTTGGCCAAATTATTTTGGAAGAAAATACATAGGAAGTATTAATGGTGTCGGGGTAACAGTAGGAGTTATCGGTTCTTCTTTAGGTCCCTTACCATTTGGTGTAGGATATGATGTATTTGACAGCTATAATCCAATTATTATTTTATCGCTTATATTTCCTATTATTGGTATAATAAGTGCTCTTTTAGCTAAAAAACCAAATAAAGTGGATTATCTATGAAACTGGCTATTTAATAGTCAGTTTTTTGTTTTACTAGATAAATTATCTAGTTGAAAAGGGATGCAAAAAAAATAGACTTTTAATTTGGTTTAGTGAAAATAGCAGAATAAATGAGCATGTACATGAAAATAAAAGGATGAAGTTAATGTTCGCGTTTTCATCAAGTTTTGTCGATTTTGTGAATTATGGTATGATTCGTTATGTTCATTTCGGAAAATTTCTCTGAGGGGATCAGAGAAGCCAAAAAAATTAGAGAGAGGTGCTACATGAACATAGCAAAAATAAAACAAGATTGGTTTGGAAACGTGAGGGGAGACGTTCTGGCCGGTATAGTGGTAGCATTAGCGTTAATTCCGGAGGCGATAGCCTTTTCGATTATTGCTGGTGTTGACCCGATGGTAGGATTGTATGCATCGTTTTGTATTGCAGTCGTGATTGCCTTTGTCGGTGGTAGACCTGGTATGATTTCTGCAGCAACAGGTGCAATGGCATTGTTGATGGTTACGCTGATAGCTGAACATGGTTTGCAGTATTTACTAGCAGCGACAATCTTGACTGGTGTACTACAAATTTTGTTCGGTGTATTCAAATTAGCAGCAGTAATGAAATTCGTACCACGTTCGGTGATGGTAGGCTTTGTTAACGCGCTAGCTATTCTCATCTTTACTTCACAATTGGAACACTTTGAAGGTGAAAGTTGGGTAATGTATAGCTTGGTTGCTTTAACTCTAGCGATTATTTATATTTTTCCAAGAATTACGAAAGCTGTCCCATCTACTTTGGTAGCAATCATAGTAGTAACAGCCTTAGCTATTTATTTTGGATTTGACATACGTGCTGTCGGAGATTTAGGTAATTTAAGTTCTGAACTACCGGTATTTTTAATTCCGGATATTCCGTTAAATTTTGAAACATTAGCTATTATTTTCCCTTATTCTTTATCACTCGCAATTGTAGGTTTGCTAGAATCATTATTAACAGCCAATATTGTCGATGATATGACAGATACAGAGAGTGATAAAAACAAAGAAAGCCGTGGACAAGGTATTGCTAATATTGTATCAGGATTCTTTGGAGGAATGGCAGGTTGTGCGATGATAGGCCAATCCGTTATTAACGTAAAATCTGGTGGCCGTGGTCGGTTATCTGCTTTAGTGGCCGGTGTATTTTTAATGTTTTTGATCTTTGTATTAGGAAACATTGTGGTTCAAATCCCGATGGCTGCACTTGCTGGTGTCATGATTATGGTATCAATTAGTACGTTTGATTGGTCATCGTTGAAAAACCTTCACAAAGTCCCAAGAACGGATGCTGCTGTCATGGTCATCACAGTTGGAACTGTAGTGGTAACACATGATTTATCTAAAGGTGTATTAGCTGGTGTACTTTTAAGTGCTATTTTCTTTGCGGCTAAAATTTCAAAAGTGAAAGTGACACAAATTGTGGCAGTTGAAGGTAAGAAAAAGGTGTATAAAGTAGATGGTCAAATCTTCTTCGCTTCCGTTAATGACTTAGTAGCAAAATTTAATTTTAATGAAGATATCGAAGAGGTAGAAATTGATTTAAGTCTTGCTCATTTATGGGATGATTCTGCAATTGGTGCTTTAGACAAAATTGAGTCGAAATTTGAGCAGAACCATGTTAAAGTAACTTATACAGGGTTAAATGCGGAAAGTAAACAATTGAAGAAGAAAATCGGTGGCTTATCAAAAGCTTCAGGTCATTAATTGGTAAATGAGGTGAAGGGATGTATCAAAGAGTATTATTAGCAGCTGATGGTTCAGATCACTCTATTAGGGCTGCATCTCATGCGGTGAAAGTTGCACAAATTGATCAAGGTAAAATAGATATTGTATATGCTGTGGATGGCAAAACATCGAAAGAGGATGTATTGCACGGTTTAGATAAGTATGACGTAAAAAAAGAAAGAAAAGAAAAATTAAAACCAGTAATGGAAGTAATCGAAGAAGCTGGTCTAGAATGTGAAACACATGTGGTGCATGGTGAACCAGGTCCTGCAATTGTAGACTTTGCTAACAAAAATGAATATGATTTTGTGGTAGTAGGAAGTCGTGGATTAAATCAAGTGCAAACAATGATACTAGGTAGTGTCAGTCATAAAATCGCAAAACGAGTACATTGTCCAGTATTAATAGTGAAATAATCTTTAGAGATAACAGGTATAGATGAAACCTGTTATCTCTTTTTTTAGTAGGAAAGAAAGTATAAAATTTCGGTATTTGTCTAGCTCCGAGCGCCCAGAAACTAGGCGACTTCACGAATCGCCCTACGATAAGTCATCATCGGTTTCGCAAAGCTCACCGTGATTCCTTTATCTCAGTTGTTTCTGAAGTCGCTACGTTTCTAAACGGGCGCTCTGCGCTTTTCTTATATTCTAAGAGGGTATTAGTGCAATAGAGAGCAAAACTAATTTCTATTTGTTCTAACAAATAGGAATTATATGTTATGCTTGATAGGAAAATTTAAAAAGCGGTGATTACATTGTTAAAGGATACTGGAGAACGTGTTATTCCGGAGAATATGGATATTACGAATGAATTATTAATAGAACACCTAGCACGTTATCATTTTTCTGTGCCGCATATATATGGTAGAACTTTGGATTTTGCTACTGGCGTTGGTTATGGAGCACATGTGATTGCAAAAAAATGTAAACATGGACTTGAAGAAATTATCGGAGTTGATATTGATTCAAATGCGATTCAATACGCAAAAGCAAACTATTATCACCCACTTTCTAATTTCAAGCTGGCAGATGTAACAGATCCTACCTTACCTGATCAATTAGGTACTTTTGATGTTATTTTAAGTTTTGAAACTATTGAACACATTGAAGATGAAGATCAATATATGGCAAATATTTATCATCTACTTAAACCTGGTGGAACATTGATATTATCAACGCCGTTCGGTGAAGGTAAGGGAAAATCATGCGGTTCTCCATTTCACGTGCATCAAATGACAGAAAATGAATTTTTGTCTATGTTTGATCAGTTTCAAAAAAAGAGGTTCTTCTATCAAAAAGGTGCTTTGATAGAACCAATAGAAAGTTCCCAAATGGATCATAAACCTCTTGGCATTGTCATTGCATATAAATGATTAGTCTCCTCAAAAAACCACAGGTAAATACATTCAAATATAAAGGTTAAGATTCTAAAGGACGGGAGCAGTGAAAAAGAGGTAGCTCCCGTTGAAAAGGAGAGCTCTAAACGACGGAGAAGCAAAAAAAGTGTGGCTCACATCGAATAGAATAACAATGTCGACACAAAATCAATTTACCTATTAGGTAAAAATGATCAAATAAGACATACCTTCATCGATTTCCCAGTATTGCATCGTAACAGTCGTTAGACTCTAAGCGTACTTTTTCTAATTAGTACTTTAGGACTGTTTGTGTATTACTTATAGTAATAATCCTTCTTAGATGATAATATATAAGGAGGAATTATATACTACATAAGGAAGGGGACAATCATGAAGAGGTTTCAGCAAATTAAATACAAATTACCCGTAATTATGATTTTATTATTAATTATTCCAATGGGAGTTGTTGGTTACATTGCTTATGAAAAGACAGAGATTTTAGAAAAAGCAATGATACAAAAAGATGATATTGTAGAAATATCACCAAAATACCAAGAAATATTTAAAAAATACGAAGCGTTTCTAATTTCTCTTACAGAATCAGAACAATTAAACTATGAAAAGGTTTCCACTTCTGATCTCCAAGATGCGAACTATTCACACATGCCCACAGTTAATGATCCCAAATTGACGAATTATTATGAAAGCTACTTAACAGAGCAAGAAAATGACGATGAGTATATTATTAATTTATATTTAGGAACGACAGATGGTGCTTTATATTTAAACAATGTTCCCGATGGTGATGTAAATTTAAATGAATATGATTCGACAACAACTGACTGGTATAATCAAGCTATACAATCACCAGAGGATGTAATATGGACGCAACCGTATATTGATACAGCTTCAGGGAAGCCGACGATAACTTTGGCAAAGGCAATTCATGGAGATAACGATGAATTAATCGGAGTAGGAGCGATTGACTTTGATATGTATCTTATCGCTACAAGTATGCGTCAGGATCTTGTTACTTCAACACTGATTACGAATCTTATCGCCATTATTGCTGGTTTAGCAATTGTTACTTTTATAGTAAGAACGATAAATTATAATATTTCGACGATAAAGAAGGAATTGAACCTTTTGGCACAAGGTGATCTTACAGGAGAAGAAGTTAAGGTAAGAAGTAATGATGAATTTGCTGAGTTAGCAAATGCTATGAACCAAATGAAAGAAAACTTATATAATATGATCAATCAAGTCATGATGGCTACAGGTCGTGTTATGCAGCAGAGTAGTACACTAAATCAATCTGCCGATCAGGTGCGTGAAGGAAGTGAACAAATAGCAGCTACAATGGAAGAATTATCGTCAGGAAGTGAATCACAAGCAAATCATGCATCTGATTTATCTAGTTCTGTTGAGCAATATAATCGAAAAGTTAAAGAAGTAGCTAGTCATGGTAATCAGGTAGCAAATGAGTCACAAGATGTTATGAATGTAAGTCAAGGTGGTCGTGAGGAACTGCAAAAGTCAGTTAATCAAATGAGAACCATTTATCAAATGGTACAAGACTCTTATCAAAAGGTATCCGGATTGGATAAGCGTACCGAAGAAATTGATAAAATTGTAATTGTTATTAAAGAAATTGCAGAGCAAACGAATTTACTTGCATTGAATGCTGCTATTGAAGCCGCTAGAGCAGGAGAGGCTGGCAAAGGCTTTGCTGTAGTTGCTGATGAAGTTCGAAAACTTGCAGAACAAGTAACAGATTCTATTGCAGATATAACTGGGCTGGTATCAAATATTCAAGATGAATCAGGACAAGTGGCTCAGTCATTGGAATCCGGTTTTAAAGAAGTCGAAAAAGGTACGGAACAAATGGAGAAAACAGGTGAAACCTTCACACAAATTAACCAGTCCATTACTGATATGGTAGATCGTGTGAAACATATGGTGAAAAATCTAGAAGAAGTAAATGAAAATAGTTTGGAAATGAACAAGTCGGTCGATGAAATAGCGGCTGTAAGTGAAGAGTCTGCAGCAGCCGTTGAAGAGACAGCCGCATCAGCTGAGGAAACGAATCATTCTATGGAGGAAGTTTCCAAAAGTGCCCGTGAATTAGATATATTAGCAGAAGAATTAGAAAAACAAATTCAAAAGTTTAAAATTGTGTAAATGAAGAAGAGATAGACTTAAATGTCTGTCTCTTTTTTTAAAAATAGAATAAAAACTTTATTTTATCGGGAGCGCAGTATAAAATGATATTAAAGATTATTCATCATTTATCGCCATTTTTTTCGAAAGATGGTTATACTATTGATTCGCGGAATGGAAACTATGTTTTTAAATATATTGAATATGGGAATCAAAGATCAAGTCTATTTAATGAAAGTCGTTAAAGGACAATTTATGAATGTTCGCCAGAAAACTCGTCACTTTAGTGATGAGAGGTTTCATAAAAAGAGAAAGTATATTTAAGTCGGAAGTTATTTTAAATGTTAGAAAAGGAACCTTAATAATGGTATTATTCAATGAGAGATTTCACTAGAAACCACTATCTACTTTAATCAATTAAAAATTGCTATACTAAGAGCAAACTGGAGGTTTAATCATGAAAGAGATTCAAGCAACAGAATTAGCAAAAAAATTAAACAATGGAGAAAAAGTAAACATTATTGATGTTCGTGAGGATAATGAGGTAGCACAAGGTATAATTCCTGGAGCGAAACATATAAGATTGGGGGAAATTCCTGATCGATTAGAAGAATTTAATAAATCTGAACATTACTATATGGTATGCCGTTCTGGAGCTCGAAGTGGCCGAGCGACTGAATACCTAGAAGCGAATGGTATTGAAGCAACAAATATGGAGGGCGGCATGCTTGCTTGGGAGGAAGAAACAGACATACCAGAATAAATGTGTTAATTGACGTAATAAAAAACTTTCCATTAAGTGATAAGAGTAATCTTTATGAGGATTACTCTTTATTTTATGAATGTTCGCCAGAAAACTCGTTACTTTAGTGATGAGATGAATGGCAAACGATTTTGACAGATCATACGTTCTGTATTAAAATAACATATAGGAACATTTGTGTGCGTTTGTTGGAAGTAAAGGATAGCATTACTTTTGAATCATTCGTATAAGCTTGCTTAAAGAAAATAGTAGGGAGGTGAGCAATATGTATAACACGCAACAAATTCGCATTAAAAAAGGGCATCAGCTCTATCATTATGGTGATCATGTCACGTTTTTAGCGAAAAACCTTTACAACGCCACCAACTTTCACATCCGTCAAATTTACATAGCGTTTGGTGCAGAAAAGCCATTCCAACCACTCCAACAAGAAGTTTTGGACCTCATCGAACAACACTTTCCACAAATGAATGCAATCAAAAGAAAAGCAGTAGAGAAGAAACGGGAAAAAGAGTGGCAAAAGCCCGTGGATCAGCGAAAAGAGATCAAAGATGCCACGTTATTTCAATCCCCATCTTCTCAACATAAATGGGTTCATTATGGCTTTTGGGATGGGTTGTTTAAAGCGTCAAAGAATGAGGATTATCTACCATTACCTAGTCAAGTCAACCAACAAATCATGAAAATGGTGTTTCAAAATTGGAAGTCTTTTTTTGCCAGCCTAAAAGACTATCAAGTAAATCCTCACAAGTATACCGGTAGACCAAAACTCCCCAAGTATGCACCGAAGAATGGAAGAAAAACGTGTCTATTTTCCAATCAAGTATGTAAGGTGAAAGACAACAAATTTTTAAAATTTCCCCATATAAAAGAAAAACTGAATATTGGCAAGTTAGGTCTGAGAGGGAAGCTGCAACAAGTGAGGATTGTACCGACTTATGGTGAATACACGGTTGAAGTGGTCATGGAAGAAGCGGAGAAAGAGCCAGTAGAACTGGATGAAAAGCATGTCATGGGGATTGATCTAGGTATTAATTGTTTTGCAACCATTGTCGATAACACAGGTTCCTCGCCTGTTATTATCAAGGGCAAAGCGATCAAGAGTATCAATCAATATTATAATAAACAACGTGCACACTATTACCGTATTTTACGACACGGACATGGTCCAAAGGAAGGTTCTTTCCATAGTAAAAGGTTGCAGCGGCTCGACCGAAAGCGTCATCACAGACTAAAAGATTATTTCCATAAAACCAGTTATCGTATTGTTCAATTAGCGAGGAAACGTCAAATCAGTACCATGGTGATTGGGGTGAATAAAGGATGGAAAAAGGATGTGACCATTCGCAGGAAGGATAAACAACACTTTAAATCGTTGCCTCATACGATGCTGATCCGAATGATCGAGTACAAGGCGGAACAATATGGCATCAAGGTCCACCGCCAAGAGGAAAGCTATACATCGAAAGCCAGTTTAGTAGATAGGGATGATCTACCTGTCTATGAAAAGGGTATTCCAAAGCATGTTGTGTTTAGTGGTCGCAGAATCAAATTAGGATTATATCACACCAAAGAAAATATGTACATTCACGCCGATGTGAATGCAGCGGGAAATATCATAAGAAAAGTAGTCCCTAACGCTTTTGCCGATGGGATAGAGGGCGTTGTGTCCCGCCCACTAATGTTAAGCATCGTTTAAAGTTGATACATTAGAAACTCGTCACTTTAGTGATGAGAGGTTCATAGTTCAAGAAATAAGTAATGAAAAAGTAATCATTTGATTAAACGCATTCGTTAAATTAAAATGACTATTTTTGTATTGATCGTTATGAGGAGATTATTATATTACATAGGAAAATAGATTTACATTTCACCGAATTATGTTAATGTTTATGATATAATAGTACTATTATAATAGAAAAGGCAAATCTATTGAAAAATAGAGACGCAAAACCACAGGTCTAAAGTGAAAATCACGATGATGGCTGGGTTACCTGTCATAAACTTCAGGAACCTATACATTTTTGTATAGTTTTTTTAATGTTTCTATAGGGAAAGAATATATTTGAGCGAGGAGACCATACATATGCGTAAGGTTATGAGTAAAAAAATATCATTGTTTATATTGATCTTAACTGTATCTGTCATTGCGCAAGTATATTCTGTTTCTTTAATTTTCGGAATTACCTTAAGCTTTGCTCCAGTTTTGTATTTAGCATCCATTCGAGTATATGGCTTTCGATTTGCACTTCTATTAACAATTTGTATGAGCATACTCACAAATTTTCTGCACATTGGTAATTCTTTTGTTTTCCTTAGTATTCTTGAGGTATTGATTATTGGGACATTTTACACTAAAAAAGGAAAAGATCTTTTTACATGGAGTTTTGTTTATTCATTTATCGTATTTCTTTTTTACTTTTTGATGTTATTTTTCTTCTCTGATGTTTTCGATGGCCAAAGGACATTAACAAATTTTATGATGCTTCAGTCTGTGACAGCTAGTTTGTTTGCTGCTTTAGTTGCAGACATGCTATGCGATTATCTTCCTCTCGTTTCAAAGTCAAAAAGCTGGTTCCATACGAAACATCAGCTCTATTTTGGTCAGGTGATTTCTCACATATTAATTTTTTCGGCTGTCTTTCCATTACTTATCATCATTTTAGTTAATGGTAGAGCTATTGAGAAGGATATGTATCAGGAGTATTATCTTCAATATCAACAGTTGGAAGAGCGATTGCAACTAAAAGTAGCTGAAATGGATTCTACAGATATTCAAAATTATGAACTAGACGCTGAATTAGAAAAAGCTAGAATCAAATCAATTTTAGATGAATTTACAGGGACAACAAACAAACAAATCTATATTATCGATCAAGACTATGAAATATGGCTGGATACCAATATTCAGAATACATCAAGCCCTAATTTTGATTTAATGGATGCTGGTTTTGTTAAAGATATTCATCCGAACGGTTTTATTTGGCTACCATCCAATCAACAAACTTTATCTGATTGGTATCAAGGCTATTATATAGGGGAAACTGCCTTTTTAAATAAAAGAGTATTATTAATTATTCCTATCAGTAGTGGAGTATTAGCATTAGCTAATGGTCTTAATGATTATTTAATATTCGCACTGTTGGTATTATTCATTGCATTAGTGTTTGGTATGCTGGTTAACCGTATCTTATCCAATTCATTAAGACGTCTTACACAAGTGACGAGTGATTTACCAGGAAAAATGAAAAGACAAGAAGCTTTCTATTGGAAAGATACTGCTATCGATGAATTTTCTAAGCTGGGACAAAATATTGAAAAAGTAGCCTGCAAGCTACAAGCGATGTTTGCCGATATAAAAAAGAAAAATGATTTACTAACTGCAAAAACAAATCAACTTATAGAATCTGAGTCGAAATTATATCACTTAGCGCACTTCGATACATTAACAGAATTACCAAATCGTTATTCTTTTCATATGGACGTAACAGAAATGTTAGATGAGCAAGTGAAGCTGGAGCGCTTTGTGATTGTGTTTATAGATTTGGATAAATTCAAACAAGTCAATGATACGCTAGGACATAGTGGTGGAGATTTATTATTAAAATTATTTGCAAAAAGGTTAAAACAATTTGAGCGAGACGAACCTGTTACATTTTATCGTTTAGCAGGTGATGAATTTGTTGCTATTGTGGAATTAACAACAGAGGAAGAAGTACAGTCGTTATGTAAACAATTAGTCGATGTAATTATTCAACCAATAAAAATTAATAAAACTGAAATAAAACTGACAGCTAGTATTGGTATAAGTTTTTATCCTGATAATGGGATTACCTTAGATGAATTATTACATCATGCGGATTCATTAATGTATGAAGAGAAAAAACATCATCACGATCTTCAAGATCTGACAACTTATAGGGAGGAAAACGATTGAAACCATTCAGATTATGGATAACAGCAGTAACTATAATTATCTTAGTTGGTTGTCATTCTTCCAGCTTTAAACCCCTTCAAGAATCTTCACTAGGGATTGAACCTGTTGAAATGGAAGAGAATGCTGAGAAGGATAAAAGATTGGTTATTTGGACACATTCTAATATATTTGAAGATTCATTGCCAGAGTTTTTAGATATGTATTCAGATGTTGAAGTAGATATTAAAGTTATTGAACAAAATCTAACACAGGAATACCGTCAAGGCATGTTATCAGGGAAATCACCTGATTTATATGTTTTACCTGATTATACTTTAGGTGAATTTACTGGTATAAGTGGTTTTGAAAACTTATATGAGGAAAAATATTATGAAGAAAGCTTTTTTGACCGAAGACCCGAAAGCTTATTAAATCATTATATAGATGAGGATAAAAATGAAATGTTTGCCATTCCGCTATTGTTTTTCCCTTATGTTACTTATTATCGGGCAGATATTTTAAATGAATACGGTTATCCCAGTGATCCGATAGAGCTGTCCAACTATATAAATAATCATGAAAATTGGCTGAACATGGCTCAAGATCTAAAAGAAAATGGTCACTATATTGTAGAATCAGAGCAGATGATGCTGGAAATGGTATTAAGAACGAGCTATTTATTAGATGAAGAATATAACTATTTAGCGAAAGAGGAACCTTATGTTACTACCTTTAATACTGCGACTGAAGTAGTAAATAAAGAGCTTAGTCCCTATATTAATATGTGGGACGAAACAGGGAAAGAAGCATTTCAAAATGATGAATTAGTTATGTTTCAAATGGCTAGTTATGTAACAAGTCATTTGAAGGAATGGGTCCCTGAGCAAAATGGAAAATGGGGGATTACGACTTTACCTTTCCAATTAGCAGGTGTTGACAAGCAAGCAAGTATGTCTATTGCTATATCTGAAGATAGTAATCATAAGGAACTGGCATGGGCATTTGCAAAAAAGATGGCTGATGACATGTTGGGTATGTATGAGCATCCAGAAAATGATCCCTTCTTTATAAATGAGGATTTAACACAATTATACTGGATTGCATTAAACAAAGACGTACCAGGAAAGCCTCAATCATTAGATCAAGACATTCAATTTATTTGGGATGTTGCGATGAAAGGTTTCAATAGTGGAAACTCTGTCACGCGCGAAGCAATCGAAAATGTAAATGAAGAAATAATGGAAAGAATAAAGTATGATCAGAGAGCATTACAGAAATTTATAAAAGCAAGCACAGAAGAAGGTACTGCAGAATAAGCATTGCCTTCTTAAAATGAATGAACAAAAAGGAGCACAAAATACATAAACAGCGAAGGTAGATTTACTTTCTTCCATTCTGAATTTTGATGGGTGCTACCATTCGCTCTGGCAGAACGCTCCCTTTCCGTGCCCCCGGAAAGGGAGTATTTTTCCGCAGCGTCGACTGAGCACTCATCATCAATCAGAAAGGGAGGAAGCCTGCCTTTTCTAAATTTTCATTAGTTTGCAGTTGTTATCTATTATGAACCAGATAAACAGATGGGAAAGGCTTTTTTTCTTATCATCTTATTGCATTGTATTGATGCCTAATCGATATAGGATTATAATGATATGATGTTATAATTAGAATATAAGGTATTTTTTAAGAAGTGGTTGGTGATCAAGATGAAAATGGAATTAAAGATATCAACAGGAATTCCTGGATTTGATAAGACGATTGACTCGTTGAGATTAGGAGATAATGTAGTATGGCAAGTTGATAATATTCGTGCATATAAAGATATTATTACTCCTTATGTAGATAAAGCATTACAAGATGATCGCAAGGTAATCTATGTACGCTTTGGCAAACATGAACCATTAATAGAAAGAGAGGGAGTTAAGCAGTACAACGTTGATGCAAAGAAAGGATTTGAAAGCTTTGCTACCGAAATTCATCGATTAATAGAAAATGAAGGATTCAAAACGTTCTACGTTTTCGATAGTTTGACGGATTTATTATCGAGTTGGTGTTCAGATCTAATGATTGGAAACTTTTTCAAAGTGTGCTGTCCCTATTTATATGAGTTAGATACGGTAGCTTACTTTGCGATTAACCGTAATGTTCACACGTATAGCACGATTGCTCGGATACGGGAAACCACACAGGTTTTGTTAGATTTATATGAAGTGGAGGGGAAGCACTATATTCATCCATTAAAAGTATGGCAACGCTATTCGCCCACGATGTTTTTCCCACATTTAATTGAAGGTGACCGAGTGAAAAGTATTACAGCAAGTTCAGAAGCTTCTGCTTTATTTTCTAATATCAATCGTGTGGAAGAACGGATGGATTATTGGGATGTTATTTTTTCAAGAGCACGTGAAGACTTGCAAAAAGATCAAGCGACACAAGAAAAAACAAAGAGATTTTTGATGACGCTGTTAATTGGTGAAAAGTCGAGAATGTTCGATCTTTGTGATCAATATTTCACATTGCAAGATATTTTCACCATTGCGTCGAGAGAAGTTGGTACTGGATTTATCGGTGGAAAAAGTGTCGGAATGCTGTTAGCAAGAAACATCTTAAAAGAAGATAAAAAGGATCGATTCACAAAATATATGGAAGCACATGATTCCTTTTATATCGGCTCTGACATTTTCTATACCTATATTGTTCAGAATGGCTGGTGGAAATTACGCGTTAAACAAAAAACAAAAGAAGGTTATTATAAGTACGCACGTGAATTACGGGAGAAAATATTAAATGGAGAGTTTCCTTCTAATATTAAAGAACAATTCGTTCAAGTATTGGAATATTTCGGTCAGTCTCCGATTATTATTCGTTCCAGTTCTTTGTTGGAAGATAATTTTGGTAACGCGTTTGCAGGGAAATATGATAGCGTCTTTTGTGTTAATCAAGGCACACCAGAAGAGCGGTATAAGGCATTAGAAGATGCGATACGTACTGTATACGCCAGTACAATGAATGAGGATGCATTGGAATATCGTATGAATCGAGGTTTATTTGAAAAAGATGAGCAAATGGCAATTTTGATTCAGCGAGTATCTGGTGATCATTATGAAGATAACTTTTTCCCGCATATCGCTGGTGTTGGTAATTCTTCCAATCTCTATGTCTGGGATAAAAGTGTTGATATGGATGCGGGGATGATTCGTTTAGTATTCGGATTAGGAACCAGAGCAGTTGACCGAACGGTAGATGACTATGCCAAAATTGTTACATTGGATCAGCCAACACGGAAGCCGTTAATGCATATGGATGATTTAAAGAAATTTTCGCAGCATGGAGTAGACGTTCTATCCATGTCGAGAAATGAATGGACTAGTGTGAAGTTAGATGAGGCAATAGCCAACGTTTGGGATGTCGAGCGTAACTTATTTGCCTCGATTGATACCGAAACAGCTTTCCGGTTGAAGGATCTAGGTTATAAGAACATGCCAACTCCATATATTCTTGATTTTAAAAATGTATTAAAAAACTCTAGTTTTCCAGAAGTTATGAGAGAGATTTTAGCAGAAATAGCTCGTGTCTATGATTACCCTGTTGATGTAGAGTTTACCGCCAACTTTCGTGATAAAGATAACTTTAAGATCAATATTGTCCAATGCAGACCTTTGCAAACAAAAGGACTAGGAAAATCAGTAGACATACCAGAAATTAGCCCTGATGAAGCCTGTTTTATTCAAACAGAAGGTAACTTTATGGGAGGAAACGTTCGTATTCCAATAGATTATTGTATTTATGTAGATATGGATGGTTACCTCAATCTAAGTGAACAAGATAAATATAGTGTGGCACGAACCATTGGCAAAATAACAAGAGATCTCAAAAATGAACGTGTATTTCTAGTTGGCCCAGGCCGGTGGGGCACGTCTACACCTTCACTTGGTGTACCTGTTCACTTTTCTGAAATTCAGCATGTTGCTGCTATATGCGAGGTTTCATCACAAGCAAAAGGTTTTATGCCGGAATTATCCTATGGTAGTCACTTCTTTCAAGATATTGTTGAATCGGATATTTTTTATGCGGCAATATTTGATGGAGAAGAAGGTGTTCGATTTGAACCTTCCTATGTAACAGATCAGAAAAATATTTTAACTAATTGGGTAGAAACGCCGACAGTTTCAGATGAAGTGATCCATGTAAGTAAAGTTACTGGTATGGAACTATTATCAGACATTGTGAAGCAGAAGTTATTGTGTAGATAGTATCATTATATAGACTGAATAGTATAAATCCGTTTCAATCAATTGGAATGGATTTATACTTTTGTTGAAAAGGTCTTATTAATACGTAATCCTACAGTTAGTTACTGTAGGTTTTTCTTATGGACAAAATATCTTTATCAGTTCAAATTTTGTCCATAAGAATCCCCTGCTTTCATTTGTCAAATGCTTTCACAAGCCGAAGTCTCCCTTTATCCTTGCTATTTTCAAACATTTTAAATCAAAATATATAAAAACGTGTTAAAGCTTGATATGTCGGTGTTTGTCACAAAATCGTCACGGTGTGGTGTGATGTTATTCACACCTTGCATCGGTATATACGTGATTTAATGAACATAAGCAATAGAGATTGGAACACGGAGGGATCAACAATGCCAAAGAAAAAATCTCCATTATGGCAACGTATGAATTATCTAAAACCAAAAGAAAAATATGCAAACAATCACAGTCAATTACAGGAAGGTGATCGTGATTGGGAAAATGTCTATCGCAGAAGATGGCAGCACGACAAGGTGATTCGCTCTACACATGGTGTCAACTGTACCGGTTCATGTAGCTGGAACATTTTTGTGAAAGACGGGATTGTAACGTGGGAAGGTCAGTCAATTGATTATCCTTCTACAGGACCAGATATGCCAGATTTTGAACCGCGTGGATGCCCAAGGGGAGCAAGCTTTTCCTGGTATATTTACAGTCCGTTGCGTGTTAAATACCCTTATGTCAGAAAAAAATTATTAATGTTATGGCGTGAAGCTTTAAATATACATGAAAATCCGTTAGATGCATGGAAGAGTATTGTAGAAAATCCGGAAAAAGCTCGAATGTACAAAAGCGCTCGAGGCAAAGGTGGTCTAGTTCGTGCAGATTGGCAAGAGGTTACTCAACTAGTAGCAGCATCTGTTTTATACACTACTTTAACATATGGATCAGATCGAAATGTTGGTTTCTCACCAATTCCTGCAATGTCGATGGTTAGTCATGCAGCTGGAAGTCGCTTTATGTCACTACTTGGTGGACCGATGCTCAGTTTTTATGATTGGTATGCGGACTTACCACCAGCATCTCCACAAATTTGGGGAGACCAAACAGACGTACCGGAAAGCTCTGACTGGTATAATGCAGGCTATATTATGACTTGGGGATCCAATGTACCATTAACCCGTACGCCAGATGCACACTTTCTGGCGGAAGCAAGATATAAAGGAACGAAAGTAGTCTCCGTCAGTCCGGACTATGCTGAATCAACCAAATTTGCAGATGATTGGATGTCCGTAAACCAAGGTTCAGATGGTGCGATGGCAATGGCTATGGGTCACGTTATTTTAAACGAGTTTTATCAGAAAAATCGTACACCATATTTTGAAGACTATGCCAAGCAATATACTGATTTTCCTTTTACCGTAAGATTAAAACAAAAAGGTGACACCTATATTGCAGATCGTTTCCTCCATGCCAAAGATTTGGCAATGGAAACTACCAATAGTGAATGGAAGCCGCTAATGTACAACAACTTAACAGAGGACTTTGCTATTCCACAAGGGACAATGGGTAGTCGCTGGGATAAAGAGGGTAAATGGAATCTGAAACTAATCGATGAACGGAATGGGGAAAAAATTGAACCAATTCTAGGGTTTTTAGGGATCGAGGATTCGATCAAGACCGTGGAAATTGCTTATTTCGACGCCAATACAAGATCAACCATGAAACGTAACATCCCGGTGAAACAAGTAGAAATCAACGGAAACTTTGAGTATGTTACAACGGTTTATGATTTAATGCTCGCTAATTACGGGATTGACAGAGGAATCGGCGGTGATGTTGCCTCATCCTATGATGAGAATGAAGCTTTCACACCTGGATGGCAAGAGAACATTACCGGAGTCGATCGAAATCTTGTTATCAAGATTGCCCGAGAATTTGCGCAAAATGCAATTGATACAAATGGTCGCTCCATGATCATTGTCGGAGCAGGAATTAATCACTGGTTCCATTCAGACGCGATTTACAGAGCGGTTGTCAACCTTGTGATTATGGTTGGTGCTCAAGGGGTAAACGGCGGTGGCTGGGCACATTACGTCGGTCAGGAGAAGTTACGCCCTGCTGAAGGATGGAACACGATAGCAACGGCAAAAGATTGGCAAGCACCACCGAAATTACAGAATGGAACATCTTTTTTCTATTTCGCAACAGATCAGTGGCGTTATGAAGAAACATCGATTAATGAGTTAACAGCAAAAACAGTAGATGAGGCAAGGTATGAACATCCAGCAGATTATAATGTGTTAGCAGCAAGATTGGGCTGGTTACCTTCCTACCCAACGTTTAACAAAAATAGTATCGATGTATACGAAGAAGCAGTGAAAGCCGGTAACCAAACAGAGGAAGAGATCGGCAACTATGTGGCGAACCAATTAAAAGAAAGAAAACTGGAATTTTCTATCGAAGACCCAGATAATCCGGTCAACTACCCAAGAACTCTTTTTGTCTGGAGAGCTAATTTAATTTCCAGTTCCGGAAAAGGTCATGAATATTTCTTAAAACATTTGTTGGGTGCGGATCATGGATTATTAAATGATGACCAAGACAGCCTGCGACCATCGGAAATAAAATGGCGTAATCAAGCACCAGAAGGAAAGTTGGATTTATTGGTTGACTTAGATTTCCGTATGGCAGGAACCGGTCTTTATTCCGATGTGATTTTACCAGCAGCAACATGGTATGAGAAGCACGATTTATCGAGTACGGATATGCATCCCTTTGTACATCCATTCAATCCGGCAATCTCATCACCATGGGAAGCAAAATCGGATTGGGATATATTCAAAGCATTAGCGAAAGGAATCACTGATTTAGCAGAAGAAGTAGATTTCGATGAATTCAAGGAAATTGTCACAAGTCCCTTACTACATGACACACCACAGGAAATGGCACAACCATTAGGCGAAATCAAGGACTGGTCAAAAGCCGAATGTGAACCGATCCCAGGAAAAACAATGCCAAACGTTCATGTAGTAGCTCGTGATTATAAACAACTTTATAAAAAATTCACTTCACTGGGCGATAATATTGCGAAGAATCCTTATGGTGGTAAAGGAATCAACTGGTCCATGGAAAAAGAATATGAACAAACAAAGCATGCAATTGGCCAAGTAGAAGAGGAAGGAATATCAAAAGGCTTACCTAATATTACCGATGCTCGAGATGCTTGTGAAGCAATTTTACGTTTGTCTTCCACAACAAACGGTAAAGTAGCCGTCAAAGCATGGGAAGCATTAGAAAAGCAAACAAACTTAGAACTTAAAGATTTAGCAGAAGAACGCGAGGAAGAATTGTTTACCTTTGAACAAATTAATGCACAGCCAAAAACAGTGATTACGTCTCCGGCGTTTAGTGGATCAGAAAAAGGTGGCAGAAGGTACTCACCTTTTACTACCAATATAGAAAAATTAATTCCGTTCCGTACGATAACCGGAAGACAGTCTTATTTTGTAGATCATGAAATGATGAAAGAATTTGGAGAAGAGATGGCAACTTATAAACCAATGCTTCATCATACACCGTTTAAGAAGGATCGCCCGCCAGTGGAAGGGAAAGAAATTACATTAAATTACCTGACTCCACACAACAAATGGTCGATTCACAGCATGTATTACGATGCACAGCCGATGCTGACTTTGTTCAGAGGTGGCCCTACTATTTGGCTTAACAAAGATGATGCTAGTGAAGCTGGTATTGAAGATAATGACTGGATCGAATGCTTTAATCGTAATGGTGTGGTTGTTGCCAGAGCTGTCGTTTCTCACCGGATACCGAGAACAATGGCATTTATGCATCATGCACAGGATCGTCATATTCACGTACCTGGTACGAACTTAACGAAAAATCGTGGAGGCACGCACAACAGTCCAACCAAAATTCATATGAAACCTACCCATATGATTGGTGGCTACGGTCAGCTTAGCTATGGATTTAACTATTATGGACCGACAGGAAATCAACGTGACTTACATGTCGTCATTCGCAAACTAGAGGAGGTTGATTGGCTTGAAGATTAAAGCACAAATCGGGATGGTCATGAATTTAGACAAATGTATTGGTTGTCATACATGCAGTGTAACGTGTAAAAACACCTGGACAAATCGTCCGGGTGCAGAATATATGTACTTCAACAATGTGGAAACGAAACCAGGTATTGGCTATCCGAAACGTTGGGAAGATCAGGACCATTATAAAGGTGGTTGGGAGTTAGACGGTAATGGAGAGTTAAAATTAAAATCAGGTTCCAAAACAAAACGACTTATGAACCTTTTTTACAATCCATATCAACCAACTATTGATGATTACTATGAGCCATGGGACTATGATTATGAGAAGTTAACGAATTCCGAAGAGCGTAAACATCAACCGGTAGCTCGTGCGAAATCAGCTATCACTGGTGAGTTTATGGATCTAGAATGGGGACCGAACTGGGAAGATGACTTAGCAGGCGGACACATTACTGGTTTACGTGATCCGAATGTCGAGCAAATGGAAGAATCCATCAAAACAGAGTTCGAAGACGTGTTTATGATGTATCTTCCTAGAATTTGCGAACATTGTATTAATGCACCGTGTGTATCTTCTTGTCCATCAGGTGCGATGTATAAACGAGATGAAGACGGTATTGTATTAGTGGATCAAAATGCATGCCGGGCATGGCGTCATTGTGTAACCTCATGTCCTTACAAGAAAGTCTATTTTAACTGGAAAACAAATAAAGCAGAAAAGTGTACCATGTGTTATCCACGGATTGAAAATGGACAGCCGACTATTTGTTCTGAAACATGTGTTGGTCGAATCCGCTATATTGGCGTTATGTTATATGATGCAGATCGTGTCTTGGAGGCAGCGTCCGTTGAAGATGAGGATAAACTTTATGAGGAACAACTAAAAATTTTCTTAGACCCAAATGATCCAGAGGTGATCAAACAAGCCAAAAAAGACGGTATCCATGATGACTGGATTGAGGCTGCACAAGAGTCACCTATTTATCGGATGATTATTGATTGGAAAATCGCATTACCGTTACATCCCGAATACCGCACGATGCCAATGGTTTGGTATATCCCACCACTTAGCCCTGTGATGAATGTGATTGAAGGAAAAGGCAGTCTTGCAGATGTTGATGATATTTTCCCTGCTATTGACGATATGCGTATTCCAATTGAGTATCTTGCGAACCTTTTAACTGCAGGTAACACCGATCATATTCGTACGGTTCTGAAAAAAATGGCGGTGATGAGAAGCTTTATGCGAGCAGAAACAACAGGAAAATCTTTTGATGAAGAGGTAATGAAGGAATTAGGTCTAACGAAAGAAGAAACAAGAAAGATGTTCCGTTTATTATCAATTGCGAAATATGACGATCGTTTTGTCATTCCAAAAAGCCACCGTGAGGATGTTCGTGACTTATATGAGGATCAAGGTGCATGTGGTCTTGACTTTGCCGGTGGTCCAGGAAGTTGCGGCGTCTTATCCTAAGAAGGGGGAAATAGCATGAAGCAAGAAGTGATCGCATCAAGCTATCAGTTAATCAGCTTTTTTCTGCGCTATCCAACAGAAGAGCACAGATTGGCAGTTGTGGATGCACAAAGATTTGTTGCTGAAATCGAGGAGCTATCCGTTAAAAAGCCGCTCGCAGATTTCCTTGATACTATCGCTGATTGGGATCAGGATCAATGGGTGGAACATTATATCGAAGTATTTGATTTCGGCAAAACTTCTAATTTATATATGACATATTTAAAACTTGGGGAACAAAAAGAAAGAGGTTTAGAACTATTAAAGCTGAAGAAATTTTATGAAGCGGCTGGTTTTGAAGTAACAGATAAGGAACTTCCTGATTTCTTGCCTTTAATGCTTGAATTTTGCGGGGAAGTAAGGAAAGAAGTACGGCTCGAGTTATTAGGAAAACACGTGGCAGCGATTGTGGAAACGAAAAACAAGTTAGTCAAATTCGAAAGTACTTATCATCTTTTATTAAACGCATTGATCACATTGATAAAGGCTGAAGGTTTGGAAGTAGAGGAAGAAGCGCTAACTATAGAAGAAAAGCCATTGTCATTAGAAGATGTTCGTATTATGCAATCGATGCGTGAACAATTAATTAACAATCAACTAAGTTAAAGTAGAAAGGAGCAGAATAATGAATGCTTCCATCGATTGGATTCTATGGGGAATCCTGCCTTATATCGTGTTAACGATCTTCATTGGTGGTCATATTTATCGTTATCAGAAAGATCAGTTTGGCTGGTCTTCCAAATCCAGTGAATTTTTAGAGAAAAAGCATTTGCGAATTGGCTCAACTTTGTTTCATTGGGGAATGTTATTTGTCTTAGGTGGTCACTTTCTTGGGATATTAGTGCCTGTGACCGTTTATGAGTCATTTGGAGTGACGGAGCATCAATACCATATAATCGCGCTTGCATTCGGTATTCCGGCTGGTATTGCAGCAGTGATCGGTCTTGCCTTACTTTGCTATCGTCGTTTAAGTGTACAACGGATTAAAAAAACAACATCCAAAGGAGATTGGGCCGTCTTATTCTTTTTATTGATTGTTGTTGTTTCAGGTTTATCAGCAACGTTTTTGAATGTTGATTCACATGGGTTTGACTACCGAACAACGATTGCACCTTGGTTTAGAGGGTTATTCATATTTCGGATTGAACCGCATTTAATGGCGGAAGTCCCTGTTTGGTTTAAAATTCACTTACTTGCCAATTATGCTTTTGCATCGATTTGGCCGTTCACAAGAATGGTGCATGTGTTCAGTTTCCCAATACGTTACTTGTCAAGAAGTTATGTCATCTACAAGAAACAAGTTCGAAAAGCTTAAAAAGGTGTGATAAAAAATGGAATGGAAGCAAAAAGCAAATACCATAATCGAAAAAATTCAACAAGGTCAGCATCATCTGGTACAACGAGAAGTGGTGGAAATCGAACAACAGTTGAAAAAAATAGAGGAATTGTCTAATGCTGAACTTCTATTTCTTCATCACACAGTAGCTTTATTTTATCAGGCAGAGAAGAACTATTCTTTAGCGTCTCATCATTTTCAACAAGCGATCAAGCACCGTTATCACGACAAGGAAGCAGAGCACATATGGCTGCAGGCACATTTTGCTTTTGCCAAATTGGATGAACAGTTTAAGCAATTCAGTCAGGCAAGAATGACATTAGCAAAAGTGTTGCAATATCTTGAAAAGAAACAAGCAAGTAATATCGAAATAGCATTTGTATATCAAAGAATCGGCAGGCTGTTTTATCAAGAAGAAGAATTACATCAGGCTCATACCCAAATGGAACAGGCTCGAACGTTACTATTAGAAACATTAGAACCAGTTGATCCAATGGTAATGAGGGTTAATGATCAGTTAGCTGATATATATGTCGCTTTGGAACAACCGGAATTAGCGATTCAATTATTTGAAGATATCATCACTAAAGAGGACACCTTGCTATCAGATGAGGGCAAAGCAATTCTACTAATGAAAACAGGTGAACTACACTTTCATACCGATTTAAAAAGGGCTCGACGTATCATAGATCAAGCAGTGAAACTGGTGAATACGGAGCATCCGTTATATGTAAGAGGGTATATGCTACTTGCAGAGATTGAAGAAAATCTTCGAGCATTCCCACGTGCAGTAAAATATTATAAGCAGGTCTTGGAGATCGTCAATCAAAAGTATGAAAAAGACCATTTTCTTGTCGTGTTCTTGCATTCTAAATTAGGTACGATTGAGTTGAAAATGGGCGGAGATCAAAAAGCAAAGCATTTTTTAGAAACAGGTTTACCATTATCAGAAAAATATCCAAAGATTCGCATGCAGTTTTTATATGCTTTAGGAAAGATTTATTCCAAACAAGAAGTATATGATAAAGCATTTGACATGTATACGAGCTTTTTACAAGGGCTTGAAGCAGAAGATAAAATAAAAACCTTAGCATATGCGAATACCTTACAGGCAATCGCTTATAACTTTTTAATGCAAGAGGATTTGGATAATGCAATTGTTCGCTATCATGAAGCACTCTCGATTTATCAGAAGTTAGGCTCTAATTGCCGCAATGAGAAAGGATTAACCGCGATTAGATTAGGTTACAGCTATTATCAAACTGGGGAGATAAAACAAGCTGAAAGATATTATGAACTTGGTGCTGTGACTATTGAAAAAGTGCATGAACAAGAGATCAAACAAGAAGCTTATTTAGCATTAGTAGAATTTTATAAAGAAACCAACCAACCGAAGAAACAATATGAGTACGAGCATAAATTGATGATATAGCTTGCGCAAACTCGTGACTTCAGTCGTGAGTTAGCAAGCTTCGGTTGAGGCATAGCTTTAGCTATGTTAATCAACCGACATATTTTAAAGGTAATAGTATATTTGGCACCAAACGTATGTTATGCTATTTTAAAGGATCTTTTTTCTGTTTCAGCTATTCATTAGGAAGTATGGTTAGGCCTTTGCATCCATAATCAGAAAAAGTGTATGAGGTGAATACGATGCTGCGACACAAAGCCTATAAATATAGAATCTATCCAACCAAAGAACAAGCCATTCTTATCACGAAGACAATAGGTTGTTCCAGATTTGTCTATAATTATTTTTTGGATCAATGGAATACGTGTTATGCAGATACGGGAAAAGGACTAACTTATTCCGCTTGTTCTAAGTTGTTAACCCATTTAAAGAAACAACCCGATACAGAATGGCTTCGTGAAGTAGACAAGTTTTCCCTTCAAAACGCTCTTCGAAACCTCGCAGATTCATTTTCACGTTTTTTCACCCACCAAAATGATCAACCACGTTTCAAAAGCAAAAAGACCCTATTCAAAGTTACACCACACACTTCACGAATAACAATATTGCCATTTCCGACAAGTATATAAAATTACCCAAACTTGGATGGGTTACATGTGCTAAAAGTCAAGAACCAACAGGACGTATTGTAAAAGCAACCATTCGCAAACAGGCTAGTGGTACCTTTTTTGTGTCGATTCTTTGCGAAGAAGAAATGCACGAATTACCCAAGACAGATTCGGCAATAGGGCTGGACCTTGGCATCACAGATTTTGCGATTTTTTCGGATGGACATAAAGTAGACAATAATAGGTTCACGGCCAAAATGGAAGCGAAACTTAAACGGGAGCAACGTAAATTGTCCAGACGAGCATTAGTTGCAAAAAAGAATGGCATTAGCCTGTTTGAAGCGAAAAACTATCAAAAGCAAAAACGAAAAGTGGCCCGCTTACATGAAAAAGTAATGAACCAACGCAACGACTTTCTAAATAAGCTCTCAACAGAAATCATCAAAACCCACGATGTGATCTGTATGGAAGATTTAAACACAAAAGGAATGTTGCGTAATCACAAACTAGCGAAAAGTATCTCTGACGTATCATGGTCTAGCTTTGTTGCGAAATTACAATACAAAGCGGAATGGTACGGTCGTGCCATCATCAAGGTGGATAAATGGTTTCCATCTAGTCAACTATGTTCGGAATGTGGTCATCGAGATGGCAAGAAATCACTCGACATTCGAGAATGGACGTGTCCTGTTTGTCATGCCCATCATGATCGTGACATCAATGCTAGTAAAAATATCTTGGCCGAAGGTCTAAGGCGGTACACATTGGTATAATCATTAAAAACAAACAACCGTAGGTACTACGGGGCTAGCTTGGTAAATAAGAGAAACCGCTGCTAGTAAAGAAATAATCTCGCAAGTATGCTCTCTTCCCAAGAATCTCGTGACTTTAGTCATGAGAGGTTCAATCAATTCAGCAAAAAGAGTATATAATTAGCAAGTGGGTTCATCCTATAGACGAGGTGATAGTATGGATCCAAAAAAGCATTCCAAAATCGCAGAACGAAATTATGAGGTAGAAGATTATAAACGAAATGATCAAATGAGCAAAGGTTTAGCCGAAACACACGAACAAGTGTCAGATAGCTATATGGATGGAGACAATGACGAAGAACAGACTGAATAAACTTGGGGAAATTATTAGACTAAACAACTCTATAAAGTACTCGACTTACGGCAAAACACGAACATCAAAATTGATGCTCGTGTTTTTGTTCCGCCCTCAAATCAAGACCTAGTCGTTTTAAGTAACAATAAAATGATTATTTAAATAAACCCAATTCTGCGGTGCTGGCAGGTTCAATTGCCAGTATGTTACACCTAACAATTGATATTGATCGACTAAAGTATATTTTTCCCGATAACTCCTAACATCTTCAAACCAAACAATATGTTTCTCCATTTCCTCCCAATATCGATACCATGGTGAGGCAGCTATCTGATCAAATTCAATCACTGTGTTAGCAGAGATTGCCTGGTTTTGTGCACCATTAACTGATACAGCCGCGGTCGTATTATCAGTTACTCTCCAATCATAACCATACAAAGGAAAAGCAATTTGTACCTTGCGAGAATCAATTAAGCTCGTTGCATATCGAACAACCTGGTACATCCACCACAATGGTGCTACCGGATCGGGTGGACCGCCTGGATATCCATAATCAATTGTCATAACAGCTACCACGTCTGCAATCGCTCCAATTGCCTGATAGTCATAGGCTCCTACGATTGGATTTGTTGGCAAATCTTCTGTTTTTGCATGTACATTGACATGTAGAATGCGCGTACCAAGAGCAGTTTTTAATGCGTTCAAAAATGTATTAAAATCGTCCCTTCGTGCAGGAGGAATAAATTCAATATCCAGTGATACTCCACCATATTCTTTTTCATTAACAAATTGTAATAAACTTTCTATTAAATTTCTCCGATAAACTGGATTAGCAAGCACGTTCCCAGCTAATTCAGCATCAAAATCTTCGGATGTAAAGTTACGAATCATTAAAAGAGGGGTGACACCCAACCGGTTGCTTTCCCTAACGACCTCTTTATCATCTAATAACAAATAGGCATAGCCTTCTGCGGTAAAAGAGTAAGATACAATTGCCACGTACGTCAGCGAATCAGATAAATTTCGAAGAATGGGTAAAAAGGTTTGTGGTGAGTATGGAACAATAAAGCCTAGCGTTTCTATTTGGGGTTTCAACGGTGTAGGAATCAGAAGCCTTTGGCCAATATATAATTGATTCGGATCTGCCACGGTGTTCACATGTAATATAGCTTCTATCGTGGTGTTAAAACGATTAGATAACTGCCAAAGCGTATCTCCTGCCTTGATCATATAAGGTCTCAATTGAACATTAGCTTGATCCGGAATGTAAAGCGCAAGACCAGGTATGATGGTATTTGCTGAAGGCAAACCATTCACTTCAACAATAGCAGAAATCGGAAGTTGATATTGATTTGCAATTTGCCATAAGGATTCTCCACTTTGAACAACATGAACGGTCATTCGTTTTCACCCCTTGTTCCTAGTTTATGGTCTTCCATTCATTAATTAGAACTAAAAACCATAAAAATAGTCTCTGACATAAGAGAAATCAGGAAAGGTTAAGGAGGTTTTGTACAACAGGTCGGGTCCTACGAAAATATTCTTTACAAAATATAGTTGTCTCTCTAAAGTTTTTGTGTTAACTTTTATTTTGTGAGGTTAACGAAAGGGAGAGGAAAATGCAATCTAGTAAATTACGAGCACTTATTTTAGCAAGTATCTTTGCGGCGATTACAGCTATTTTAGCACAATTGCAAGTACAATTATGGCTTGTTCCATTCAGTGGACAAACCTTAGCAGTAGGCTTAACAGCTACGATTATCGGCAGTAAGCTAGGCGCTCTATCCATGTTTGCCTATTTGTTAATCGGTCTGATTGGCCTTCCAGTATTTTCTGGTTTATCTGGAGGACCGCAAGTTTTAGTCGGCCCAACAGGAGGTTACATTTTTGGCTTTATTGCAACTGCCTACATAACTGGACTTATTTTAGAAAAAACATCCTTTAATTTCAAAATGGCATTGATTGCGAATATTGTGGGGATGCTTGTTACCTTAGCATTTGGCATGACTCAGCTTAAATTTGTCGCAGAATTAAGCTGGAGTGCGGCAATGGTTTCAGGGGTATATCCCTTCTTAATTGTTGGAGTCATCAAAGCCATTCTTGCAAGCTGGTTGGGAATTATGATAAGGAACAGATTAACCAAGGCAAATTTATTGTAAATAGAGGGACAGGTTAATGGGCTGATATCAGTACATTAAATCTGTCCCTCTGTCACGTTTTATGGTATGATTATGGATGTGAAATTTTTCTTTCTAAATATCTTTTTTGCGTCATATAGTAGAAGTAATGTTCGAAAGTTATAAGTTGAGATTAATAAGGGAGCGTTCATTCGTGTTTATGGAAATAGACCAATTAAAAATACATTATAAACAAACTGGTGAGGGTCGCCCTGTCGTTATGCTTCATGGTTGGGGAACGAGCCTCGATTTGTTTGAGGATTTACAAAATAGTTTAAGTGCTCATTTTCAGGTTACTTCATTGGACTTTCCTGGATTTGGTCAAAGTGATGAACCACCAGAAGCGTGGGATGTAGGCAGATACACTGATTTTTTTGAACAGTTTTTAGCAAAATTAGAAATAATCAACCCGATATTAATCGGACATTCATTTGGTGGAAGAGTTTCACTAAAATATGCAGACCGGCACCAGGATAATGTACATAAAATGATATTAATAGGTAGTGCTGGTGTGAAACCGAAACGTAAAGCAGATTATTATGTAAAAGTATACTCGTATAAAACATTAAAAAAGGTGCTAAGTCTACCAATTTTAAATCGATATAAAGATGATATTATTGCGAAATACCGTGGTAAAGCAGGATCGTCGGATTATCAAAATGCATCGAGAGTGATGCAACAAACATTAAGTAAAGTAGTCAACGAGGATCTACAGCACCATATGCCAAACATTCAAGCGCCGACGTTATTAATTTGGGGTGCAAATGATATGGCAACACCTGTACAGGATGCGAAGATTATGGAGCAATTAATCCCGAACGCCGGATTAGCGTTAATTGAGAACGCTGGCCATTATGTGTTTTTAGAACAAAAACGCCGTGTTGCGGTGATTGTAGATACTTTTTTAGAAGAGGATAAAGGAGCAGTTTGATGATGCAGATTATATTTTCAATTGTCAGTGTATTATGGATGGTGTACGTATTTTTTCGTGTTAAACAATCAATCCATATGCTGCAACTAAACAGTTATTTTAACAATCGATTATGGCGATGGATGACAGAGCATTGGTCAAAAGTTGTACCTGTTCATGAGTGGTTAGCACTTATTTTAGCACTTCTTATACTTTTCGAGTGGAATTGGCTTATATTTGTTATCGCATTGTTAGGTCTATTCGTACCGAGAAATAAACAAGAAAAGAAAAAGTTGGCTGTTACCGCTCGTATCAAACGTCTGATCACGACAATTGCGATTGTTTATCTTTTCTTGTTAGCAACAAGTTTACATTTTATTTGGAATGATTACCCGTTAAGCTACGCAGCATTAGTGATTGCGCTAGGTTCTATCCTCACATACGGAGTAGTATTATTGGCTAATCTCATTAATAAACCAATTGAAAATAGTATTAAAGAATATTATTACAAAGATGCGAAGCGTATAATCGATAGTGCTAAAAATACGGAAACGGTTGGTATTACGGGAAGCTTTGGTAAAACGAGTACAAAGTTTATTTTAGATACCATTTTGTCATCACATTTTAATACGTTAAAAACACCGAACAGTTTCAACACGAAAATCGGTGTTACGATTACAATCCGTAACTCATTAAAACCTTATCATGATGTATTTATTGCCGAAATGGGCGCAAAGGAACCAGGCAATATTCAAGAAATCTGTGAAATGGTTAGCCACAAATATGCGATTTTAACGGCAATAGGTGAACAGCATTTAGAAACATTTAAAACACTTGAAAACATACAAAAAACAAAGTATGAAATTGTCGAAACATTGCCAGCTGATGGTGTTGCTTTTTTAAATCGTGATGATCAAAATATAATGTCTTATACACCAAAAAATCAGTGTCGCAAAGTTTATTTTGCGATTGATGACAAAGAAGCAGACTATCTTGCTTCTAATATTCGTTTCCACAACAAAGGAACGACTTTTAGAGTGACGAATAAAGAAGGGACATTGGATGCTGATTTTGAGACAAAGTTGTTAGGCAAACATAATGTATATAACATTTTGGCTGCGATCAGTGTAGCATCAGAAATGGGAGTGCCTTTGAACAAACTTCAGCTTGGTGTGAAGAAGATTCAAGCAGTCAAACATCGTATGGAAATTAAGAAAGGATTCGGTAATTTAACGGTGATTGATGACAGTTTTAATTCGAATCCAACTGGTTCACGTATGGCTTTGGAGGTCCTTTCATCAATGGAAGGATATAAAGTACTAGTGACACCAGGTATGGTAGAATTAGGTGACAAGGAATATCAATATAATAAAGCATTTGGTGAGTATGCGGCAAATGCATGTGATTACGTGATATTAGTAGGGGAGAAACAGACTAAACCAATTCAAGATGGGCTTAACGAAAAAGGCTATCCAGAAGATCAATTGTTTGTTGCGAAAGACTTAAATCATGCGATATCACAAATCCAGGCATTAAACCGCCAAGATGCTATTATATTATTGGAAAATGATTTACCAGACACATATAATGAGTAATTTATTGGGAGGAATAGGCTGTGAAAACGAAAGTAGCCGTAATCTTTGGTGGTGTATCTGTAGAACACGAAGTTTCCGTTATCTCGGCACTTCAAGCATTCAATGCAATCGATCGATCAAAATATGATCCAGTACCTATTTATATTAGTAAAACTAAAGAATGGTATACAGGGGATGTATTAACAGATATCGAGAATTATAAAGACTTGGATCAACTGTTTAAACAAGCAGACAAAGTCGTATTGGAACAGGAAAGCAAAGGAACTATTGTCCTTAAGAAAAAAGATCGTTCTCTTTTCTCGAAAGGTGTCATTACAACGATCGATATCGTTTTTCCGGTTATCCACGGTACGAATGGTGAGGACGGCTCTCTACAAGGATACCTTGAATTATTAGGTCTTCCTTATGTTGGTTGTGATGTTGCCTCATCAGCCGCAGGAATGGATAAAGTGATGATGAAGCAGATTTTACGTGATTCCGGTGTGCCAATTGTTGATTATGAATGGTTTTACTCTAGTCAGTGGCATGAGCAGCAGGATGAAATTAAACAATTAGCTGAAAAAATTGGTTATCCCGTTATTGTGAAACCAGCTAACCTTGGATCAAGTGTTGGTATCTCTAAGGTGGATAACGCAGAGGAATTAGAGGAAGCAATTGAGCTTGCGATTTCCTATAGTTTTAAAGTAATTATTGAGAAAATGATAACAGATTTAACGGAAGTTAATTGTTCTGTTATTGGTGATTATGAAAATGTGGAAAGCTCTGTCTGCGAACAAGTGTTGAGCACAGATGAGATTCTATCCTATGCTGATAAATATCAAAGTGGTGGTAAAACAGGAGACACAAAAGGGATGGAAAGTGTCAATCGTATTATCCCTGCAGAAATTAGTGAAGAAGCAACAGCAAAGGTAAAAGAATTGGCAGAGAAAACCTTCCGTTTATTGAATGCAAGTGGTGTTTCTCGAATTGACTTTTTGCTAAACCCTGATGGAGAAGTTTTTGTGAATGAAATTAACACGATTCCAGGGTCACTATCTTTCTATTTATGGGAACCAAGTGGAAAAGATTTCGAACAATTAACCGATCAACTAATCCAGCTTGCGTTAAAACGAGAAAGAGAACGTCAATCGATCCAATTCTCGATCGACACTAATCTCTTCTCCTTACACAGTAAAGGCCAAGGAACAAAAGGAAAATAAGCAAGTCCAAAGACACGGAATCTAACCGTGTCTTTTTAATTAAGAGTCGTGAATGAAGATTATAAAAAAATTTAAGTAAGCAAAGGTTTTATATTCAATAGTCCCACATCAACTGATGTCTCTATATAACCAACAATTTGGTTAAACGTAAAAACATTAAGTTTTTCATTTGAAACTTCTTTATCGTACTCCATATCACCTAACACATAAGGTATGAATTTTTCAACATCCTTAGATTTAACCTCTTCTAAATCTATAATTGTAGGAAAATGGCTAAGCGTTTTTCTCAATTCATCTGTAAAACCATAGTAATCTAACAATTTTGCATTTAGTAATCGAAAATCATTATGGTATAACTCGTATAATCCTTCATCAGCATCCATTCTGTTCCTTAACCAAGAGAGGTTAAATCCTCTTAGCCATATATCGTCAGCAATTAAATGTGCACAATACCCTAATATAAAGAGATTTTTATTTTCTACTTCTGAACTATACTTCTGTAAAAAACCTTTATAATCAATGCTTCTTGAATAGTCTTTGACTTCACCTATATAGAAATGTGATATGGTTTTGTCTTCATGTAAAAATACTGCATCTGGAGCAATACTTCCAAGCAAAAATGGTGTCTTATCTTCTATCGATAAAGACTCTGCCATTCTATTACCAATAATCAAGTGCATAATTCTTGAACCCAAAATTTCCCTCTCCCTTCATTAAATTCTACAATTAATTATTTGAGCCTTTCTTTTTCTATTCTATAGAATTCTTATTATTCCTTTTTATTTTATTTTGCCTGTACCTTTGAAGAAGCTATGCGCCATACTTATTAGTTTTTTTAATCGCGGACATTTATTCCGTTATATCTATTGAAAATAATGTTATTGGGATGTTCGTGGACATCTGTTCCTTTATTTAGCAAAATAGAGGCAGATTTCTTAGGAATTTAAGGAAGTAACGAACTTGATGTCCACTTACACCTTGGAAATAGCTATTTTATTACAAATAACGAATTAGATGTTGTTCCCACGGGTGCAAGAGTGGAACAAGGAGTACAGTTCCTATACATATTAAAAGTAAGTAGTAGTAATGTTTAATAACTGTGACGAAAAAAACATATAAACAAGAGCTTATAAAAGGAGGAAAAATCAATGAAAAAATAATTCCTTTGATGCTCTTTTTTCTTTTCGCTAATGGGTTGCTCTTCAAATAAACTTTAGAAGTGAAGCAGAAATCTGTAATTAGATAATATAACAAGAGAGGGGGACGGAATTTGGTAAAAGATACAATTTATGGTCTTTTTGTATGTGCTTATTATGTTAGATACTTTCATCTAGTGTGATTTTTTCATCGTAAACGACTTTTTCGAACCAAAGAGGACCGTCTAATTTCCCTATTACCCCGCATGATGTAGTAGCTCTTCCATTAGTAAGATAGAATTCATAAACATCATGTTATAGACATGAAAAAAGGCGAAACGTATTCAGATTGAAAATAGAAATACATTAACTAATTGAATTCAACTCTACTTCAACTATTGACCTTTAGTTGAAGAAGCAATATGATCAAAAAGATCTTCAATATACAACATTACTGTATGTTAAAGACCTTTTTACATACAAAAATATACTGCCATTTAATACATAATCAACTCCAAAATACAATGAACGATTGTATCTTTTCCATTTCACCCCCGATATATTTGTCTCAGATAGTCAGTAGGGGACATGCCTGTCACTTTTTTGAAGACTCGACTGAAATAGAATGGATTGGAGAATCCCAACTTGTCGCTTACTTCTGAAACATTAAAATTTTCTTTTCGAAACAATTGAATCGCTTTTTCCACCTTTCGTTCATTTTGATATTGTGTAATGCTTTTTCCTGTGTGTTGTTTAAACAAGGTGGAAAGATAAGCATAATTCATACCTAAAGCTTCAGAGATCTCTTGACTGGATAACTTGTAGCTTTCTCGTTCATCAATTAACTGAATCATTTTAGCTACCATTCTATTGGATTTCATATTGGTATAGGCTTCCAGATTCTCCATATATAACTCTAAGAATAACTGATGTGCATGCATACAGGTTAATAATGGTCTCATTGGATGGGATGATTCGAACATTTCTAATATTTGTTCAAGTTGTGACTGGGTATAACCGAGATGAGACACTTCTCCATGTTTAGGCATGGTAAGCTTTTTCTGATATTCCTCCTGATGAATAAGCGAGGTTTTTCCATATGTGCTATATTCGTTAACGTTTTCCTGTATGTCATAATTAAAAAAATGAATATAAAACCATTGAGAACCAGATTGATAGAATTCGTCTCCCCAATGATGGATGTTTTTTCTAAGAAAAAGATAGGAACCTTTCTTAAGATTATATACTTCATTATCTTCTATAATTTGTAATTGCCCTTTAATAACGTAAACAAAAACATTTAATTCTGACATCACACGATCCGGATGTTTTAGGACGCCATCTTCATCACCCATAAAACCTATTTCATGAATAAGAGGGAATGAACTGCTTGATATAATCACGGGATGAGACAAAACGATCGCTCCTTCTAAAATAGTTTAAATACATTTTAACAGAAATCTAAAAAAAAGATATGTAATTTAATTAATTGTGAATGTACAACTATTCCATAACACTTCATACTAGTGTTAGATATAGCTAACGGAGGTGGAAGATATGCATAATGTGAATTTGCTAGACGGAATCTTTAAAAATTCTCAACAAAAAGGAAAGGAATACTTACTATACTTAGATGTTGATCGGCTTGTTGCTCCATGCTATGAAGCTGCAGGTAAAACAGCCAAAAAAGAAAGATATGGTGGATGGGAGTCTATGGGGATTGCTGGCCATTCCATTGGTCACTGGTTGTCAGCAGCGGCAACTATGTATCAAGTAACAAGTGATGAAGCATTAATGGATAAAATAGAGTATGCTTTAACTGAATTAGCTGCTGTGCAGGCCTTTGATAAGGAAGGATATGTCAGTGGTTTCCCGCGGGATTGTTTTGATCAAGTATTTTCTGGGGAGTTTGAAGTAGACAACTTTAGCCTCGGAGGATCATGGGTACCATGGTATTCCATACATAAAATCTACGCAGGACTTATCGATGTTCATCAAGTAACAGGGTCTACTTTAGCATTGGAAACTGTTACAATGCTTGCTGATTGGGCTTATAATGGATTGATAAATTTATCAGAAGACCAATTCCAACGTATGTTGACCTGTGAGCATGGTGGAATGAACGAAGCACTAGCGGATCTGTATTTAATTACAGAAGATACTCGTTATTTGGATCTAGCTGAAAGGTTTTACCATAAGGCTGTATTAGATCCATTAGCAAACAAGCAAGATGATTTAGAAGGAAAGCATGCCAATACACAAATACCGAAAGTGATTGGAGTGGCTAAACTCTATAACATTACAGGAAAAGAAAAATATAAGCAGATAGCGACATACTTTTGGGATCAAGTCGTTCACTATCGCACGTATGCAATTGGAGGAAATAGTATTCGTGAGCATTTTGGTCCTGAAAATGCCGAAGAACTGGGAATTCTAACAACGGAGACATGTAATACATATAACATGTTAAAATTGACAGAAGTCCTTTTCACATGGGATCATTCCGCTCATTACTATGATTATTATGAGCGTGCTTTATATAACCATATTCTTGCGTCACAAGATCCTGATTCAGGCATGAAAACGTATTTTGTATCTTCTGAACCTGGTCATTTCAAAGTATACCACTCCCATGATAATTCGTTCTGGTGTTGTACTGGTACAGGAATGGAAAATCCGGCAAGATATAATAGACGTATTTTTGAAAAAATCGAAAAAAGGTTATTTGTGCACTTATTTATTTCTGCAGAAGCATCATACGATAATGACCAAATGGTTATTAAACAACAAACAGCATTTCCATATCAGCCAAGTACCACGATCACAATAGAAAAGGCAAGCAGTGAAGTAAAACAGATTGCTATTCGAAAGCCTTCCTGGTTCTCCGATGAACCAACATTAAAAATTAATGGAAAGGAAGTAAATGCTGTAGAGGATGAAGGATATCTTATAATCGAACATATCTGGCAAAATGGAGATCAGATTACATATGATTTACCATTAGATTTATATCGATATCATGCAAAAGATGATAAGAAAAAACAAGTGATCATGTATGGACCAATCGTGTTAGCCGGGGCATTAGGCCGAGATAACTTTCCGGAAACGGATATTCTTGATAATCACCTGGCATTAAATAATCATCCATTAATTGATGTGCCGACATTAGTGACAGATAGGCCGCTAAATGATTGGATAAAAGCTAAAGATAAAGAAAAACTATTATTTGAAACTGAAGCAATCGGACAACCTGGTCATCAACGGGTACAGTTGAAGCCTTTTTATGATATACATCATGAGCGCTATACGATCTATTGGAATATTATGTCCGAACAGGAGTTTAAAGAGTTCGGTGATGAAGAAAGGAAACGAAAAGCGCGGGAGCAAAAGATGATTGTCGATGAGGTCACGCCTAATGAACAGCAACCAGAAGTAGATCATAATATGCAAGCGAAAAATTCAACTTCTGGATATAGCAATGATGTCCATAGCGGTTGGAGAGATGCACGTGATGGTGGTTATTTCAGCTATGATTTAAAAGTCGATCCCGAAAAAAAGATGTATTTATTTATCACCTACAATAAAAGTGATTTTACGATGGAAATAGACGGTAAAAGATTAGAAAGAGATTTTGAGATAAAAATTGATGGGCATGTACTAGCTGAAGAGCACTTTAATAAACCAAATATTGGTGAGTTATATTCGAAAACCTATCCGATACCAACGGAACTAATCAATGGTAAAGAAAAAGTAACCGTTACATTTTCTGCAGCGAAAAATAAGATTGCAGGTGGTGTATATCAAGTCAGAATGATAAACGATCCATCATTATAAATGAAAAGATCCCCGGTTTGGGGATCTTTTTTGAAAGGTGGAATAGGTTGTTGCTCAGGATCTATATGATTAGTTATAGAAAGAAGCACCAACAATAATTAACAAGATGAAAAGAACAACGATTAAGGCGAATCCACCGCCATAACCACCGCCGTATCCATATCCGCTACCGTATCCACCATATGGACTGCAGCCTCCATAATGACTCATTCCTATCAACCTCCTTGTGTATTGTCACTATATAATGTATGTACTTTAGCCAGATAAGTTAGGGTAAATGACTAGTTTTAGTAAAAATGGGCGATGAAGGCTTTAAAATTCTTTGTCAGATAAGTTCACAAGTTTACTGTTGTACTGAGTATCCTTTGTTATATTATATTTATCCTATTAATTAGTGAATGTGGAAAGTTCATTAATTAATAAAATACATGTAAGCCTAAATAATTAGTCCACTTTAGCCTGCTTATATGTATGATAGCTTGTTGCTCCCCTATCCATTTAAGGTGTCTGTTTTCACGAAACACAAAGAAGCCAACTTCAAAACAAAGTTGGCTTCTTTGTGTACTGAATGTGTATGGACATTCCATGGATGGCTTTAACATCTATCTTTAAAAAAATCAAGATAAACAACAAATCAAAAGAGCGAACCCGAAGATTTGTTGAATAAACCGAGATAAACGACAAATCAAAAGAGCGAACCAAAAGATTTGTTGAATAAATGAAGATAAACAACAAATCTTCTAAGAGTCCCTAAAGATTTGTCTTAAAAAAGTAGAGTAAACAATAAATCTATAACTTTTAGTCTTCTATAATTCCTAATTGTTTTAATCCGTTATAAATGCCTGAGTCCTCTACGGAGGTGGTACGATGTTTGGCATATTGAAAGACTTCAGGCGTTGCATTATCCATCGCAAAGCTTTCACCGACATATTGTAACATCTGTTTATCATTCATTCCATCACCAAAAGCAATCGCTGCTTCAGCTGGAATATCTAACTCCTGAAGTACTTTCTTAATAGCTTGCCCTTTGTTCACATTTTCTCTGATCATATCATAACAATGCTCTAAGCCTTCGACATTTACTTGTGAAAAATAAATATCCTCTTGTTTCACATCATAAAGAGCAGGCTCATCAGTTTGAAGATCCATAAGCGTTATGCCTAATATTTGATCTCGAAATTTATCTTCATATGCTTGATATTCTCTTAAATCGAAATAATCAATGAAATCTTTTACTACTTGCTTTGATTCTGAAGTCACTAAATTTAATTCATTTGTATAGAGAATCATTTCGTGCTCATTTTGTTTAGCAACATATAAAAAGTGATCAATCACAGAGCTAGTTATTGGTTCGTCAACTACTGTTTTACCATCATAAATCGCATATGCTCCGTTATAACCTATAAAAGAATCTACGCCCAATGCTTCAGCGATATCATTAACTTCATGGAGAGGACGTCCTGTAGCGAGGAACACTTCTATCCCTTTGTCTTGTGCTTGTTTAACGGCATTTTTTGTCGTATCTTCAATCGTATGGTCCCGACGCAAGATGGTTCCATCAATATCTAAGAAAAGAGCTTTGTAGTTGGTCATTGTAAGTCTCCCTTTATCCTCATTAAAAAGTAAAGTTCTTTAATTCTTCACCACTTGTTTCTTCATAGCCTTTCATATACTTAATACGACGTTGAGCGGCAGATTGATTTACTTGTTCGTCAGCGTGATAAGATGAACGAACTAGAGGACCAGCTTCACAGTGTTTAAATCCTTTAGATAAAGCTATTTGTTTTAACTCATTAAACTCATCCGGATGATAATAACGTTCAACATTTAAATGTCTTTTTGTAGGCTGTAAGTATTGGCCTATTGTCATAATATCAACATTATTGGCACGCAAATCATCCATTACTTCAATAAGTTCCTCTTTTGTCTCGCCAAGACCAACCATAATACTTGATTTTGTTGGTGTATTTGGAGCAATCTCTTTCACTCGGCGTAATAACTCAAGCGAACGATCATACATTGCGATTGCGCGTACTTTTTTCGTAAGTCTTCTCACTGTTTCAATGTTGTGATTGAAAATGTCAGGACCACTGTCCATTAGTGTATGTAAGCTTTCGTAATCACCTTTCATATCAGAAGGTAAAATTTCAATCGTACAGCCTGGGACACTTTCACGGATTTGCCTAACCGTTTCAGCGAATACAGCAGCACCGCCGTCTTTCAAATCATCCCGTGCAACTGCAGTAACTACCACATGTTTTAAGCCCATAATCTCAACTGATTCTGCAACTCTTTTCGGCTCGCCCCAATCCAATTCATTCGGAAGCCCGGTTTTAACAGCACAGAAACGGCAGCCTCTTGTACATGTATCTCCTAAAATCATAAAGGTGGCTGTTTTTCTCTCGCTCCAGCATTCATGAATATTTGGGCATTTGGCTTCTTCACATACTGTGTTTAAACGCTTATCACGCATTAAGTGTTTAAGACGGTTATACGATTTGTTTGTATTAATTTTTATTTTTAGCCATTCTGGTTTACGTAGATGTTCTTGATTTTTTGCCATTTTGTATCGCTCCTATCTTGTAAAGTTCCATTGATCACTTAAATATTTACTTTCCATTAACGCTTTGATTTCCTGTTCTTGTTCCTCAGTAAATTGAAATTCATGTAATTTAATGCCTAAACCCTTTTCAAATCCTTTTTTGAAGGCTTTTTTCGTTTCTTCTAATGTGACGTTTCGGTTGGCCGCTTGCTCGATAGAAATGGCTTTATCATTAAATGCATCTCGAGCCCTTTGCTTTACCCTTTCATTTCGATACACAAACAAATCATAGAGTTTATCATTGTCTACTGTTAACGGGATCGACCCATGCTGTAAGATAACTCCTTGTTTTCTCGTTTGGGCACTGCCTGCAGCTTTTTTATTATCCACTATAAGTTCATACCATGAAGGCTCTTCAAAACAGACAGCAGACTGTGTTGTATTTAACTTACCCTCAGGTGTTGCAAAGGATGCATCAATACCTAATGTGTGAAAACCTTCTAGCAGACCTTTTGAAAGCACCATATAGGCTTCTTTTACCGACTTAGGCATATGAGGGTGTTCCTCGGAGACGATCACACTGTATGTTAATTCTTGATCATGTAACACAGCGCGCCCTCCGGTTAGCCTTCTGACAAGTTCTATACCATTATTACGGACTGCTTCCAAATCAATCTTATTGACTGTTTTTTGAAAATAACCGATCGACAATCCTGCCGGCAGCCACTCGTAAAATCGAATGGTTGGCGGTATTTTTTGGTCACTGTGCCACTTTAATAAGCACTCATCAACTGCCATATTATAGGCAGGTGTCTGTTTCTCTGTGTCTATAAAATACCATGTCTCCGTCATATAGTGTTAGTCTCTCCTTAAGAGAAAACTAGTCCCCCTTTAAGAATTTTTTAACTATTTCCATAAATTATGGTACATCTAGGATATATATCTGTCAAAAAATTAAGATAAATTGAAACTTCTATTATTGGAGGTATTTGTTCCTACTGGTGGACAGCGAAACATATCAGACAGTTAGTGTTCGTGATACGAATTGTTGCACAATATGATATAGTAGAAGGGATGAAAAGAAACGAGACAACAGGGAGATACAGTGAAATGAGTGGATTTAATGAACAATTTATTATATCGATTGTTATTATTGCAATTGGATATGTACTAAAACGATTTAACCTAGTGAAAGAGAAGGATGGGGAAGGTATAGCAAGGATAGTTTTTAATTTAACGTTACCATGTTTAATTATCGTAACCTTTAGTGATGTTGAATTTACAGCTTCGTTATTTTATTTGGTTATTATTGCTTTTATATATGGAGTGATCAATGCAGTCATTGCTCTTATGGTATTTCGTAAGCATACGAAAGATATTAAAGGTACGTTCGGTATGATGGTCCCAGGATTAAACATCGGATTATTTGCCTATCCACTTGTAGAAGGTTTATTTGGTTTTGAGGGGTTAAAATATTTTGGTATGTTTGATGTCGGTAATGCATTTATTGTATTTGGACTCAGTTATATTATTGCTGGTGTGTATGCTGGTAGTGCCGGGATGCTGGAGACAAGGTCGATTATCGTCAAATTATCCAAATCGATTCCATTGCAAACATATCTAATTATGTGTTTGATAAATATTATCGGCTTTCAGTTACCTGATATAGTTGTAAATGTATCGAGTGTGATCTCTGTAGCCAATATGCCGCTATCTCTATTATTATTAGGCCTATATTTAAACTTTTCCTTTGCGAAAGGGTATGGGAAACTTATAGCTAAATTTTTATTCACAAAATATGGCATTGGTTTGATTACTGGCTTTGCATGTTACCTGTGGTTACCGGTAGAGGAAATGTTTAAGTTCACTCTATTGATTGGTTTTATATTACCAACACCAGCATCTGTATTACCGTATGCTATCATGTTTGGTTATAATCAACGGCTGGTCGGGACAGCATCTAACATCACGATGATTATTAGTTTTGTCTTAATTTGGTTGATTGTTAATGTAATAGTCTAGTCCATTATAAATACTAAAAGAGGTGATTGTATGAACAAAAAAGTTATCTTTATTACTGGTGCAACAAGGGGAATCGGTCGAAATATGGCCAATTATTTTGCGCAACGTGAATTTACAGTAGTTGGATCTGGAAGAGATGAACAACAACTAAAAGAAGTTCGTGATGAATTGTTACAATATTCGGGAGATCACCGTATGGTTGCTATGGATGTAACAAATTTAGAAGATGTAAAATCAACCTTAAAGTATGTCATCGATACGTTTGGAAAAATAGATGTATGGGTTAATAATGCAGGATCCTTTCAGGCAATAGGTCCAACGTGGGAAGTGTCACCTGATTTGTTTAAGCAAGATATGGAGACAAATGTGATTGGAACCTATCACTGTGTTGCAACGGTTATTCCATTCATGTTGAAGCAACAGCATGGAAAAATAATTAACATTGTTGGCGGTGGAACATTAGATGCCTTTCCATATGGCAATGGCTATGGCACATCTAAAACAGCAATTGCAAGATTCACAGAAAATCTAGCTAATGAATTACAACATATGAATGTTGAAGTATATGCACTTGATCCCGGTTTAAATGATACAGACATGACAAAATATCAGCGAACAAGTGAGGAAGGAAAGAAATATTTAGCAAATGTAGAGAAACTTTTTGAAAATAAGGTAGACGTTTCGCCTGAGCATGCACCTGGTTGGGTAGAAAAAATCATAGACGATCAATTACAACCCTTTCAAGGTAGAATAGTTACGGTTTATGATAACTTGGATGATTTAAAGCGAGAGGCATCAGAAACTAGTGATACAGATTATCGTTATTTAAGATGGAAGGATTTTTCGTAACTATAGAATGAGGTGTTTATCATTTTTGAGTTAACCATAGTAGAATGGATTATTATCGTATTTTCGGCTCTTTTAATAGGTTTTGCTAAAGCTGGTGTAGCCAGCATGGGGATTTTGGTTGTTACTATTTTTATGATAATCTTTCCTGCGCGTGACTCTGTGGGGATTTTATTACCTTTATTAATAGTAGGGGATTTATTTGCTGTCATCTATTATCGTAGAAATGTTGTTTGGCGTTATTTGTTTTCTTTGGTGCCGTGGGTATTGATTGGGATAGGACTTGGATATCTTGTGTTAGATGTCGTTACTAGTGAACAGTTAAAACCAATGATCGGTATTTTAGTATTGGCACTTATATTACTACATATTAGCAGAGAAAAACTAGGAGAGCGCTTCGTGAAATTGCTACCAGAATCAAAGTTATTTACTTTTAGTATGGGGATTCTAGCCGGTTTCACAACCATGATCGGGAATGCTGCAGGTGGAGTGATGGCGATTTACCTACTTGTCAAAGGTTTACCAAAACAAGAATTTGTAGGTACTGGCGCTTGGTTTTTCTTATTTGTTAATGTTATAAAGGTTCCATTCTATATTTCTCTAGGTATTATTACAGTGGAGTCTATAACATTTAATTTATGGCTCATTCCTGCTATTCTCATTGGGGCTCTAATCGGTGTGAGAGTTATCAAAATTATGCCACAAAAAGTATTCCAAATATTAGTATTAGCATTTGCTGCATTAGGAGCAATTCGGCTTCTGATAGGTTAATAGATTGAACAAAAATGATGAAAGTCAACGATGAATATTTTTAAAATTCAGAATTTGCTTTATTTTCGACAAATTTTTAATTTTCTATGTTATGATATTTTTAATTATCTCACCTTAAAAATAATTGGGGGGTTCAATATGGGTGATAAACATTTGGAAACATTATTATTACATGGCGGGCAATCACCAGATCCCACTACAGGTTCAAGAGCTGTTCCGATATATCAAACAACATCTTATGTTTTTGAAGATACAGAGCATGCTGAGAAACTATTTTCATTACAGGAAAACGGCAATATATACAGTCGTTTAATGAATCCGACACTTGATGTGTTTGAAAAGCGTATGGCGCTGCTAGAAGGTGGTGTTGCAGCTGTTGCGACTGCTTCTGGTATGGCAGGTATTGCAATGACTGTGTTGAATATCGCTTCAGCAGGTGACGAGGTTGTTGCCGCCACCAATATTTATGGTGGTACATATAATTTATTTTCTATCACATTACCACGTTATGGTATTAAAGTTCACTTTGTCGATCCAACTGATCCACAAAATTTCAAAAAAGCAATTACACAGAAAACAAAAGCTGTCTTTGCGGAAACAATTGGAAATCCAAGTTTGCATGTCCTAGATATACCGGCAGTTTCACAAATTGCACATGAAGCAGAAGTTCCATTAATCGTAGATAATACTTTTGCTTCCCCATATGTATGCCGACCAATCGAACAAGGTGCCGATATTGTAGTTCATTCTGCAACAAAATGGATTGGAGGACATGGAACATCCATTGGCGGGATCGTTGTAGATGGAGGTAAATTTGATTGGAATTCACCAAAATACCCTGGGTTTATAGAATCAGACAGAAGTTATAACGGTATAGTATACGCCAAAGACTTTGGTGATATTGCTTTTGCCACTAAATTAAGAGTGCAATTATTACGAGATTTAGGAGCATGCTTAAGTCCATTCAATGCCTTTCAATTACTGCAAGGGTTGGAAACTTTAAATCTCCGTGTACAAAGACATAATGATAATGCTCTAGAATTGGCGAAAAGATTGGAAGGGCACCCGGCAGTGTCGTGGGTTACTTACCCAGGTTTAATATCACACGCTTCTCACCAATATGCTAAGCAACATCTAGAAAATGGCTTTGGCTCAGTGGTTGTTTTTGGGATCAAGGGTGGTAGAGAAGCAGGAAGTAAATTAATAAACAATATGGAATTATGGTCACATCTTGCAAATGTCGGTGATGCAAAAAGTCTGATTATTCACCCGGCAACAACAACCCACTTACAATTATCAAAAGAAGAGTTAGAAGCAACTGGTGTATCCGAAGATATGGTACGGCTGTCTGTAGGGTTGGAAAATATAGATGATTTATATGAAGATCTAGATCAATCATTGCAAAAAGCTACAGGGCTTGTACCTGATGCAACAGTTCATGATACACAACAAGATGGATCAGAAGATATTGTTAATCGTTTAACAGAAGAAGTTATCAAGAGGTTACAGAATAAGAGAATCTAACAGGGTACTTCATACTTATTAGAATGTAAGTATGTTGATCATAAAATAATAGGGGGTCTATAGAATGAGAAAGAAAAAAATATGGTTGTTGGCACTTGTTACAAGTCTTTTGATTGTACTTGCTGCATGCGGAGATCAAGAGAAGGATGCTGCAACAGATGGAGCTTCCAGCGATTCGAGAGATTTAGAGGGAGTCCCGGAAGCATTTCAAGCAGATGATCCATTAGAAGTGATGGTTATTCGTAAAATTGGTGGGGATGATCATACTCAACAATTTTTAGCCGGAGCACAGCAGGAAGCAACGGCGCTAGGAATGAAAGTAGATACGTTCTCTGCCAACGGTGATACGGCAAGCTTTCATGACACTATTTCACAAGCAATTAACCAAGGATATGATGGGCTGATTATTTCACATGGTGACGATGATGCAACTGTGGAATTAATTCAGCAAGCAAGAGATAATGACATTGAGGTAGTTGCATTTGATACAAATGAAGGAGCTCTAGAGGTTGATGGTGTAACACTTACCTCTCAAGACGATGAAGAATTAGCATCACTTGCATTAGAAAAGTTAGTTGAAGAGCATCCAGAAGCTGATATTGGTTATCTTTGGGTAGATGGTTTTCCACCAATGGTAAGAAGAAATAATATTTTTGAACAAGTATTAGAGGAAAATCCTGATATAAATGAAGTAAAACGTTTTGGTGACGCACAGGACCCACAAACTAAAACACAAGAAGCGGTTGGGGCATGGTTAACTGAAATACCTGAGGGAGAGCTTGACGCAATTTTTGCAACTTGGGATGCTTTCGCTGTTGGTGCAACTCGCGCTTTGAAAGAGGCTGGTAGAGAAGAGGTTGACATCTATGGTATTGATGTATCGAATGCGGATCTACAATTAATGCAAGAAGAGAATAGTCCATGGAAATACACTGCAGCAGTTGATCCAAAGCTTATTGGTGCTGTAAATGTACGTCTTTTAGCGAAAAAATTTGCAGGAGAAGAAACACCTGAAACAGCATCCTTGGAACCATCGATCATTTCACAAGAAGAATTAAATTCATCTGGTGAAGAAGTTAATATGGAAACTTTAACAGATGTTGTTGAAGGATGGGGAGAATCGGATCAATTTGAGGAAGAATGGATGACAACTCTAAGAGAACACCATTCTAATTAATCACAAGAAGATAGAAAGTAAATGCCTACCTATTAGTCTAGCTTTCTATCTTCTACATCATAAGTATAATCCGTAAAAAAGGCGGGTGATCTAATTGGCAAAAGCTGCACTACATATGGAAGGCATAACAATTGATTTTCCTGGAGTCCGTGCACTTGATCACGCTCAATTCAGCATGAATAAAGGACATGTTCATGCGTTGATAGGAGCTAATGGAGCAGGTAAATCAACGTTAATGAAGGTGTTATCTGGTGCATATACCCACTATACTGGTGCGATTTATTTAGATAACAAACAAGTGAACATTCAATCTCCGCAAGATGCTAAAGATTTAGGGATTCAAATTGTTTATCAAGAGGTAGACACGGCATTAATTCCTTATTTAACTGTAGGCGAAAACATTATGTTAAATGAAATGGTTAATGGGATGAAAAAAAAACAGTTTGTTAATTATTCATTCATACATCATGAAGCTTCAAAATTGTTAAATCAATTAAATATACATCTATCATCTCGTCGTCTTGTTAGTACATTGTCTTTAGCAGAAAAACAAATGATATTAATTGCACGCGCCATATCGAGAGATTGTCGCTTTTTAATTTTAGATGAACCTACAGCACCATTAAGTAACGCAGAAACGGAGCAATTATTTGCGATTGTACGTCAATTGCGAGCAAATAATGTAGGAATCATTTTTATTTCACATAGGTTACAGGAATTGTTTGAAATTTGTGATGAAATCACTGTCATGCGTAATGGACAGTTTGTCAGCTATGACCGTATTACAGATGTGACAATCAATAGTATTGTAGAAAATATGTTAGGAAAAACGATGGATGAGCAATTTCCTAAAGTTACGCGCGAAATTAAACAACCAATTTTCAAAGTGGAACATTTGCGTGATGATGAAAAGGTTGAAGACGTTACTTTTCATGTTTGCGCAGGTGAGGTAGTTGGTTTAGCTGGATTAGTTGGAGCAGGTAAAACTGAAATATGTAAAGCTTTATTCGGGGAATCTGGTAAAGTACGCGGAAATGTCCAGTTACGAGGGGAAGTATTAAACATACGAAATCCTTATGATGCAGTTAAGTATGGTCTTGCTCTTGTACCAGAAGAACGCCGAAAAGAAGGGATTCTTGTAGGGGAAAATGTTACAACAAACTTGACGTCCGCTAACCTTTCGTCATTTGTAAATCGTTTTTCGTTTTTGAATTTTAGAAAGGAAAAAAAAGCATCGATAGAAATGGTAGAAAGTTTAAGCGTTAAAACGCCATCTATTGAAACGAAATTAGCAAGCCTTTCAGGAGGTAATCAACAAAAAATTGCGATTGGTAAGTGGCTGATAGCAGATGCAGATATTTATATCTTTGATGAACCGACAAAAGGTGTTGATGTTGGTTCGAAAAAGGACATTTTCACTTTAATACTCGAATTAGCCAAAAGAGGAAAAGCGATTATTTACGCTTCAAGCGAATTAGCTGAAATCATAGGTATAACAGATCGCTCCTATGTCATATATGATGGCAAAGTAGTCAAAGAATTAAAAACAGCCAAAACAACAGAAGAACAGTTATTATTTTATTCGACAGGGGGAAGGGACTCATGAGTGTAAGTTCTGATACGTCTAATCAACTTTCTTCTCCAAAGAAAAAAAAGAAGTCATTTGATTTTTTTCAATTTTTATATAAATATGGTACGATTTTAACCATTTTTTTACTAATTGTAATTTTTTCTATTGCCAACCCAGCCTTCCTACAATGGAGTAACATTGAGAATATTTTACGTTCCATATCGATTGTAACCATTATTGCTGTAGGCTTAACGATATCTTTATCTGTGAATGGCTTTGATTTATCAATTGGATCTGTAGCATCTTTGGCAAATGCAGTGGTTATTTCCATGTTTGTTTGGTATTCACAACCTACATTAATTTCCATTGTCGTTGCATTATTGGCAGCAGTGTTAGTAGGCTTATTAAACTCCTTCTTAATTGTCAAAATGAGAATACCAGATATGTTATTAACGTTAGCAACAATGTTTGTCATTCAAGGAGTAGCCTTAACTTATACAAGAAGTGCTACTATTTCTGAAAATATGATTATGCCTGATGGCAGTTATTCTGAAGGAAACATTACCGAGGCATTCTCTTTACTAGGAAAAGCACCATATATCATTATTATTATGTTTGTCATTGTATTTATCGTGCATATTTTTCTTACCTATACGAAGCACGGTCGTTACATGTATGTAATAGGGGGCAATGAGGAAGCGGCCAGGTTATCTGGTATCCCAGTTAATAAATATAAAGTGTTGGCTTACGTGTTATCTGCGCTTTTAGCAGCAATCGGTGGTATTGTGCTTGCATCGCGTGTCATGCAGGCTGAAATCAATGCTGGTGGAAGTTATTTAATGGATGCAGTGGCAGCGGCATTTATTGGATTATCAGTATTGGGTGCAGGTAAACCAAATGCATTTGGCACGTTTGTAGGTGCTGTGCTTATTGGTATATTGGCAAACGGACTTGTAATGATGTCGGTACCTTATTATGCAATGGATATAGTAAAAGGTGGAGTATTTGCTTTAGCCTTAGCGATAACCTACTACAAATTAAAATAGGGGGTATAAACATGACGGACTTTTCAAGTGAATATTTTACGATGAATGAAGAGCAAGCAGTCGAATATGCAAAAGAAAAACTGGATTATTTCAAACCGGATGCTGTTTTAACTTGTAAAGAAATTGGTGATGGTAATCTTAACTATGTTTTTCGAATTGTCGATGAAAAGAATGGCGATTCTATTATTCTAAAACAAGCTGGTCCGGTTGCGAGAATTTCTGATGAATTTAAAGTATCTCCTGATCGAAACCGGATTGAAAGTGATATATTAAAAATTCAATATGATTATGCACCAGAGTATACACCAAAAACATATCAATATGATCCGATTATGAACTGTTTTGCAATGGAAGATTTATCTGATTATGAGATAATGAGAGCAGCACTGATTAAACATGAAACATTTCCGGATTTCGCAGATCATATCACAACATTTATGGCAAAAACATTGCTGCTAACTTCCGATGTTGTGATGAATCATAAAGACAAAAAAGCATTAGTAAAAAGTTTTATAAATCCAGAATTGTGTGAAATAAGTGAAGACCTGGTTTATACGGAACCTTTTTATGATTGTGAACGAAATGAAGTCTTTCCTACCACACTTCCATTCATTGAAAAAGAAATTTGGGGTGACCAACAACTGCAGTTAGAAACTGCGAAATTAAAATTCGAGTTTATGACTAATGCCCAATCACTTATTCATGGCGATCTTCATACTGGTTCCGTATTTATCAAAAAAGGCAGCACAAAAGTGATTGATCCCGAGTTTGCTTTTTATGGTCCAGCTGGTTATGACATCGGTAATGTGGTTGCTAACCTGATTTTTGCTTATGCTAATGGTCAAGCAACTATTACAGATGAAAAGGAAAGAGAACAGTTTACTTCTTATATTTTAAATACAATTAAAGATGTGGTTGATCTTTTTAAAGAAAAATTTAATACGTTGTGGAATCAATCGGAAAAAGATCTTGTCGCTACTTACGATGGTTTTCAATCGTATTATATCGATAACATATTAATGGATACGGCAGCAGTCACTGGTTTAGAGTTGTGTCGACGTATTATTGGACTCGCCAAAGTAGCGGATATTACATCGATCGAACAAGAAAATGCACGGAAAAGAGCTGAAGAATCTTGTTTAACTGCCGCTAAACAGTTTATTATCAACCGAGCTGTATTTAACTCAGGAACTGACTTTGTCAATCAAGTTAAACAAGCTTTTTAATTGATAGGATCTCTAATATATTACGAGATTACCAAAAAAGTATATGATTCTACCATATAATTAAGTGGGATAGGGGGAGATGAAATGTCGGAACACGTTACTGTTATTGAATCGGTCAAGCTTGATGATGCAAATGATGCAATCATTTTGTTAGATCAGACACAGTTACCAAATAAAAAAGAGTTTTTACATTTGAAAACCGTAGACGATGTTTGGGACGCTATCTATCAATTAAAAGTAAGAGGTGCTCCAGCTATTGGAATTGCTGCTGCATATGGAATTTATATAGTAACCAAAAACAGTAAGGCCACAAGTTTTGATGCATTTTATCAAGAATTTAAGACAGCAAAGGAAAAATTAGCGTCGTCACGTCCGACAGCAGTTAATCTATTTTGGGCTTTAGATCGGATGGAAGCAAGGCTTCAAAATGAACAAACTGGAACGATTACAGAAATCAAAAACGCTTTGAGAGAAGAAGCTGATTTAATCAAAAAAGAAGATCAAAAGGTTTGTGAAGCAATTGGATATCATGCTCTTGAGGTACTAGAGCCAGGATGGGGCATTCTCACGCACTGTAATGCTGGGACTATTGCTACGGCAAAATATGGTACAGCTTTAGCACCGATTTATTTAGGGCAAGAACGAGGATATGATTTTAAAGTATATGCTGATGAAACCAGACCATTATTACAAGGAGCTCGTTTAACAGCTTGGGAATTAAATGAAGCAGGCGTTGATGTCACCCTAATATGTGATAACATGGCATCCATTGTCATGAGCCAGGATAAAGTCCAAGCAGTACTGGTAGGGTGTGATCGGGTGGCAGCAAACGGTGATGCGGCTAATAAAATCGGCACATCAGGGGTTGCTATTTTAGCGAAGCATTATGGTATTCCTTTTTATGTTTGTGCTCCTATGTCCACAATAGACTTAAATACTGAAACTGGCTCAGATATTGAAATTGAGTTACGGTCTGAAGAAGAAATCAAAACGAAATGGTACAGTGAACCAATGGCGCCAGCAGATATAAAAACATATAATCCGGCATTTGATGTGACGGATCATTCCTTGATTACAGGGATCATTACCGAGAAGGGAATTGTATCTCCTTCATATAAAGAAAATTTAACGAAAATATTTGAATAATAACTTCGCAATTAGGAAGGGGGGATGTGCATTGTATCAAAAGAAATATTATAGCGATTTTGAAGCCAAAAAGTGGATCGTAGAAATCGGAAATCGAATTTATCAAAAGAATTTTGTTGCTGCCAATGATGGTAATATTTCTGTACGGGTTAGTCCTGACACGATTTGGACAACACCGACAGGGGTAAGCAAAGGTTTTATGACACCTGACATGATGGTGAAAATGCGTCTAGATGGTACGATTATAGCAGGTAACCGGAAGCCATCTTCTGAGGTGAAAATGCATTTAAGAGTCTATCGGGAAAGTGAAGAGACTAACGCAGTCGTCCATGCTCATCCACCGATGGCAACCTCTTATGCGATCGCTGGCATTAATTTAGAGAAACCAGTATCACCGGAAGCTGTTGTCCTGCTAGGAAGAGTACCAGTTGCACCATATGCAACCCCAAGTACAGAGGAAGTACCTGATTCCATTACACCATTGATAAAAGATCATCATGCCGTACTCTTGGCGAACCATGGTGCTTTAACGTGGGGAAGAGATTTGTTTGAAGCGTATTATCGAATGGAATCACTAGAGCATTATGCATTGATGTTGACCTATTCTACAAACATTTTAAACAAAGCGAACGAATTAAATTGTAATCAAATTTCAGATTTAATTGAAATGCGAAACAAAATGGGAATTAAAACCGGTGGTGTTCCACCTTGTAAGGTACCCGATCAAAATCCAGCTCAAAATCAAACCAGCAATCAAACAAAGGAACAAGTCATCCAAAATATTGTAGAAAAAGTTACAAGACGAGTGATTGAACAACTTCAGAAAGGAGGTTCATTGTAGTTGGAATTAAATGAAAAAGACATTCAAACGATTATTGATTCAGTATTAAAAAATGTTGAGGCAGCAATCGATCCAAAAGAAACCCAGCATACTGGTGGACAAAAACAGCAGCACATGAAAATGAAACAACTTTCATCTGCTCTAGGTTCTAATCAGTCCTATGCTGTTAGTCATCGCAGTAATCAGAATGGTGTATTTGATAGCGTAGATGATGCCATTGAAGCTGCTCAGGTTGCCCAGCAAAAGTGGATGAATCAATATAAATTAGCCGATAAAGAAAACATTATTCAAGCAATAAGACAAGCAGTAAAAGAGAAAGTACAGTATTTTGCAAAAACAGCATTAGAAGAAACAGGGATTGGTAATTACGAAGATAAAATAGAGAAACTTTCCCTTACCGTAGAAAAAACGCCAGGTACTGAAATACTTGAAACAGAAACTTTTTCCGGTGATGATGGGCTGACCTTTGTTGAACAAACGCCATTTGGAGTGATAGGTGCTGTGACCCCCGTTACCAATCCGATTGATACAATCGTCAACAACGGAATTAGTATGATCGCAGCTGGTAATGCCGTTGTCTTTAACGTTCACCCATCAGCCAAAAATGGTTCTCGTGAGATGATACAGCTTTTAAATCAAACCATTGTAAAAGCTGGTGGTCCGGAAAACCTGCTTACAATGGTGAAGGAACCAACCATTGAAACAGTTCAAAAGATTGCTAACCATTCATCTGTAAAACTATTAACAGGTACTGGTGGTCCTGGTATGGTTAAGAGTTTATTACGATCTGGTAAGAAAGCGATTGGCGCTGGTGCAGGAAACCCTCCTGTTATTGTTGATGAAACTGCCGATCTGTCTCAAGCTGCAAAAGATATCGTAGAAGGGGCATCTTTTGATAACAACCTTTTATGTATTGCAGAAAAAGAAGTGTTTGTAGTAGACCAAGTAGCCGACGATTTAATTTTCGAATTGTTAAATCAAAATGTCTATATGTTGGATCATCAACAATTAGAAAAAGTGATGAACCTTACGCTCAAAGAGAATACCGAGGGCATACCAGGAGGCTGTTCCTATTTATCTAGAGAATATTTAGTAGCAAAAGAATGGGTCGGTAAAGATGCTTCACGTATTCTTGAACAAATAGGGGTCACAGACGTTCAAACTAAACTATTAATCTGTGAAGTTGATGCCAATCATCCTTATGTACAACTGGAGCAATTAATGCCGATCCTTCCGATTGTAAGAGTGAAATCAATAGATGAAGCAATTGAAAGAGCTGTAGCTGCAGAGCATGGCAATCGACATACAGCAGTTATGCATTCGAATCATATTGGCAATGTAACCAAATTCGCTAAATCGATTGGTACTACTATTTTCGTTAACAATGGCTCCTCCCTATCAGGAGTAGGGTTCCGCGGCGAAGGTTTTACAACGATGACGATTGCTGGACCAACTGGTGAAGGTGTAACATCAGCAAGAACTTTTACAAGACAACGGAGAACCGTAATTGCTAGTGGCGGATTTAACATTAGAGGGTAGGTGAAGCTGATGGGAGAAGCGGTGGGACTATTGGAAGTCTTAGGCTTTAGTGTAGCCATGACAGCAATGGATCAAGCTTGTAAAGCAGCAAATGTAAAGATTGAAGCAATGGATTGTAATAATCCAACTACAGGTGATCAAGCATTGATCCCCGTAGTAGTACAAGTTAAATTTACTGGTAATGTATCCGATATAAAGGTTGCATTAGAAACTGCAAGACATGCAGCTAACCAATACATTGATCAACAAGATATCGTGACAAGGTTTCTTTCTCATCAGGCACCTGGTCTCGAAAAATTATTAAATACAGGCAAAGTAAAGCGTCCATAGCAGTCTAGTAAGTTAGGGGAATATACATGAAAAGATCATTAGGATTGATTGAAGTAATAGGAACTGTGACAGCAATGATTGCTATTGATGCCATGAGTAAGCATGCTTTTGTTGAAGTGATCAAGGTAGAAGAAGCAGGTTCAGGATTATTAACTATTATGATTGAAGGGGATTTGGCGTCTGTCCAGGCCGCTTTGGAAGTTGGGGCAACACAGGCTTCCCATCATGGAGAAGTTGTCACGATGAAATCTATTCCTAAACCCGACGACAAAATGTATGGCAAGCTGATCCCGGATAAAGAAGGTGATTCTGCATGAAACAATATGAAGCTATTGGTGTGATAGAAACAAAGTATTTTGCAGTTGCCATGGAGATGTTAGATCAGGTTAGCAAAACAGCCGGAGTTGAATTTTTGTCCAGTCATAATCAGTTAGGTGGTAAATTAGTTTCACTTGTTATCGGTGGTTCCATATCTGATGTATCTCTAGCCGTTGATACTGCCAAGCAAGTTAACCAGACCAAGCAGGATCAACCGTTAAAGAATGCAGTGGTGATTACGAATCCACACCCTGAAATATTAAAGTATGCTATTCCGAGTAAACCTACTAAACAAAAGCGGTCAGTAGCAAAGAACCAAACAACAAGAAATACAAATACAACGAAAAAGCAAACAGGTAAAACATTAGAGGAGGAAGAAAATCATGAGTGATTCATTAGGAGTAATTGAAACAAGAGGGTTAACAGCATCAATTGAGGCAGCAGATGCTATGTTAAAGGCAGCAAATGTAGAAGTGGTAGGCAGTGAAAAAATCGGTTCTGGACTAGTGTCCGTGATTATTAAAGGTGATGTCGGAGCTGTTAAAGCAGCAACCGAAGTAGGAGCAGAGGCAGCGGGACGTGTCGGAGAAGTTGTAGCTGTACATGTTATTCCACGTCCACATAGCGATGTTAATAAATTATTAAAGCTTTCTTAAGATAAAGTGAGACTATGATCAGGGTGTTACCGTCTGTTATCCCACACTTTAGCTTCCTCGATTTACGTGAAGCTTGAAGTGGTGGTCTTACAGACGATTAGCACCGTGACAAATTCAAAATTATATTAATATGGAGGTATTCACATGAGTGATTCATTAGGAGTAATTGAAACAAGAGGATTAACAGCATCAATTGAGGCAGCAGATGCTATGTTAAAGGCAGCAAATGTAGAAGTAGTAGGCAGTGAAAAAATCGGTTCTGGATTAGTTTCCGTGATTATTAAAGGTGATGTTGGAGCTGTCAAAGCAGCAACAGAAGTAGGAGCAGAGGCAGCAGGACGTGTAGGAGAAGTTGTAGCTGTACACGTTATCCCACGCCCACATAGTGACATTTCTAAATTGTTACCTGAATTTAAATCATAAAGGGCTGATCCAGCATGAAAGATGATCGAAAGTCAGCATTGTATCTTGCAATAACAGAGGCCGTGATGGAAGAAATCAAAGCCAATCAGATTGAAGTGGTACAGGAAGAGAGTTTGTTACGTGTACCAGTTAGTATTTCTGCAAGACATGTTCATTTAGAAAAAGTGCATGCTGATATTTTGTTTGGTAAAGAGTACGAATTTCAAAAACATCGTGATATTTCTCAACCAGGTCAATATGCTTGTGTAGAACAAGTGACGATTGTTGGTCCAAAGTCTTCGATAGAGCGCGTGCGGATTGTCGCCCCTCTTAGACGACAAACGCAAGTGGAGGTATCTCGAACAGATGCCATTAAACTTGGAATCCAGCCACCTGTCAGGCATTCAGGAGATGTAGCAGGCTCTGCGCCTATTACTATAATAGGTCCAAAAGGCAAAATACATTTAAAAGAAGGATGTATTATCGCAGACCGTCATATTCATATGTCTCCAGCAGATGCCAATACTTTCGGAGTAGCAAATCATCAAAAAGTTCAAGTAGAAGTGGATGGAGAAAAAGCAGGTGTTATGGGAAATGTCACTATTAGAGTAAGTGAGAGGTATGCATTAGATATGCATATAGATACCGATGATGCTAACGCTTTTGCAATTAAGGGTACGGAATACTTAACGCTAATCAAGTAATGCCTATCCAACTTTTGGAGGTATATCAAATGGTAATAGGTAAAGTAATTAATCGTGTGGTATCAACACGAAAATATGAGACGTTACAAGGCTACAAGTTATTAGTGATTGAGCCATTTAATGGCGTAGATAAGGAATGGTTTATAGCAGCAGATACAATTGGTGCAGGTGAAGGAGAACTTGTGTTAGTAAGTTTTGGTAGTGCTGTTCAACATGCATTGCATCAACATGCACCAATTGATGCAGTTGTGGTAGGTATTGTTGATCAAGCACCAGATGGTCTATAAAAATGTAACAATATACGAATAGGAGACCTGTGTCATGAAACTAATCGTTATCGGTGGTGTTGCAGCTGGCATGTCAGCTGCTTCCAAACTGAAAAGAGTTGATCAAAATGCAGAAGTAACTGTTTATGAAAAGGGAGAATATGTTTCTTATGGAGCGTGTGGTCTTCCTTATTACGTATCTGGTGAAAATGATGACCATACTAAAATGATCGCTCGAACGAAGCAGCAATTTGAGCAAAAGGGTATTAATGTAAACATCTTTCATGTAGTTGTAAAGGTTTCTCCAGATAGAAAGCAAGTAATGGTTAAAAACGTTAAAACTGGCCAAATGTTTTTAGACCATTATGATAAATTACTGATTGCCACCGGGACGTCGGCAATTGTTCCACCGTTTGCTGGCTTGGAATTAGCAAACATTCATGTATTAAAAACAATGGAAGATGGCCTGTCTTTAAAAGAAACAGCACATCAGCCACATGTTCGAAATGTCGTCATTGTTGGTGGAGGCTATATCGGAATCGAGTTAGCTGAAGCTATGCATGGTCTAGGGAAAAATGTTCGCATTATTGAGCAAGCAGATAGAATATTATTGCCTTTCGATCAGGAAATAACAGATATAGCAACAGAGCATTTACAAGAAAATAATGTTGCTTTACATGTTAATGAAAGAGTGGAAGCATTCAGAGGCAGTCAAACGGTTCAGCAGGTTTTAACAAGTAAAGGTACATATGAAGCAGATCTGGTGATTTTATCGATTGGTGTTCGACCGGCGACAAAATTTTTAGATGGAACTGGTATCCAGCTAGCCGAAAATGGTGCGGTGGTGATTGATCGAGAAATGAGAACTAACCTTAAAGACATTTATGCAGCAGGTGATTGTGCACAAGTCTACCATTATGTGAAGCAGGAGAATACCTATTTACCTTTAGGGACAAATGCGAATAAGTGTGGCCGTATAGCTGGTGAAAATATTGCAGGTGCACACCGTAAATATATTGGTACATTAGGGAGCGCTGCTGTCAAAATCATTGATATGGAATTAGCTCGGACAGGCTTATCTGAACAGGAAGCTAAGGATTTAGCGCTTGATTATACAACTGAATTTGTTCAGGCCGCAAATCATCCTGGCTATTATCCGGGACAGACTCCACTTTGGATTAAAATTATCTGTGAACAACGAACGCATCGAATTCTCGGTGCTCAAGCAATAGGACAGGAAGATGCCGTGCTTCGTATTGACATGTTTGCGATTGCTATCCAAAATAATATGCCTGCAGATGAATTAGGCATGACGGATTTATGTTATGCGCCACCTTTCGCGGGAGTTTGGGATGCAGTCCATATCGCTAGCAATGCTGTGAAATAAGTAAACGGGGGTGAACAAGATGAAGAAACAAACAACCATACAAACTGCTGTTTCGGAGGTTAACGATTATGCAACATTAGCATTAGGTGGTAATGTATTACATCGTGCACCAATGGCATTCGTAAGAGAACTTGCACGTCAAAAAAAATCACACCTTCGTTTAGTAAAAACAGCTGGTGCCCATGATATCGACCTATTATGTGCAACAGGTACAGTAGATACGGTTGATGCGGGATTTGTCAGTTATGAAACGCTATACGGCCTACCCCCCCATTACCGTAAGGCAGTACAGTCAGGAAAGGTGAAAACGAATGAACATGCATGTTATACGGTAATCAGTGCGCTAAGAGCAGCATCAACCAATGTTCCGTTTATGCCGGTAAATGGATTAAAGTTCGGTGATCTGATTGAACGTAATGATTATTTTGTTGTAGTGGAAGATCCTTTTACAGGTGAGCCGGTTACTTTAGTTCGAGCAATTGTTCCAGATGTAGCAGTCATCCATGTCCAAGAATGTGACGAAGAAGGTAATGCTATTATTCACGGACCTAAATATGAAGATGTCTTAATGTCAAGAGCGGCGAAAAAAGTAATGATTACAACCGAACAAATTATTTCTCGATACAAATTGAAGCAGCAACGTGAGCGGATTGATATTCCAGGATTTTTAGTGGATAAGATCATCCACGTACCAAAAGGAGCCCACCCTACCTCTTGTTATCAGAAATATGACGTCGATGACAGAGCATTAAAAAACTTCTTATCCTTAAAAGAAAGGCGGGAAATAGAGAAGTTTATTGATCAATATCAGCAACAGGATCATGCAGTAGGAGGGAGAGCAGTAAGATGGTAAATGACTATCGTATCAGTGATCTAATGACATGTGTGATAGCAGATATGCTTCGAGATGGTGAGACAGTTTTTCATGGTGTTTCATCACAGATGCCAATGGTGGCTATGCACCTAGCTAAGCAATTGCACGCACCAAATCTAGTACATTTAAATATTCCAGGTGGTGTCAATCCGAGTTCGATAAAAAAAGCTTCTTACTCCTCAGCTGGTGCAGATCTAGTTGAAGAAGGTGAGGCATATTTTGGATTAGATGAAATATTTGATCTTTCCATGCGTGGAAAATTGGATGTAGCTTTCTTAGGCGGAATTCAATTTGATAGGCACGGGAATATCAATGCTTCGGTAATAGGTGACTATGACAAACCCAAGGTGCGATTACCTGGAGGTGCAGGGAGTGCAGTGTTAATACCGACAGCCAAGAAGGCGGTTATCTGGCGTACTAAACACGACCCGAGAACATTTGTGGAACAAGTAGATTTTGTAACAACTAGAGGCAACCTGTGGAAGATAGTCACACCATTATGTGTGTTTGTTTTCCGAAATGGTCAATTAGAATTGGACACTATTCATCCTCATACAACTATCGAAGAAGTTCAGGAACAGACAGGATTTCCTCTTATCTATCATGAAATACGTTATACAAAAGCACCAACAAAAGAGCAATTGCAAACTTTAAAACGAATAGATCCATATGATTATCGATCTGCTGAATTTTAATTGTCAGAATTTATCGAAAATTGGTTGATTTTATATGGAATGTTCATTATAATCACTTTAGTTACGACGAAAAATAGAAATATATCATAATAACTACTATAGAGGGGGCGTTATTAAGTGAAGAGGAGTTTATGGTTTTTGATAGTAACAGGATTACTAGTTTTATCCCTTGTTGCATGTGGGACGGAAGATACTTCTGATACTGGAAACTCTGAAGAGGGTGCAGAAGCTTCTGAAGATGCAAAGCGTGTAGCAGTTGTATTAACTGATCAGATCGGTGTAAATCCGTTTTTTCAACAAATTGCTGATGGGGCAGAACAAGCTGCAGAGGAAACTGGTCTAGAGGTGAATGTTATTGAGTCTTCCGATCCGACGGAAACAAAACAAAATTTAGAGGTAGCAGTTGCAGATGGATATGATTTTATTTTAACTGCTACATTTGATGCAGTAGATCCTTTAACAGAAGTAGCTCAAGCGAATCCAGATAGAGATTTTGCTATTATTGATGCTATAGTTGATCTCCCAAATGTAAAAAGTACGGAATTCCGAGAATACGAAGCTAGTTATCTATTAGGAACAGCAGCAGGCCTTTCTACAGAAACCAATACTGTAGGTATCATTCCTGCTGAAGATATCGCATTGCTAGATAAATATATTGTAGGCTTTCAAGAAGGTGTTGCAGCTGTAAATGAAGATGCAGAAGTATTGGTAAACTATGTGGGTAGCTTTGAGGATCCTGCAAAAGCAAAAGAAATTGCGTTGCAGCAACATTCTAATGGCGCTGACTTTATTGCGGCAGCTGCAGCCGTTAGTGATCTAGGCGTATTTGAGGCAGCAGAAGAAGCTGGATTCTATACCTCTGGACAAGATATTGATAGAACCGTTGAAAATCCCGATCATGTCGTGTTATCTCAGTTGAAGAATACAGACGTCGTAGCATACGATTTTGTAAAAGAGTATGGAGAGGGAGTTTTTACAACAGGTGTTCAATCGTTTGGCTTAGCTGAAGATGGAGTTGGTCTGACATTTGTAACGGCGGATTCAGAAGCACCTTTACATGATTTCATCGGACAGGATACTATCGATCAGGTAATCGAAATTAAAGACCAAATCATATCAGGTGAGGTTGAAGTAAAGAATCCTCTTGAGCAATAAGATGATGATAGGGCTGCTTATAAAAGCAGCCTCTTATTTTATAAATAAAGGTGATTGTTCACTTAATCACTTGAAAATGAATAAACAAAGGGGAAAAAAGCTGGCTGGTGGAAGAGTTATCATGTAAGATTTAGTTTTCTAAAGAGGGTGAGGATTTGTTAGAACTTCGCGGAATCACAAAAAAGTATGGTGAGTTTACAGCAAATGATCAGATTAATTTTTCCTTGGAAGAGCAAGAGATTCATGCAGTAGTTGGGGAAAATGGTGCTGGTAAAACAACGTTAATGCGAATGTTATATGGAATGGAAGAACCGACTAGTGGTGAAATCTTTGTACATAATGAAAAAAGAAATATTGATAGCCCAAATGACGCGATTGCCTTAGGTATTGGTATGGTACACCAACATTTCATGCTCTTTCCATCATTTACGATCTCAGAAAATGTTGTTTTTCATCATGAACCAAGAAAGAAATGGCGTTATGATAGGGAGAAAGCGGTTGAAGAGGTTGATCAGCTAGCAAAAAAATTTGGTATGGGCATAAACCCTATGCAAAAAATTGCTGATGCGCCTATAGGAATACAACAGCGTGTGGAAATTTTAAAAGTATTATATCAAGGAGCAAATATTATTATTTTGGATGAGCCGACTGCCGTTTTAACACCATTGGAAGTAAAAGATTTATTGAATAGTTTACGAGATTTGGTGAAGATGGGCAAAAGTATTATTTTAATCACACATAAGTTAAATGAAGTAATGGAAGTCGCAGACCGCGTTACGGTATTACGTGATGGTAAAGTAACAGGAACTTTAAAAACAGAAGATACAAATACAGAAGAATTGTCACGTTTAATGGTTGGTAGACAGTTACAAAAAAAAGAACTACCAGAAATAGATACTGGTGATAGCATATTGGAAGTAAATAATCTTAATGTTAGCGATTCTGATGAAAAATCGTTATTAACAGACATCTCTTTTCAGGTTCGTCAAGGAGAAATCGTAGGAATTGCCGGTGTTTCCGGAAATGGACAATCCGAACTAACCCAAGTCATTAGCGGCTTACTAAAGGTTTCAGATGGTTCCATCCGTTTAAATGGTCAGGAAATTTCGAATCAAAATGTAAGGGATATCAGAGATACAGGTCTCTCTCATATACCGGAAGATCGTTATTTATGGGGGGCGGCTAAATCTGCAAGTTTGCTAGATAATATGATCATGACTAATTATCGAAAGCACCCCTTCCATAAGAAAGGAATATTAAACTTTAAACATATTCGGACTTTTGTAGCGGATAGTTTAAAACGATTTAATGTAAAAGCATCATCGATTGATATGAATGCGCAATATTTATCTGGAGGGAATCTGCAAAAGCTGATTGCAGCTAGGGAAATTCAGAAAGGTGCTCCGTTTTTACTAGCAGCTGAACCTACCAGAGGCGTGGATATTGGGGCAATGGAGTTTATCCATGAACAAATTATCGAAAAGCGCAATAATGGTGATGCAGTATTACTCATTTCCTCAGAATTATCTGAAATTCTTGCTTTGTCTGATCGTGTTTTAGTTATGTATGAAGGAAAAATAGTAGGAGAATTTGATAGAGAAAATGTAAGTGAAGAGAAGCTGAGCTTACTGATGGCAGGGGGTACATATGAATAAAATAAAAATGCATATATCCGGCATCATTCAACCATTAATTGCAATATTCGTCGGACTAGCAGTAGGGACGATTGCCATCCTTTTAGCTGGAGAATCCATCATCAATACATATCGAGAAATGTGGAATGGTGCATTTGGCAGTATATATTTTTTGTCTAATACACTGGAGCGATCCATCCCAATTATCCTTGCAGGTTTAGGAGTAGCCTTTGCTTTTCGCGCTGGTTTCTTTAATTTAGGTGCAGAAGGTCAACTTGTTATGGGGGCTGTAACAACTGCAATTGTTACTGTCTATTTACCGTTTCAAGGTGTTCTCAACCCGATAGTAGCTATTACAGCTGGTATGTTAGTAGCAGGCTTGTTATCTTTTTTTGCTGGATGGATGGAGCAAAGATTTCAAATAAATTTATTAATTTCAACATTACTGCTTAACTATATTGCTGTGCTTTTTGCCGGTTATTTAGTTAGTGAACCATTCCGAGACACTTCGAGTGCCGGAGGTGTACCGCAGTCTGTGATGGTAGATGAAGCTAGTCGTTTACCTAAGTTATTAGAGGGTATGAATGTACATTTTGGATTTGTTCTGGCAATTATACTGACATTTGTACTTGCCTTTGTGATTAAGCGTACCACTTTTGGATATGAGGTAAGAATGCTTGGTCAGAATGTGTTTTTTGCTCAGTACGGTGGTATTAAACGGAAAAAAGTAATGTTTATCAGTATGCTTATTAGTGGTATGTTGGCAGGACTAGGTGGAAGTGTAGAGGTAATGGGGATGCACTATCGTTTTATTGAAGGTGCATTGACAACACCACAGTTTGCCTGGACTGGGCTGATGGCAGCTTTATTAGCTAATTCTAATCCAATAGGTACGACTGTTATAGCTATCTTTTTAGCAGCCTTGGATACAGGTTCTTTAGGAGTGGAGCGGAATACAGATGTACCGAATGCAATATCTGATATTATTCAGGCTGTCTTAATTTTATTTATTTCGGCTAAGTTTACCTTTGCATTTATTAAATCTAAGAAGAAAGAGGGGAAAAAATAAATGGAAAATTTATTTGATTTATCACTAATAAATTCAACTATTCGAATGATGGCCCCTCTTTTATTAGCAGGACTCGGTGGAGCGATTTGTGCGAGAGTAGGAATATTTAATGTTGGGCTCGATGGTTTAATGTTAATAGCGGCATTTATTGGTGTAGCAGCTAATGTGTTCACAAATAACATCTGGATTTCAATTCTGTTAGCCATCATTGGTACTATGTTATTTTCATTATTGTTTGGTTACATGATCATTCACTTAAAAGCCAATATGATTGTTACTGGTATTGCGCTAAACTTTTTGGCGATAGGTGTGACAACCTTCGCACTTAGAACAATATTTGGAGTTCAAGGTGCATATTACAATAATGAAATGGTAGGATTGCCAACATGGAGAATTCCGATTATTGATGATATACCAGTAGTAGGAAACTTGCTTTCCGGTCAGTCACCAGTTGTTTATCTGGGGATTATAGCTACCATTGGAATGTACATCTTTTTAAAGAAAAGTGTTTTAGGTTCTCATTATGATGCAGTTGGTATTAATCAAGTAGCAGCTAAAAGTCAAGGGGTTAAAATTAAAACGATACAATATCAAGCTATTATCATATCGGGTATCTTATGTGCCCTTGGCGGTGTACAGTTATCTCTTGGACAAGTTACAATGTTTAGTGAAAATATGACTGGTGGTCGTGGCTTTATTGCATTAGTAGCAACCATGCTAGGTCAATCTAATCCGATAGGTGTATTCTTAGCAGGTGGTTTATTTGGTTTTACGGAGGCTATTAGTATTCGTTTACAAGGTCTAAATATTCCAACCAACTTTACTTTAATGCTTCCATATGTAATTACGATTTTAGCAATGTTTGTTTTTAAAGACAGAACTCAATTAAGTGCGATGAAAAATAGTCAAGGAAGTTCGCGTTAATACAGGAGGGATAGAAATGAGAAAAGCAGATCGATTAAAAAAAGCTAAAGTACCACCACGTAATGAGAAATACGGGGATCGTTTACCCTCTGGACAAACGTTAACAAAAAAGTTTCCGATCCTTCATGAAGGTGAAGTGCCGGAATATGATATCAGTAAGTGGTCATTTAAAGTATTTGGTGAAGTCGAGGAAGAAAAAAAATTTAGTTATGATGACTTGATGAAAATGCCACAGACAACGATTGTCCGCGATATTCATTGTGTAACAAGATGGTCTAAATTTGATAATAGTTTCACTGGAATTAAGTTCACCGACTTTTTGAAAGAAATTGGTGTAAAAAAGAATGTTAAGCATGTCATGGTATACGGTGACTATGACTATGAAAGTAATATGCCGCTAGAAGATTTATTACACGATGATATTCTAATTGCTCATAGTTATGATGGTCAGCCATTAACCCCACAACATGGGTATCCTTTTCGATTGATTGTACCGCATTTATACTTTTGGAAAAGTGTTAAATGGATACGTGGAATCGAATTTATGGAGGAAGATCGACCAGGATTTTGGGAACGTAATGATTTTCATAATTATGGGGATCCATTTAAAGAGCAACGTTTTTCTGTTGAGGATGCATATATGCCTGAAGATGAATGGCAGAAGAAGGAGTATGATTGATGTATTTATCTAATTTAAAAGTAGAATCAGACCAGTTACCAAAGAAAGCTATTGTATGTGGTGATCCTGATCGTGCGACACTGATTGCAGAATCGTTAGATAATCGGCAACTATTAGCAAAGAATCGGGAGTATTATACGTATGTCGGTTATTACAGAAATGAATACATTGCAGTTGTCAGTCATGGAGTAGGTTCACCCGGTGCTGCTGTATGTTTTGAACAACTAATTCAAGGTGGAGTAGGTGAATTGATTCGAGTTGGTACTGCAGGTTCATATCAAAAACAAGTAGAACCAGGTAGTTTAGTTGTTAGTACTGCAGCAGTAAGAACAGATGGACTAACCAGTCAAATTGTACCGGATGGATTTCCAGCAGTAGCAGATTTGAAAATAACAAATAACCTTGTAGCTGAAACAGAAAACCTATATTTTCCAACTTTTTCAGGTATCACTTTGACGTTGGATGTATTTTATCAAGGAGTTACTCCATTCCCGCATCAACAATATCAAGCGGCAGGAGTTTTGGCTGTTGAAATGGAAATTGCTGCATTGTATACTATTGCAAGTATTCGTAATGTAAGAGCAGGAGCGATTGTTGCTATTGATGGCTATGCTGATGCTGACTTATCTGTTGATTATAATCCGCATACAGATCAAATGAAAAACGCCATTGATCAAGCAGCGGAGATAGCTTTATCTGCTTTAACGAACGCGTAGAATATTAGGCATACTACGGAAATGAGAAATCACTTTATGCTGAGCACTTGAGCAGCCTGTAAACAGTAGCTACGTTTTTTATGTAGACAATAAGCTTTCCAGAAATACATGTACATAAATTGCCCTAGGTAAATTTAGGTTGAGGGTGGACATTTGTTCGGTTATTTGTGACAAAAGTTCCGCTTTTAGGGCGCCCGCGGACATCTATTCCGTTATTTATCGAAAATAGCAATCATTTTAACCAAAATGAATAGAATAAGGGATTAAATGTCCGCTCCACAATGGTTAGCACCAAAACAAACTTTCATTAGTTTAGAGTAGTTATCTACATCGAATAACAGGACTAGAGCAGGGGATTATCAAGTTTTACTTACAATACCCCTGCTTTTACTGTTAAGGCATTTTTAAAGTCTTCGATAAGATCTTCTGTATTCTCAATTCCGACAGATAAACGAAATAGTCGTTCACTAATACCTCTAGCTTCTCTTTCTTGCGCAGGCATAGCGGCATGGGACATAGTGGCAGGATGAGATAAAATAGATTCAACAGCACCCAGACTAACTGCAAACACAGGAATAGTTAATTGTTCCACGAAGTTTTTGGCATCTACATGATCTTTTATAACAAAAGATAAAACAGCACCTGGACTACTAGATTGTTTAGCATGAATAGAAGCACCGGGATGATGACGTAAGCCAGGGTAATATACATTTTCAATTTCATCATGTGAATGGAAGAATTCAGCTAGTTTTCGAGCTGATGATACACTTTTAGTGAACCTTGGTTCTAATGTTTTCATTCCTTGCAATAATTGATAGCAATCTTTAGCACCAAGAATTGCACCATATGTGTTTTGAACAAATTTCAGTCTAGCGGCCAGGTCTTCATTTTTAGTAACAGCTAAACCGGCAACAATATCACTATGACCAGATAAAAATTTAGTGGCGCTATGTAAGACAATATCGACACCAAGATCTAGTGGTTGTTGATGCAAAGGGGTCATAAATGTATTATCTAAATACGTTAAACATTTGCATTCCTTTGCAAGCTGAACTACTTTATTGATATCGGTAATTTGTAATAACGGATTTGCTGGTGTTTCCATGTATATAACCTTTGTATTTGGCTGAATCGCTTCTTCTATTTCTACTGGATTTGTCATATCAACAAAAGTATGTTCAATCGAAAATTGCGTTAATAATTGCGTGACAAAACGAAACGTACCACCGTAAACATCCTTAGTGATGACAATGTGGTCACCAGATTGTAACAGCATAAAAGCAGAAGATATCGCAGCCATACCAGATGAGAAAGCAAAACCGGCTGTACCATTTTCTAATTTTGCAATGGCTGCTTCTAACTGGTCACGCGTAGGATTACCAGAACGACTATAATCATAATCACCAAACTCATTTAGTTGCTGTTGGTGATAGGTTGATGATACATAAATAGGTGGGTTAACCGCACCTGTATGTTTTTCGTGAAAGCCTTGCTGACTGCCTCCATGTGCAAGTGTTGTTTCTTTTGAATATCCCATTTTAATTTCCTCCTAATGCTTGTTGAATGTCTCGTTTTAAATCTTCCACATCCTCAATCCCAACAGAAAATCGAAGTAATGTATCACTAATTCCCCGTTTTTCCCGTTCATCTTTTGGTATATCTGCATGTGTCTGGGTTGCTGGATAGGTAATAAAGCTCTCTACTCCTCCTAAACTTTCAGCAAATGATATAATTTTTAACTGTTCCAGAAAAGGAGAAACTATGGATTTATCCAGTACACGAAAACTAATCATGGCTCCTTTCCCAGGATAGAGAACATCTTCGACTAATGGCGATTCTATTAAAAACGCTGCCAATTGCCTGGCATTTTGTTGTTGCTTTTCAAGACGAAGGGATAAGGTTTTCATCCCTCTTATTAAAAGCATCGTATCCATCGGCGACAGTACAGCTCCAATGGCATTATGGAGATAGGTTAATCGTTCACCTAATTCCACATCCTTTACTACGACTAATCCAGCTAGTACGTCATTATGTCCGCCTAAATATTTGGTAGCTGAATGAATAACTATATCTGCACCTTGTGTTAATGGCTGTTGTAAATAGGGTGTGTAAAATGTGTTATCTACGATTAAAAGCACCTGATGTTTCTTTGCCAGTGTGGCTATTTTCTCAATATTGATTTCCATTAATAGTGGGTTAGTTGGTGTTTCAATGAAAATAGCTTTTGTATTTTTATTAATGTACTGCTCCATTTCGTCTGGATCTGCATATACTGGTTTAATGTTATAAGATTCTTGAAAATGCTGAAATAATCGATAGCTTCCACCATAAATATCTTCAGTTACGATAATTTCATCTTCTTGTTTGAATAAAGAAAAGACTAATTGTATGGCAGCCATACCTGAAGAACATGCAAATCCTTTTGAACCCTGTTCTAATGTCGCGATCGCATCTTCTACAATTTCTCGTGTAGGATTTGCTGTGCGTGTGTAATCATAACCTGTTGACTGTCCCAGAGATGGGTGTTGGTATGCGGTCGAAAAATAAATAGGGGCTTCTACTGCACCGGTACGCTGATCCTTCCGATTGCCTATTTGCGCTAGCACTGTTTCAATATTGTTCATTTTTGCTACATCCTTTCTAAAATAAAAAAGAGGTCTTCGATAAGTAGAAGACCTCCTTGATTAAGGTTGCATTCTCTTATCTTTGGTAAATGTACCGTCTGGATTTAGCACCATACAATTGCTATTGCTGGTTGCTGAGGTGTCATCGGGCCAGTCCCTACACCTCTCTCGATAAGATATTCATTTTATGGAAATATAATACAAACAGCATACAACATAAAGGAAATAATTACAAGTCAAATCTCAAAAAAATATTTATATGGAATCTATTGACAATTGATGAAGAATAGCTTATAGTATGTACATCATTAACATTGGAAGAAAATGAAAATAACATATTATCTTATCAGGAGAGAAGGAGGGATCTGGCCCTGTGAATTCTCAGCAACAGGCTACCAAAGCACTGTGCTACATCCAGCAGGTTTCACTTGACAGATAAGAGGAAAACTCCTACTTCATCGTCAAGTAGGAGTTTTTTTGTTTATAATCCGAGTTTTCCTATTGGTATATATGAAATGAAAATAATATCACTGATTTTAGTGGTGAAAGTTGGGATCTGAGATGTTAGCAATCATTGCGATATTAGCTGCTTGTCTGTTTGCATTTAACATTGGAGCAAGTGGTTCAGCAGCTAGCATGAGTATTACGTACGGTACTAAAGTAATCAAGCAACGTAAGTACGCGTTAATCATTGCGGGGATAGGTGCCATTACTGGTGCCGTACTTGGAGGTCATCATGTTACAAATACTCTTGGAAAAGGAATCATCTCCGAAGAAATTTTAGATGTAAAAATTGCTTGTATTATTTTAGTCGTATCGGGATTTACATTATTAATTACTAATTACATTGGGATTCCGTTATCTACGAGTGAGGTGACAGTGGGTGCGATTATTGGAGTTGGTCTCAGTTATAAACAATTGAATCTTCATACAATTTTACTGATTATTGGTTTCTGGATAATTATACCTGTTGCAGCTTTTTTAATAACACTGTGCCTTGAAAAAATCAGGAAAAGTCTAAATAATAAAATTAATTACCAACCTCCAGTAAAGGTTTTAACGTTTTTATTATTTTTAACTGGTATAATAGAAGCAATTGCTGCTGGTATGAACAATGTAGCGAATGCTTTAGGACCGTTAGTAGGTGCGGGGATTACATCGATGGAAATGGGTTTACCTTTGATGGCGGTAATTGTAGCATTAGGAAGTATTTTGTTTGGTGGTAGAGTGTTAGAAACGAATGCCAAAAAAATTACTTCTCTAACTTTAGGCAATGGTATTGTGATTTCCGGTGCTACCGGAGGACTTGTAGTAGCTGCCTCCTTACTGGGCATTCCAATCCCGATGACACAAGTAACGACATCGGCAATAGTCGGTATAAATGCTAGTAACCATTTTAAAGAAGTTTGGAAACAAAAAATAATCCATCAAATAGCAAAAGTGTGGATTACATCTCCGATTGTATCGTTAATTATTGCCTTTGGCTTGACAGAAATATTAGTTCAACAAAGTTTTGATCAAGTGATACTTCTAACATTAGCTATTATCGCTACTTTTATATTAGTGAGATTTCGAGAAAAACCAGCAAAAGTAAATACAAAAAAAGGATGGGATCAACATGGGGAAAGTTTACTTAGTGGGAGCAGGACCAGGAGATGAAGAATTAATTACTGTCAAGGGATTGCGTGCTATACAAGAAGCAGATGTCATCCTGTATGATCGATTAGTAAACCACTCATTATTAAATCATGCCACAGAGAAGGCGGAATTGATTTTCTGTGGGAAAGAACCACGTAAACATGGATTAATTCAAGAAAAAATAAATGAGCAACTTATTTACTATGCCTCTAAAGGAAAAATCGTAACAAGATTAAAAGGGGGAGATCCATTTATATTCGGCAGAGGTGGGGAGGAAGCGATTCACCTTGAAGAAAATCAGATTGATTATGAAGTAGTACCAGGAATTACTTCCGGAATAAGTGCTGCGGCATATGCTGGAATTCCACTCACGCATCGTCATATAAGTGGATCGGTAAGTTTTATTAATGGTTCCAACCCCGAAGCCAAAACAGACGAACAATGGCATTATATGGCAAATGGAGCTGATACATTGTGTTTTTATATGGGAATAAAAAAGTTCCCTATTATCTGTGAAAAATTAAAAAATGCAGGGTTAAGTAAGACTACTCCTGTCTCTATTATCCATTGGGGGACTTTACCACACCAGAAAACAATTGTTGCCGATTTAGAAACGATCTCAGATAGGTTGGATGAAATCAGTAACCCCTCTTTAATTGTCATAGGTGAAGTAGTTCGACTTCGAGAACAAATTAATTGGTTTAAGGAATCTTCAGAAGCATTGATTTAAAAAAGCTCTGACGTTGGAGTAAGACACCTTTGAATTAAGCTTTCTTACCTTCTTTGGATAAAATGACTAGTTATGCTTAGCATAACTAGTCATTTTTGATAACATTCATAATTTGTTCTTGATCTTTTTCCCAATCCCATTGTGGATTTATCCGATCAATAAATTGTTGGAGCTGTTTTTCTGACAAATCTTTTTTACCATTTGAGTTGTTTAGATAGGATTTAAGTTCCCATTCTCCACCTTTTTTGTTTTCGAGAGTTCTCCACCTTACTGTAAATATATAATCATTTCCATTAATATCAGCATGAATTAATAAGATATCCTTGTGTAAGATGAAATTACTAAGTTTCATAACAAAGCACCTCCTGAGTAAAGTATACCATATAATGAAAGGTTACATTATTGATTCTATATTTGGACATTCAATCTTTTTATTTGCTTGAATATAAAGGGAATAGAGGAGGAATGAGAATGGCTGTAATAAAAAGTAATGAGGCAGATGTGAAACTATTAGCGCGATTAATGAGAGCAGAAGCAGAAGGTGACGGTCAACTTGGTATGTTAATGGTTGGCAACGTTGGTGTAAATCGAGTGAAAGCTCGTTGCTTGGATTTTGAAGATATTAATTCGGTCAATCGAATGGTATACCAAAGTCCAGGAGGTTTTGAAGCAACACAAAAGGGATACTTTTACCAAAGGGCAAGAGAAAAAGATATACGTTTAGCAAGAAAGTCAATCAATGGAGAACGTAATCATCCGGCAAGTTATGCCTTATGGTTTTTTGAACCTGAAGGAAGTTGTCCGGCACAATGGTTTGGACAATGGAATGTAGGACGTTTTAAGAGCCATTGTTTTTATAATCCAACAGAAGCAGATTGTCCTAGCGTATTTGGGACCTTTTAACATATTGTTATACAATGCTGTTTGAATAGTCTCGCTTGCCCAGTTGCAGAAAATAAAACAGACTAAAGTATACAAGTGTTTCATTTAGCAGAAACACTTGTATACTTTTTCAATTCTTAAGATACTAAGATACTTTATTTTCTGTTTTACTTTTCGATTGTTACTTTTGGAAAGAACCATAGAATGACAAAGGTTAAAGTTCCAATCATAAATAATCCAGTGTATACAGTGTGCAAAGCATAGGTTAAACCATCCTGCATTGATGCCAATGTTTCAGGAGAAATCGTTTCTCGCATTCCTTCATCTAACAACATATCTGTATTGGCAATTTCAAGATCTTCCCCACTTTGCTGGTAGAAATGATTTAATCGCATATTTAATATTCCACCAAGAAAAGCCGCGCCGACCGCACTACCAATAATCCGCATAAACATATTAAGGGATGTCGCCACCCCTCTTTCGTACCAAGAGACAGTATTTTGGATCGAGACGATAAAGGTTGTGGAAGATAACCCCATTCCGACACCAACGATAAATGAGCTGATACCTGCATAGATTGGTCCTTTATCTGCATCTAATAGAAAGAATAAAAAAGTACCGAGAAATAAAGCAAATCCGCCTGCAAATGCTGTTAATCGGAACCCTATTCGTAATACAAGATGTCCAGCAAGCGTTGCAGAAATTGGCCATCCAATTGATAAAGTACTTAACGTAAAACCAGCAACAATTGCAGATTCACCCATAACTCCTTGAACATAAGTAGGAAGAAAACTAGAAAGTCCGAGGGTTATCATCCCGGAAAGCAAAGTTGCGATATTCGCAATTACAATCAACTTATTTTTCCATAAAGCAAGTGGCATCATGGGTGAGGTAGCTTTTTGTTCATGCCATAGAAAGATGGCCGTACAGATTACAAAAATAAGTAACAAACTAATGCTTTCAGGTGATATCCAAGCCCAGCTCGTTCCAGCCTGTACAAAAACAATAATCAAGCAGGAGATAGCGATAAAAAATAAACTGGAACCAAGATAATCAATGGATTTTCTCTCTGTATCAACTTCTTCGTGGAAAAAGATAATAACCCCTATTAGACCGATAATTCCAATCGGTATATTCATCCAGAAGATCCATGCCCAATCAATAAATTGAACAATAATTCCTCCAAGTAATGGACCTATCACAGATGAGATCCCCCATACACTGGCTAAGTATCCTTGGACCTTTGCTCTTTCTTCCACGGTATACATATCCCCTACAATAGTAGTAACAATCGGTTGAATCGCACCTGCTCCAAGTCCCTGAATCAGACGAAATACGATCAGTGCACCCATGGTAGGTGCAAGTCCACAAAGAATCGACCCAAGTAAAAAGATAATGACTCCAATAATGAAAATAGGTTTTCTTCCAAACAGATCAGCTAATTTTCCATATATCATTGTAGTAACAGCTTGCATTAATAAGAAACTTGAAAATACCCAACTGTATAAAGAAAAACCGCCCAAATCAGCCACAATATTTGGCATTGCAGTTGCGATAATTGTTCCTTCAATTGCAGCCATAAACATGGATGAAACAAGGGAAGCCAGTACCAGTGGTCGTTTCGTAAGTTTTTCTGCCATGATTTTCCGTCCTTTTTCCTAATGTGTTTCTATTGTATCAGAATTTAGCCAATATGTTTGAAAAAGCAAATCATTAACTATTGTGGTAAAATAAAGAAAGCGATAACAAGATAGGGGTGATGCTTATGTTAAAGAATCGATTAGATGATTTACTGAAGGATTTTAGAGATAAAGGACCAGCAGGTGTAGCGTTATCTGTCAAAAAAGAAAAACTATCTATCTACGAAAATTATGTTGGGTATGCGGATTTAAATAAGCAAAAAGAGATTAATGACAAAACGCTTTATCGTATTTACTCTATGTCTAAAGTAGTAACGTGTGTAGCAGGGCTACAACTTTTTGAACGGGGAAAGATTTTGTTGACTGACCCACTCTCTGCTTATCTACCAGAATTTAAAGATATGCATGTATTTGAGAATGGACAACTGGTTAAAGCAAATCAGGAAATCACGATCAAGGATTTGTTTACGATGACTTCTGGATTAACATACGGTGGCAAACAAACAGAAGTAGAGAGACTGACGAGTAAAGTGATGGCAGAAGTTAGAGATGAAGAGAGTTCTGCTGAGATGTCCAAACTGCGGTTATTGGCTAAAAAACTAAGTGATAATCCTTTAGAATTTCATCCAGGTACACATTGGAAATATGGTCTTAGTCACGATGTGCTTGGAGCACTAATTGAAGAAGTAAGTGGTATGTCATTTGGGGAATATTTGGCTGAAAATATATTCCGACCGTTAGGCATGAATGATACTTTTTTTAAAATCCCTTTGGCCAAAAAACACCGACTAGCAACATTATATGATCGTAAAGATACCGGTGAATTAGTAGAGAATACGTGGCTAGATAGTGATGCTGAACCGATCGCAGTATTTGAAAGTGGTGGTGCAGGGCTTCATTCAACACTGGCAGATTATCATCAATTTGCTCATTGTTTAGCATTAGGTGGAACAATGGATGATGTAACTATTTTAAGTAAGTATTCGATTGAGTTAATGGCTCAAAACCATTTACCGAATGAATTACTACGAGAATTAGGCTGGAATGATGAAAATGGTTATGGTTATGGCTTAGGCGTACGAGTCATGATCGATCAGACAAAAGGCGGAAGTAACAGTTCCATTGGTGAGTTTGGCTGGTCAGGCTTGGCTGGTACATATGTATTTATCGACCCGACAGAAAAAATATCTGCTGTTTATATGCAGCAAATGTTACCAAACTTTGAGGCTTATCATCAGCCAAGAATTCGAAATGTCATTTATGGCGCAATCAATTAAGGAGGGGTTTTATGGCACTAATCAAATGCGATTTTTTTTCGGAAGTATTAACAATCAGTACATCCATGACAGTGATTTTACCGGAAGAAACAACTAGTCAAATTGGGCTTAAAAATAATCGGTCAGATGGCAAAATACCTGTTTTGTATTTGTTACATGGCTTTAGTGATGATCATACGATCTGGTCAAGACGTACATCGATTGAAAGATATGCAGCTGAATATGGAATTGCCGTCGTCATGCCTCAAGTTGATCATAGTTTTTACGCAGATATGCAATACGGTAAAAAGTATTGGAAGTTTATTTCTAATGAATTACCACGAATTGCTCGTTCTTTTTTTCCGTTATCAACAAAGAGAGAAGATAATTTCGTTGCAGGCTTATCCATGGGAGGTTATGGTGCTTTTAAATGGGCGCTGCGTAAACCGGAGCAATTTGCTGCAGCAGCCAGCTTATCCGGTGTATTAGATATAGCCACACATGTTAAAAAAACTAGGGAAGAAGAAGATCCGGTAGGCAATGCAATTTATCAAGTTTATGGCGCCCAAGACCTTAACGGGACTGATCATGATCTATTTGCTGTTGTGCAAAATTTGCTGGCGAGTGGTCAAGAACTACCGCAATTATTTCTAGCTTGTGGTACAGAGGATTATTTATGGGAGGATAATCAGAAATTTCATCAATTTGCAGAAGAGAATAATCTTCCTCTTCTACATACTTTCTCAAGAGGAACTCACGATTGGGGATATTGGGATGAAAAAATCAAAGAAGTATTAGCATGGTTACCGATTAAAAAATAGACTTTGAACATACAGAGATTAATTACAAATCTACTAAGGGTAAATAAAGATTTGTTGAATAAACTTCGCGAAAAATAAAATAACATTCTTTACCCAAAGCATAAGTATTCAAAAAAGACTACACACGTTCCATAAAATAGAGGAACGTGTGTAGTGCTATTAAGAATTAAATATGAACAATATCAGATACGATTTGGTAAGAATTTTTACGTTCTTCATGATCATAAATTTGCGAATTAATAATCACTTCATCTGCATCTGTTTCTTCGATAAATGTTGCTAATTTATCTCTCACCACATCTTTATCTCCGATAATAGTTGATTTGCTATTGACTGATTTTTCAACAGATGCTTTTTCATAGATGGTCCATTCTTGTTCAATATCATCAATCGGCGGCATTAGTTGGGAAGGTTCTCCACGTACCATTGACAAGAATTGCTGTTGTTGGGAAGTTGCTAACCATTTTGCTTTTTCAGTCGTTTCAGCTGCGATAATGTTTACACCAACCATTGCATTTGGCTTACTAAGTTGATTCGATGGTGTAAAACGATCTCGATATAAGCGTAATGCCGGTAATGTATAATCAGGTGAAAAATGGCTTGCGAATGCAAAAGGCAGTCCTTTTTCTGCAGCTAGGCGAGCACTAAAGTCACTTGAACCGAGTAACCATAATGGCACGTTTGCGTCTTTACCAGGTACTGCTTTTACTCTAGCTGTACCAGCAAAATAGGATTCTAATTCTTCTACTTGATGTGGAAAATCTTCCGGACTACTGTTTAAGGTGCGTCTTAGAGCATAAGCAGTTGCTTGATCACTCCCAGGCGCACGTCCTAAGCCTAAATCAATTCTTTCCGGATATAATGCATCGAGCGTTCCAAATTGCTCGGCAATAACTAACGGTGCATGATTGGGAAGCATAATACCCCCTGCACCTACGCGGATTTTATCTGTGTGACTAGCTATATGACTGATAGCGAGTGATGTAGCAGAACTGGCAATACCAGGCATATTATGATGTTCTGCCAACCAATAGCGGTGGTATCCTAATTTTTCTGCGTGCTGTGCTAAGTCTGCACTATTTTGAAAAGATAAAGAAGCATCATGTCCATGCAAGACAGGTGCTAAGTCTAATATTGAAAATGTAACATTGGAAAAAATATTGTCCATGTGATCACTCCTTATTTACTTGAGCATGTAAGAAATGATACGCTCAAAAATAGGAGAGGTCTAATATTTTGCTTAGGGGGTGTTATCCATTCATTTAAAGCGTGTTTATGACGAAGTAAGGGAAGATGACGGTTTTCGAATACTTGTTGATCGGGTTTGGCCTCGAGGGGTATCAAAGGATAGGGCGCAGATAGATGTATGGTTAAAAGAAATTGGTCCTTCTCCTAAGTTAAGGAAATGGTTTCAGCATGACCGTGCTAAATTTGAGCAGTTTAAACAATTGTACATAAAAGAATTAAGGAATGATCCAGCAAAAAGGGAAGCGTTAGATCAATTAAGGACCTATTATAAACACCATGAGCATAACATAACATTAGTGTATGCCGCGAGGGAGCAAGATTATAATCATGTAGTCATACTGAAGGAGTTAATTTCTTAACGATAAAAAAACGCTTATGCTAAAAAGCATAAGCGTTTTTTCTGTTAAGCGCTAAATTAGTTTTTTACTACGTTAGCTGCTTGTGGTCCACGATTACCTTCTTCGATATCGAAAGTTACGCTTTGACCTTCTTCAAGTGTCTTAAAGCCTTCGCCTTGGATAGCAGAGAAGTGTACGAATACGTCGTCTTGTCCTTCTACTTCGATAAATCCAAAACCTTTGTCTGCGTTAAACCATTTTACTGTACCTTGTACCATATTTCTTTTCCTCCTAGTGTGAACCGTTCACACAATTGTATTACTATTCTTGCTCTTGCCTCAAAACGAAAACTTAACGTTACGATACTTGAAGGTGTCATCGAACAAAATAGCTAAGGCAATTATAGCAAGTTAAAATTCAAATTGCAAGTCAATGTTAAAATTAATTATGGTTTTGTTTTCTTCTTTTCATTTGATCTAGATTTCCATCTATTGCATCTGTATTATTTCCACCAGGTGGCACAATAGGATAGACATTTACTTCTTCTTCAATAATAAAATCTAATACCGCCGGCTGCATAGACGCAAAAGCTTTCCTAATAATTTTCTTTGCTTCTGTTTTATTCGAAGCTCGATATCCTTTGACACCAAAACTGTCTGCAAATGTTAGAAAATCAGGAGAACTAATTTTTACCTGAGAATATTTATTTTTATAAAATAGTTGCTGCCATTGTCGTACCATACCTAAATACCCGTTCCGCAAAATAATTATTTTTATATTTAGGTTATGACGTGCAACATGATAAAGCTCCTGAATATTCATTTGAATACTGCCATCACCAGTGAAACATACAATTGTTTGCTCTTTTTTCCCTACTGCAGCGCCTATTGCAGCTGGTAATCCATAACCCATTGTTCCAAAACCGCCAGAAGTTAGCAATTGTCGAGGGCGGCGAAATGGAAAATGCAGTGCGGTCCACATTTGATGCTGACCTACATCAGTGGCTACAATTGTATTTTTACCAGCATATTGGTCTATTATACGGATAATATCATCGGGTTTTAACTTGCTGGTAGAAGATGAAAACTGTGGTGAGCTTTTTCTCCAATTCACTACTTCTTCAGTCCAATGTTCTGAATCATAGTTATTTAATTGACTCATCATAGCAGTTAATACGGGTTTAATATCACTAATAATTGGTATATCAACCTGAATGTTCTTGTTCACTTCGGCTGGATCTATATCTACTTGGATTTTAATGGAATGAGGTGAAAAGCCTTTCGCTTTACCTGTAATTCGATCACTAAAGCGCACTCCTAAGCAAATAAGTACATCACAACGATGTACAGCACGATTAGCAGCGAATGTTCCGTGCATGCCTACCATACCTAAATGAAGCGGATGATTAACATCGATGGCACCTAATCCCATTAATGTGCTTGTAAAAGGGATGTTTGTTTGACTTATAAGCGTTTCGAGAATGTGATAGGAACCTGAACTGATCACACCACCACCAATTAATAAAAGCGGTTTTCGAGCTCTTTTAATTTGCTGAACTGCTTTATTAAGTTGTGGCAGAGGGATGGACGGAAGTCCTTTCTCGGTAGTGTATAGCTCTCGATAATGAATGGGTTGTGAATCGAACTGTTCTACTTGCTGATTGGAGAATTCGATAATAACTGTACCTTTCCGGCCAGTACTTGCAATTTGACCTGCTGCCTTGATAATAGATGGAAAGTCTTCAGGATGTTCGATCTGAAAGTAATGTTTACTTATTGGTTTGGTCAATGTTGCGATGTCAAGGCACTCATCTTTCGAATTTGTTTTTTGAATAAAGACTAAAAGTGGTACGCTATCTAATTGGGCAGTTGCTATACCAGTTATCGCATTGGTAATACCGAAATCCGTTGTGATAAAAGCAACACCAGTTTTGCCTGTAGAACGAGCGTAACCATCTGCTGCATGAATAATGGATTGCTCATGTGTTAATTGTTGGTGTAAGATATCTTTGTCATATTTAAACAATAGTGACTGAAATACGGACCCAAATACGGTGTCCACTCCGATATTTTTTAATGATTGTGTAAAATAGGATCCAGCACGGACAGCTTTATGTTTTCGTTGCATTGTGAATTCATCCCTTTACCTTTTTCATTTTATTGTAATGTGCTTTTAACTCGTCATCCGTGATGTTTATCACGTAACGTAAACGTATATAGTAACAATACATAAATCTTGCCAGACAAAAATGATCTTGTTATTACTTAGGAAATTTAGTATGATGTATTGATGGAAACAAGAGCTATTATGGAAATGAGGGATTCAGATGAAAAGCTCGATTTATTCATTGACATTTGATCAACTTCAAGAATGGTTAATAGAACATGGTCAAAAGAAATTCCGTGCCAAACAAGTTTGGAATTGGTTATATAAAAAGAGAGTGAATACATTTGCAGAAATGTATAATTTAAATACAGATTGTCAATTGGTATTAGAAGAAAACTTTTATTTAGGTACATTAGAACAAGAAATAAAACAAGAATCGACGGATGGGACGATTAAATTTTTGTTTAAGCTTTCCGATGGTAATTTAATTGAGACGGTATTAATGAAATTTAGTTATGGTTATTCTGTCTGTGTTACGACACAAGTTGGCTGTAATATCGGCTGTTCATTTTGTGCGAGTGGTTTATTAACGAAGAACCGTGATCTTTCTGCCGGCGAAATCGTAGAGCAGATTATGAAGGTGCAAAAACATCTAGATGCAAAAGGCAAAGACGAACGTGTCAGTCATATCGTTGTTATGGGTATTGGGGAACCATTCGATAATTACGACAATACCATGGACTTTTTAAGAATCGTAAACGATCAAGAAGGGCTTTCTATTGGAGCACGACATATTACCGTTTCAACCAGTGGTTTAGCAAAACGAATGTATGATTTTGCAGATGAAAATTTACAAGTGAATCTGGCACTTTCATTACATGCACCAAATAATGAATTACGAACAAGAATTATGAAAATCAATAAAGCTTTTCCATTAGAAAAATTAATGCCAGCAATTGATTATTATTTAGAAAAAACCAATCGCAGGATTACATTTGAATATATTTTGCTAAAAGATGTAAATGACCATAAAGAAGAAGCAAAACAGTTAGCATCCTTATTAAAAGACAAGCGACATTTATCCTATGTGAATTTAATTCCATATAACCCTGTTGATGAACATAATCAATATGATAGAAGTGAGAAGAAGGCAATTTTAGATTTTTATCAAGTATTATTAGAAAATGGTATCAACTGTGGCGTCCGTGTTGAACATGGTACAGATATTGATGCAGCTTGTGGCCAACTTCGTAGTAAACAAATTAAAAAAGATAAAGAAAAACAAAAAGCGTAGAAGGGTATCCATTCAGGGTACTCTTTTTTGGCATCAAGTCTATATGAAAGGATACGGGTGTTAATAATAGAGCGAATGTATTCTGGGGAGGGTGAACAAGTTTTCAAATATGCAAACGATTGCTTTGTGTATGCAGTATAACATCATATTCATTAAATGCTATTGACAGAAACTTATTACATGATAATATTATATGTATGCAATCGCTTGCGCGTAATCATATAGAGAACTTAGAAGTTTCTTGCTCATTACTCAAAGAGAAATAGGAAGCAGCAAAGAGACCTATCGTATATATTAGAGGGGGTTATTTTATGAACAGAAAATGGTGGAAAGAAGCAATAGCATATCAAATTTACCCACGCAGTTTTATGGACTCGAACGGAGACGGAATTGGGGATTTACAAGGTGTTGTTTCAAAACTTGATTATTTAAAAGATCTTGGTATCGATGTGATTTGGATCAGTCCTATCTATCAATCACCAAATGATGATAATGGATACGATATCAGTGACTATAAAGAGATTATGGATGACTTTGGAACAATGAAAGATTTCGATCTACTTCTAGATGAAGTACATAACCGTGATATGAAGTTGATTATGGATTTAGTGATAAATCATACTTCGGATGAACATAAATGGTTTATTGAGTCCCGGTCATCTAGAGACAATCCATATCGTGATTATTATATATGGCACCCTGGAAAAGATGGTGAAGTGCCGAATAACTGGGAATCTATTTTTGGTGGTTCTGCATGGCAATACGATGAGAAAACAAGTGAATATTACATGCATGTATTTTCTACGAAACAACCTGATTTAAATTGGGAAAACCCAGATGTCAGACGTGATCTTTATTCTATGGTAAATTGGTGGCTAAATAAAGGGATAGATGGTTTCAGAGTGGACGCGATTTCTCATATAAAAAAAGTAACAGGGTTTCCTGATATGCCAAACCCCGAAAATAAAAAATATGTACCTTCTTTCGACGGCCACATGAATCGACCTGGAATTGATCAGTTTTTAAAAGAATTTGCGAAAGCAACCATTCATAATTATGATATTATGACGGTTGGTGAAGCGAATGGTGTAACAGTAGAAGATGCTGAACAATGGGTCGGTGAAGAGGAAGGGTACTTTGATATGATTTTTCAATTTGAGCACTTAGGACTGTGGGATATGAGTGAAGAAGGTGGTATGGATATCCACAGATTAAAAAAGACCATTACTAAGTGGCAGAAAGGCTTGGAAGGTGTAGGATGGAATGCGCTTTTTTTAGAAAATCATGATCAGGCTCGTTCGGTTTCGACTTGGGGAAATGACGACGAATATCACGTGCAGTCGGCGAAATGTTTAGCTACTATGTTTTTCTTTATGCAAGGCACGCCTTTCATTTATCAAGGGCAAGAAATCGGGATGACAAATGTACAATTTAATTCAATTGATGATTATAATGATGTAGCGATCAAGAATATGTATCGTAACGAGATTGCTGAAGGTAAATCACACGAAGAAATTATGAGAAAGATATGGAAGAGTGGTCGAGATAATTCTAGAACACCTATGCAATGGAATGATGATACAAACGGAGGGTTTTCAACTGGAATACCATGGTTGAAAATAAATCCAAACTACAAGGAAATCAATGTTGCAGCCCAGAAAGAAGATCCAACTTCTATTTTGAATTTTTACAAAAAAATGATTGCTGCTCGAAAGCAATATGATGTTTTCGTATATGGTAGCTATGAACTCGAATTAGCTAATCATGATCAAGTATATGCCTATTCACGTAACCATGGGGATCATGGTGCATTTATTTTAACGAACCTGTTTGGTACGGAGGCTGAAGTAAGCATTCCTGTACATGTTCTAGAAAATTCACCTAAACTGGTATTAACAAATATGAAAGGTGAAGAGTTATCTGAAACCATGATTTTACAACCACACGAAGCAAAGGTTTATATCTGGTAGTCAAGAGACTCTTGACAAAATTCAGACATTTCTTTAAACTATCATAAAGTATAACAGATAATGTATCAACAGATCATATAAATGACGATGAAGAGGAATAGTAGTAAGAAGATTAGGCTAAGAGAGGTGACGTTTGGTGCGAGTCATCCCTATCTTGTTACGAACTCGCCTCAGATGTTATAAAAGTGAACAGTATAGTAGCTTTTGTCGTTGTCCGCGTTAAGGATTTTAAGTGGGTGTTAATTTTAACACTAATGTTGGGTGGTACCGCGGGAATCTCTCTCGTCCCATTGTGGGATTAGGGGGATTTTTTTGTGTTTAAGAACATACGTTTTTAGTCTACGTATTTACATAAAGGTTCGAAGGAGGAAGTAGAATATGTCGTTTGATCATACGAAAATAGAAGAAAAATGGCGCAATTATTGGATGAAAAATAAAACTTTTGCAACGGATGCTAGGTCGAATAAGGATAAGTTTTATGCGTTAGACATGTTCCCTTATCCGTCAGGTGCAGGGTTGCATGTTGGACACCCCGAAGGCTATACAGCAACAGACATTTTATCAAGAATGAAGCGAATGCAAGGGTATGAAGTATTACATCCAATTGGATGGGATGCGTTTGGTTTACCAGCCGAGCAATATGCCTTAGATACAGGAAATGACCCGGCAGATTTTACGGAACAAAATATTAATACTTTCCGTAGACAAATTCAAGAATTGGGTTTTTCTTATGACTGGGATCGTGAAGTTAATACAACCGATCCGAATTATTATAAATGGACACAATGGATTTTCTTGAAATTATATGAAAAAGGGTTAGCTTATATCGATGAAGTACCCGTAAACTGGTGCCCAGCATTGGGGACCGTGCTTGCTAATGAAGAAGTAATAGATGGAAAAAGTGAGCGTGGCGGACATCCGGTTGAACGTAAGCCAATGAAGCAATGGATGCTAAAAATTACTGCATATGCTGAGCGCTTATTGGAAGATTTAGATGAGTTAGATTGGCCTGAAAGTATTAAAGACATGCAACGAAACTGGATTGGTCGCTCAGAAGGTGCTGAAGTAACCTTTAATATAGATGGTCATGATGCGTCATTTTCTGTTTTCACAACGAGACCTGATACTTTATTTGGTGCAACGTATGCTGTGTTAGCGCCAGAACATCCACTTGTGAACAAAGTGGTTTCGGCAGAGCAACAGGATGAAGTAGAAATTTATCTAGATAAAGTGAAGACAAAAAGTGACCTTGAACGTACAGATCTTGCTAAAGATAAAACTGGTGTATTTACGGGAGCTTATGCGATTAATCCAATTAACGGTAAGAAACTTCCTATTTGGGTAGCTGATTACGTATTAATGACATATGGATCTGGGGCTATCATGGCAGTACCTGCGCATGATGAGCGTGATTATGAGTTTGCTAAGAAATTCAACCTTGAGATTATCCCTGTCTTAGAAGGTGGCAGTACAGACGAAGAAGCTTTTACAGGGGATGGCCCACACATTAACTCTGACTTTTTGAATGGTTTAAATAAAGAAGAAGCTATCGCAAAGGCGATTGATTGGTTAGAAGATAATAATGTAGGAGAGCGTAAAGTAACGTATCGCCTTCGAGATTGGTTATTTAGTCGTCAACGTTATTGGGGCGAACCGATTCCGATTATCCATTGGGAAGACGGCTCCATGTCAGCAGTTCCTGAGAAAGACTTGCCATTAGTGCTACCGAAAACATCTGAAATTAAACCTTCTGGCACAGGGGAATCACCTCTCGCTAATATCGAGAATTGGGTACGTGTGACAGATCCAGAAACAGGAATGGAAGGTCGTCGTGAAACGAATACGATGCCTCAATGGGCAGGAAGTTGCTGGTATTTCTTGCGTTATGTTGATCCGCATAATCCAGAAAAACTTGCCGACTTTGATACATTAAAAGAATGGTTACCGGTGGATGTCTATATCGGTGGTGCTGAACATGCTGTATTACACTTGTTGTATGCGCGTTTCTGGCATAAGTTTTTATTTGATATCGGTGTTGTCCCAACTAAAGAACCATTTCAAAAGCTGTTTAACCAAGGTATGATTCTTGGTGAAAATAATGAAAAAATGAGTAAGTCCAAAGGGAATGTAGTAAACCCAGACGAAATTGTCCTTACGCATGGTGCGGATACTTTAAGACTTTATGAAATGTTTATGGGTCCACTAGATGCTTCTGTCGCTTGGAGTACGAATGGTTTAGATGGTGCAAGACGATTCTTAGATCGTGTGTGGCGATTGTTTGTAACTGACGATCATCAGTTGTCTAATAAAGTAACTGAAGTAGAACGTTCTGATGATTTAGAAAAAATCTATCATGAGACAGTAAAAGTAGTAACACAAAATTTTGAGGATTTACGTTTTAATACCGGGATTTCGCAAATGATGGTATTTATTAATGAGGCATATAAAGCGGATGAAATTCCGCGAGTGTATGCTGAAGGGATTGTGAAGTTGTTATCACCAGTAGCTCCACACTTAGCAGAGGAGATCTGGAAGTTACTTGGACATGATGATACATTAGCATATGATGCATGGCCTACATTTGATGAATCTAAATTAGAGGAAAACGAAGTCGAGATAGTTATTCAAATTATGGGTAAAGTTCGTGCGAAGATAATGGTTGATAAAAATGCCTCTAAAGATGAAATTGAACAAACAGCATTGGAACAAGAGTCTATCAAAGAACGTATTGAAGGAAAAACTGTTCGCAAAGTAATTGTAGTACCTGGTAAGTTAGTGAATATTGTTGCGAACTAAATTAAAGGCTTTTCTTCGGTAAATAAGAACTACAAACCCGTTTCTATTATTGGAAACGGGTTTGTTCATTCGTGTTCTGTAGAAAATCAAATGTAAACTATTCAATTTTTATGTATAATTTGATGGAATCTTATAAATAATAAAGTTGGTGAAATAGTATTGACTTTTTATTGAATAGTATGTATCATTGTAAAAGTTGACTCATTAAAAGAGTTTAAAAGTTGTTGACAGGTAAATAACCATTTGATATAATTTATTTGTCGCTTCAAAAAGACGTTGATCTTTGAAAACTGAACAAAACAACCAGTATGATTTTAAACATGAAACAAGCTAGCTTATAGAAGCGAGCGCAAGTCAACTTTATTGAGAGTTTGATCTTGGCTCAGGACGAACGCTGGCGGCGTGCCTAATACATGCAAGTCGAGCGCGGGAAGCAAAAAGATCTCTTCGGAGTGATATTTGTGGAACGAGCGGCGGACGGGTGAGTAACACGTGGGCAACCTGCCTGTAAGACTGGGATAACTCCGGGAAACCGGGGCTAATACCGGATAATACTTTTCTTCGCATGAAGGAAAGTTGAAAGATGGCCTTTGGCTATCACTTACAGATGGGCCCGCGGCGCATTAGCTAGTTGGTGAGGTAAGAGCTCACCAAGGCAACGATGCGTAGCCGACCTGAGAGGGTGATCGGCCACACTGGGACTGAGACACGGCCCAGACTCCTACGGGAGGCAGCAGTAGGGAATCTTCCGCAATGGACGAAAGTCTGACGGAGCAACGCCGCGTGAACGAAGAAGGTTTTCGGATCGTAAAGTTCTGTTGTTAGGGAAGAACAAGTACCGTTCAAATAGGGCGGTACCTTGACGGTACCTATCGAGGAAGCCCCGGCTAACTACGTGCCAGCAGCCGCGGTAATACGTAGGGGGCAAGCGTTGTCCGGAATTATTGGGCGTAAAGCGCGCGTAGGCGGTTTCTTAAGTCTGATGTGAAATCTTGCGGCTCAACCGCAAGCGGTCATTGGAAACTGGGGAACTTGAGTGCAGAAGAGGAGAGCGGAATTCCACGTGTAGCGGTGAAATGCGTAGATATGTGGAGGAACACCAGTGGCGAAGGCGGCTCTCTGGTCTGTAACTGACGCTGAGGTGCGAAAGCGTGGGGAGCGAACAGGATTAGATACCCTGGTAGTCCACGCCGTAAACGATGAGTGCTAGGTGTTAGGGGGTTTCCGCCCCTTAGTGCTGCAGTTAACGCAATAAGCACTCCGCCTGGGGAGTACGGCCGCAAGGCTGAAACTCAAAAGAATTGACGGGGGCCCGCACAAGCGGTGGAGCATGTGGTTTAATTCGAAGCAACGCGAAGAACCTTACCAGGTCTTGACATCTTCGGATGTCCCTAGAGATAGGGAGTTCCCTTCGGGGACCGAATGACAGGTGGTGCATGGTTGTCGTCAGCTCGTGTCGTGAGATGTTGGGTTAAGTCCCGCAACGAGCGCAACCCTTGATCTTAGTTGCCAGCATTAAGTTGGGCACTCTAAGGTGACTGCCGGTGACAAACCGGAGGAAGGTGGGGATGACGTCAAATCATCATGCCCCTTATGACCTGGGCTACACACGTGCTACAATGGATGGAACAAAGGGCAGCGAAGCGGCAACGCATTAGCAAATCCCATAAATCCATTCTCAGTTCGGATTGCAGGCTGCAACTCGCCTGTATGAAGCCGGAATCGCTAGTAATCGTGGATCAGCATGCCACGGTGAATACGTTCCCGGCCTTGTACACACCGCCCGTCACACCACGAGAGTTGGCAACACCCGAAGTCGGTGGGGTAACCTTTGGAGCCAGCCGCCGAAGGTGGGGCCAATGATTGGGGTGAAGTCGTAACAAGGTAGCCGTATCGGAAGGTGCGGCTGGATCACCTCCTTTCTAAGGATTAAAGGAACACCTTTTTTACAAGGTGCAAAAAAACATACTGCGTTGTTTGGTTCAGTTTTGAGAGATCAATTCTCTCTCTATTATGTACCTTGAAAACTAGATAAGAGTATGACAAGACATCAAACAAAAACCAACGACTTTTTCATGCGTTAAGCATAGTAAGTATTGTAAGTATAGTTAAGTGAAGAAGGGCGCACGGTGGATGCCTTGGCACTAGGAGCCGAAGAAGGACGGGACAAACACCGATATGTCTCGGGGAGCCGTACGTAGGCATTGATCCGAGAATTTCCGAATGGGGAAACCCTCTACTCGTCATGGAGTAGAACGTACATCTGAATTCATAGGATGTACGAGGCAGACCCGGGGAACTGAAACATCTCAGTACCCGGAGGAAGAGAAAGCAAACGCGATTTCCCGAGTAGCGGCGAGCGAAACGGAATTAGCCCAAACCAAAAAGCTTGCTTTTTGGGGTTGTAGGACACTCCATTGGAGTTATCAAGAAACACATTAGACGAAGCGGTCTGGAACGACCCGCGACAGAAGGTAAGAGCCCTGTAGTCGAAAGTGTGTTTCCTCCGGAGTGGATCCTGAGTACGGCGGAACACGTGAAATTCCGTCGGAATCCGGGAGGACCATCTCCCAAGGCTAAATACTACCTAGTGACCGATAGTGAACCAGTACCGTGAGGGAAAGGTGAAAAGCACCCCGGAAGGGGAGTGAAAGAGATCCTGAAACCGTGTGCCTACAAGTAGTCGGAGCCCTTTCATGGGTGACGGCGTACCTTTTGTAGAATGGACCGGCGAGTTACGATCCCCTGCAAGGTTAAGTGGAAGACACGGAGCCGCAGCGAAAGCGAGTCTGAATAGGGCGATATAGTAGGTGGTCGTAGACCCGAAACCGTGTGATCTACCCATGTCCAGGGTGAAGGTCAGGTAACACTGACTGGAGGCCCGAACCCACGTATGTTGAAAAATGCGGGGATGAGGTGTGGGTAGGGGTGAAATGCCAATCGAACACGGAGATAGCTGGTTCTCTCCGAAATAGCTTTAGGGCTAGCCTCAAGGGATGTATGTTGGAGGTAGAGCACTGATTGGACTAGGGGCCCTCACCGGGTTACCGAATTCAGTCAAACTCCGAATGCCAATCATATTACCTTGGGAGTCAGACTATGGGTGATAAGGTTCATAGTCGAAAGGGAAACAGCCCAGACCGTCAGCTAAGGTCCCCAAGTATACGTTAAGTGGAAAAGGATGTGGCGTTGCTTAGACAACCAGGATGTTGGCTTAGAAGCAGCCATCATTTAAAGAGTGCGTAATAGCTCACTGGTCGAGTGACGCTGCGCCGAAAATATACCGGGGCTAAACGTATCACCGAAGCTACGGATTGTTCTTCGAACAATGGTAGGAGAGCGTTCTAAGTGCAGTGAAGTCAGACCGTGAGGACTGGTGGAGCGCTTAGAAGTGAGAATGCCGGTATGAGTAGCGAAAAAAGAAGTGAGAATCTTCTTCACCGAATGCCTAAGGTTTCCTGAGGAAGGCTCGTCCGCTCAGGGTTAGTCGGGGCCTAAGCCGAGGCCGAAAGGCGTAGGCGATGGACAACAGGTTGATATTCCTGTACCACCCAATTCCGTTTGAGTGATGGGGGGACGCAGAAGGATAAGGAATGCGCACCATTGGATGTGTGCGTCGAAGCAGTAAGAGCGTCAGATAGGCAAATCCGTCTGGCAAGCTTGAGCTGTGATCGGGAGGGGAAATAGAGTACCGAAGTTCCGGATTTCACGCTGCCAAGAAAAGCCTCTAGCAAGGAAAAGGGTGCCCGTACCGCAAACCGACACAGGTAGGCGAGGAGAGAATCCTAAGGTGATCGGGAGAACTCTCGTTAAGGAACTCGGCAAAATGACCCCGTAACTTCGGGAGAAGGGGTGCTCCTTTAAGGAGGAGCCGCAGTGAAAAGGCCCAAGCGACTGTTTAGCAAAAACACAGGTCTCTGCGAAGCCGAAAGGCGAAGTATAGGGGCTGACACCTGCCCGGTGCTGGAAGGTTAAGGGGATGCGTTAGCATTAGCGAAGCGTTGAACCGAAGCCCCAGTAAACGGCGGCCGTAACTATAACGGTCCTAAGGTAGCGAAATTCCTTGTCGGGTAAGTTCCGACCCGCACGAAAGGTGCAACGACTTGGGCACTGTCTCAACGAGAGACCCGGTGAAATTATACTATGCGTGAAGATGCGCATTACCCGCGACAGGACGGAAAGACCCCGTGGAGCTTTACTGTAGCCTGATATTGAATGTTGGTACAGCTTGTACAGGATAGGTGGGAGCCTGAGAAACGTGAGCGCTAGCTTACGTGGAGGCGCCGGTGGGATACCACCCTGGCTGTATTGACCTTCTAACCCAGAACCGTGATCCGGTTCGGAGACAGTGTCAGGTGGGCAGTTTGACTGGGGCGGTCGCCTCCCAAAATGTAACGGAGGCGCCCAAAGGTTCCCTCAGAATGGTTGGAAATCATTCGTAGAGTGTAAAGGCAGAAGGGAGCTTGACTGCGAGACCTACAAGTCGAGCAGGGACGAAAGTCGGGCTTAGTGATCCGGCGGTACCGAATGGAAGGGCCGTCGCTCAACGGATAAAAGCTACCCCGGGGATAACAGGCTTATCTCCCCCAAGAGTCCACATCGACGGGGAGGTTTGGCACCTCGATGTCGGCTCATCGCATCCTGGGGCTGTAGTCGGTCCCAAGGGTTGGGCTGTTCGCCCATTAAAGCGGTACGCGAGCTGGGTTCAGAACGTCGTGAGACAGTTCGGTCCCTATCCGTCGTGGGCGTTGGAAGTTTGAGAGGAGCTGTCCTTAGTACGAGAGGACCGGGATGGACATACCGCTGGTGCACCAGTTGTTCCGCCAGGAGCATCGCTGGGTAGCTACGTGTGGAAGGGATAAGTGCTGAAAGCATCTAAGCATGAAGCCCCCCTCAAGATGAGACTTCCCATCTATTCGATAGAGTAAGATCCCTCAGAGACGATGAGGTAGATAGGTTCGAGGTGGAAGCATGGTGACATGTGCAGCTGACGAATACTAATCGATCGAGGACTTAACTATATATACTTTGTTTGATCTTGTTTCATCACTCTTATCTAGTTTTTAGGGTATATCCCTTATACATCATCATACAGAGTCTGGTAGCGATAGCGGAGAGGTCACACCTGTTCCCATGCCGAACACAGTAGTTAAGCTCTCCAGCGCCCATGGTAGTTGGGGCTCGCGCCCCTGCAAGAGTAGGACGTTGCCAAGCAATTGAAAAACTTCTTAGTCATTGGACTAGGGAGTTTTTATTATATGAAAAAAGACAAATACGAAGCCTTACAGTGGTTCTTAAAGCAATTTTGTAGGTCAATTTATTAAAAATAAAAGGTGGAACTTAAATGTCACAGGAAAGAATAGACGAATATTGGCGTCAATTTAAAAAGATATCTCCAAATGCACCTGATACATATGATGCCTGGCCATTCGGATCAAGCAAACAACATGCTGATGACCTTGCTCAATTAGTTTTAGAAGGTAAAAAGACAGCAACATCTTCTAATTATATAATGTATCAAGTTGAGAGTGACTCGATACCTTATGTTGGGCTTTATAATATAATTTTAGATGGAAATGATGCGCCAGTTGCAATACTCAAAACTGTCGAAGTAAATATTATGCCATTCGAAGAGGTATCTGAGGAACACGCATACTTAGAAGGAGAAGGAGATCGTAGCTTAAAATATTGGCGTAAAGTTCATCAAGCTTTTTTTGAGAGGGAACTTAATGAAATCAATCAAACGTTTAACGAGCAAATATTAGTTGTATGTGAACGTTTTGAATTAGTGTACCCTATAATCGGGAAAAATCTAGACTAGGCATAAAGCTGAAGTCTAGATTTTTAATATGCTTTTGTATTATGAACTTAGACTTTCCCAAGCGGCGTGCATACCTGCTACTCTCCCGGTAACCATAGCAGAAGTGATATTATAACCACCTGTATATCCATGAATGTCTAACACTTCTCCACAAAAATATAGACCATGCATTAATTTAGATTGCATTGTACTTGGAACGACTTCTTTAATGGAGACACCTCCCCCTGTAACGAAGGCTTTTTGTAATGGAAGGCTGTCATGAACCTGAAAAGAAAAGGCTTTAAGATCATTTACAAATCCTTCAAGCTTTTCCCGGGAAATATTAGCACTTTTAAGCGTTTGTGAAATATCATTACGTTCTAATAAAAAATCCAAGTATCTTTCAGGAACTAATCCTTTGACAACATTTTTGAATGTCCTTTTTGAATTTTTATCTATTGTTATGGAAAGTTCTGAGACAATTTCATGTACTGTTTTGTCAGGAATGGAGTCTATTCGTACCTCAACATGTGTTAGACCTTTCATTAACAGCTTAACAATATATTGTGAGCATCTTAATACCGCAGGGCCAGAGATACCAAAGTGTGTAAATAGCATGTCCATTTGATGTGTGATGACTTTTTTTCTTTTTTCGTCATAAACTGACAATGCAGCATTGCGTAAAGCAGTACCTTGTAATAATTTTTTACGAATAAAATCTTCATTAGAAACAATTGGTACCTCTGTCGGATATAATTCTGTAATCGTATGTCCGGCTTTTTTTGCCCATGGATATGCGTCACCTGTTGATCCAGTATGAGGAACAGCCTTTCCTCCTGCAGCAATAACGACTGCCTTGGTTTCTAGGTTATCCTGATTGTCAATTACAATTTGATGTGTGCTTTCTCTGTAGTCAATAGCTTTTACGACAGTGTTTTTCTTTACAGTAACATTTAGTTCATCTAATCGGTGTAATAATGCGTTGACAACGTCATTTGCATTATTACTGACCGGGAACATTCGACCGTGGTCTTCTTCCTTCAGAGCAACTCCCAGGCCTTCAAAAAAGTCTATAATGTCATAGTTATCAAAAATGGAAAAGGCACTATAAAGAAACCGGCCATTACCAGGAATATGTTTCATTACTTCATCAGCTGGTAAGCGATTCGTTACATTACACCTTCCACCACCAGATATCGCTAGTTTTTTTCCAAGTTTATTTCCTTTATCAATTAACATGGTTTTGGCTCCCTGCTCAGCTGAAGCAATTGCTGCCATCAGTCCAGCTGGACCACCACCAATAATCGTTACATCCATCATCTTCATTGTTCTTCCTTCCGTTCATATTTCATTGTAGTAAGATTTTATCACGATGCTAATCGTCTGTAAGACACCTCACATTAAGTAACACAAGGTAACAGACGCCTAATACCCTAATAAGTTTTGCTAATAATCAGTGAAGTCAAACCCCCACTGATCATAGTTTCACTTTATCGTAGTTCGACCAGATTCACAAATTATCTGTCGAAATCAATAACATTCTGTGTACTGCTATGTTAAAATATTAACGTTACATAATTTAATGAATAAAGGTGAAAGCATGTCAAGTTCAAATTTTTTACGTGGTACACTTTTGCTCACAGGAGCAAGTTTTTTATCGAAATTTTTAGGGATGATTTATGTTATTCCTTTCGCTAACATGGTAGGTGAAACTGGAACAGCTTTATATTCATATGCCTATATCCCATATACCATATTGCTAAGTGTAGCAACGGTAGGCGTACCTTTAGCAGTTTCCAAATTTGTAGCAAAATATAATACATTAAATGACCATTATACAAGTATGAGAATGTTAAAAATAGGCAGTTTGTTAATGTTAATAACGGGCTTTGTAGCCTTTTTGATTATGTATTTTGGTGCTGATCTGATAGCAAGTTGGACAAAAGATGAAAACAGTCCAGGTATAACCACTGATCAAGTGAAATCTGTTATTCAAATGGTCAGTTTTGCTTTAATTATTATTCCTAGTATGGCTATTATGAGAGGCTTTTTTCAGGGAAACCAATCAATGGGGCCAACAGCAGTATCTCAAGTAATAGAACAAATTATCAGAATAGCGTTTTTATTAGTATCCGTTTTTGTAGTCTTAGAAATTGTGGGTGGAACTAATACGATTGCAATTGGATTTGCGGCATTTTCTGCATTTGTTGGTGGTCTAGCTTCTTGGGTTGTGCTAGCTTTTTACTGGAGAAAACGTAAAAAATATTTAGATGTAGCGATAGAAAACCAAAAAGAAAAAGTGAATATTCCAGTAAAAGAATTATTAAAAGAATTGTTTAGATATTCAGGTCCCTTTGTACTTGTAGGAATAGCTATTCCTATATATCAACTTATTGATCAATTTACGTTTGATCACGCAATGTCTGCAATTGGCCAAGGGAATGTAGCAGATATTGCTTTTTCTGCTTTTAATTTACAAGGACATAAATTAGTAATCATTCCTGTTACCATTGCAACAGGGTTATCGCTAGCTTTAATTCCAGAGATTACTAATGCTTTTAACGCTAATAAGATGGAAAAATTAAAAGCACAAATTAATCAGGCATTACAAATTATCATGTTTTTTGTTCTGCCAGCTGTATTTGGATTAATTCTTCTTGCAGATCCTATTTATGGTGGTTTATTTGGATTAGATAATATTAATATAACTGGTGAAGTTTTTGCATGGTATGCACCTGTGGCACTAACGTTTGCTTTCTTTACCGTTACGTCATCGATTCTGCAGGGGATCGAAAAACAAAACTTTACATTAATTAGCTTATCGGCAGGAATACTTACCAAAGTCTTGTTAAATTCTATTTTTATTCAAATCTTCGAAGCAAAAGGGGCTATTATTGCTACATTGATTGCAACAAGTATAGCAGTGATTCTTAACTTGTTGCAAATTAAAAAAGCAATCAGCTTTAGTTACCGTAAATTTTATAAATTATCGCTATTAATGCTGATTTTTACAAGTATAATGGCAATTGTGTTGTTAGTAGTAAATTACGTATTTGGCTTATTCCTAGATGTTCATGAAAATCGAATCCACGCTGTATTAATGATGCTGATTGGTGTCACTGCAGGTGGTGCTGTATATCTATATTTAGGTTATGCATCAACCTTATTTGAAAGGATAACAGGAAGAAGAATCGCCATTTTAGATCGACTAATTAGAAGATAGAAAGGAGGTAACAGCTATTCGTTTAGATAAATTTTTAGCTAACATGGGTTACGGTAGCCGGAAAGATGTCAAAACATTAGTAAAGAAAAAAAGAATCACAGTTAATGAAAAAATCATTCGCAAAGCAGATATTCATATTGAACCGCATAAAGATCAAATAAAATATGATGATAAATTAATTCAGTATAAAGAATATATCTATCTAATGTTGCATAAACCTGCGGGCTATCTGTCAGCAACGGAAGATCAAAAGCAAAAAACTGTACTGGACTTGATAAAAAAACAGGATAAGGTATTAGAACCTTTTCCTGTTGGACGTTTGGATAAAGATACGGAAGGTTTATTATTATTAACGAATGATGGTCAGCTCGCACATAAATTACTTTCACCAAGAAAACATGTAGATAAAATATATATAGCAAAAATAGCGATGAATATTACCGAACGTGAGGTGAGGCAATTTGCAGAAGGTGTACAGTTAGAAGATGGTTATTTGACTAAACCTGCGAGATTGCGAACTATCGAAGATAAAATGGTGGAAATTACAATTACAGAAGGAAAATTTCATCAGATAAAGCGAATGTTTGAGGCTGTTGATAATAGTGTATTGTATTTGAAACGTTTGGCGATGGGGACCTTGCATTTAGATGAGAAGCTAAAAAGTGGGGAATATCGGGAGTTAACAACAGAAGAGTTAGATCAACTAAGAAGTCAATAAAATACCAGTATTAGTACCAATACTGGTTAAGGATATATACAATCAATTATTTTAAGAGATCTTTACTTTTTTATTTGTGATTTTCCAACTTCCCCGATTTGGACTATTAACAAGCCCATTATATGCTAGCAAATGTAAATCTCGTTGTACGGTGCGATCAGTAATGCCAAACTCTTCAGCTATTTGGCTCGTGGTGACCGGTCCATTTTTTCTAATAAATAGGTAGACAGCCTTCACACGAGTTAGCATGCGGGTGGTTGATTGACTCAAAAAATCACTCCTTCAAAGTTTTCAAGTTAAACCTTGTTAAAGCATATTCATGATGTACTTCCTATTTTACACTTTATTTAAGGTATTTTCTACATATAACCTTTAATTTACAGATAATTTAAAAAAATCGAGGTGGATATTTTATGCACATACTAAAACAATTGATGAAAAGAGTCATTCATATTCCGAATTACATGTTGTTTATAGTTAGTTTTCTGCTAGTTATACTTTCATCAATGTTAATCGTATTCATAGAGAGAGATTCCTTCCCAACATTTTTTGATGGTTTATGGTGGGTGATGACCACCGTAACAACAGTTGGATACGGTGATCTCTATCCGGTAACAGTTGGAGGCAGATGGTTGGCATTATTTTTATATGTCTTTGGCATCGGGCTTATTGGTGTAGTGATTGGGAAAATTATTGATAGTCTGGCGATTTATCGTAAAAAAAGACAGGAAGGTGATATTATGTATAAAGGAAAAGGGCACTATATTATTATCGGATGGTCTCAAAAGGCAAAGTTTGCTATTAAGGAAATGCTTGCAACCCATCAAGATATTGAAATAATTATTATAGATCAATTAGAAACAGCACCAATGTTAGAAAGCAATATTTATTACATAAAAGGAAATCCCTCTGAAAAAGAACCGTTAGAGAAGGCAAATATTAAAGAAGCGAAATCAGTTTTAATTTTTTCGGATGATGATATTGCGGATGGCCAATTAGCTGATGGTAAAACATTATTAATAGCTTCTACTATTACAGAAATGGCACCAGAAGTACACACAATCGTAGAGGTTATGGAGGAAAACCATATTAAGAATTTTAAATATTTGCAAATTGATGAATTCATTATATCAAATGAAACGATTTCGTCATTATTTGTACGTTCAGCATTTCGAAATGGGATGTCTAACATATTTGGTCAGTTGCTTCGGAGATCACAAGGTGACGATTTATTTTATGTACCTGTAAAATCATCGTGGAATACGTATAAAGATGCATTTGATGATTTATTGAAAGAAGGGGCAACACTTGTTGCTGATCGTGAAAAATTAAATATCAATCGAATGCTTGATGAGACTATACCTAATGACGCTGAATTGTATGTTATATGTGATAAACCAACCTATCAGAAAATAAAAAGAGGATAACGAGATGAACAATATAAATAAGCATTACTTTATTGCTGTTGAATTAAACACTGAAACAAAAAAATGGCTATATCAGATTCAACAAAAGATAAAGGAAGATTTTCATTATAAAAACTGGGTAAATCAGAACGATTTCCATATTACATTACATTTTTTTGGAGCAATCAATAAATCGAAATTATATAGGATAGTTGAACAAGTAGAACAGTTGAACAATGAAGCATTTACAGCTGAAATAGGTGACCTGTCTACCTTTGGTTCTCCCGATAGGCCACGCGTTTTATGGGTGGGTGTTAAAAACAATTCTGCTTTATCACAATTACATTACGATGTTCAACAAATAGTAGCGAAGTATGTACCGATAGAGAAACGTACTTTTACTCCCCATATAACGCTTGCTAAGAAATGGGCGAGTGAACAACAATTACAGCATCAATCAATACTTAACCAACCAACAGGCGTTAAACAACTACACGTGAATAAAGTGGTTATATACGAAATACATCCAGAGAAAAAACAAAAATATCAAATTTGGCGACAGTTTGAACTGAAATGAGGTGACATAGTGGCTCAATTAATTAAATTGGAAAATTATATATCGCGTTATCAACGAGATATTTTTCATTATCCAAGTCAATTTTCACGATTAAAAAAGGAAAACTGGGAACGTTTAAAATATTTATGGGAAGATCAGATGCAACTTAAACTAGAAGGAAAAAATGAAGAAGACTTAAAAGAAACTAATTTTTCAAGATGGCGTTCTTTTTTCAATAGTCGTTCCGAATCAGATGAATTAGATACCGAAGAAGAATCAGATGAATTTGATATATTACCAGCTACAGAGGAAGATTTAAAACACTACTTCTTAGATACATTAATTCCGTTTCAATTAAAATGGGCTTCAACAACGATCAATGAAATGTCTTTTATAGACCGCAACTATTATCAGGATTTTTTATTAAAATACTTTTTACAACGAATACCTGATACCCATTTACTCTTGTACTTTCCAGTATTCCAACTAAAAAATGGTCCAATGGAAGGTGAAATTGTTTTAATTAGTCCGTTGGAAATTGAAATCATCACACTCAGTGAAAAGCCAAGTAATCAGACTATTATTCCAAATGATGCAAGATTGTGGTTTTTGGAGGAAAACAATATTCAGAGTAAATTTTTAAGTCCTTTAATTAGTACTAAAAGAACGGAAACTGTAATCCAAAGTATATTAAAAAAATATCAACTGGATTTCCCAGTAAAAAAAGTAATCCTATCACGAACGAATCTGATCGAATATCAATTAGAGCCATATCATACTAAATTTATTGATCGTGATCGTCATGAAGAATGGCTAAAAGAAAAGCAACAATTATATACACCATTAAAACATCAGCAATTAAAAGTAGCTGAAGCATTATTAAAACATTGTGAGTCAGTTGCGGTAAAAAGACCGGAATGGGAACAAGAGGATACGCCAGATTCTTTTTCAAAATGACAAAAAAGATAATATTTTTGTCGAAATTTAAATTTTCTCTTGAAATTATACCTGATTTTGCGTTAATCTATTATTACTATTCCCTTTTTAAAGATAAAGAGGTTAAGAGATTATGAAGAGGATTTGAGGGTGACAGCTGTGGAACATATTCTAGGTGAAGATTGGACGATTATTCCTGCTGGTGGATCAACTGGTGCGGCGTATTATGCCCAATCGAATCAGAAAAAACTATTTTTAAAACGAAATTCATCTCCATTTTTGGCTGTACTATCTGCACAAGGTATTGTACCTAAACTTGTTTGGACAAAGCGCCTTGAGAACGGTGATGTAGTAACAGCTCAACAATGGTTAGATGGTAAAGCTTTAAATATTGAGGAAATGCAGCACCCTAAAGTAGCCAAATTATTGAGTAAAATCCATCATTCCTCTGAACTATTAGATATGTTGTTACGGATTGAAAAAACCACCATCACTCCAGATCAAATGTTAGTAAGAATGAAACAATTCGTGCAAGGAAATAAATTTGCTCGTCATTCGCTTACAATATACAAGGCGATCAAATACTTAGAAAAGCGTATATTAGACGTTTATTATGATCAACAAGTTGTATGCCATTGTGATTTAAACCATCACAATTGGATGTTATCTAATAATGGTGAATTATATTTAATAGATTGGGATAATGCTCGTGTTGGTGATCCAGCTATGGATATTGGAAGAATTCTTCAATCGTATATACCAAAGCAGGAATGGGATCAATGGCTTGAACATTATGGAATTGAAAATAGCAGACATTTAATGCAGCGAATGCACTGGTATTTAATGATTGAGGAAATAATTGGCTATGTATGGTCTGAAAGCCGGCATAAAATAAAAGAAGCCGATATTCATTTAAATGAGTTAAATCAGCTTCTTCATCAAATTAATGATTGGAATCTTTAATAACTTGTAACCACTGTTCGATTTCGGGTTGGTGCTTAGTAATATGGTCATCTAAATTATTGGATGTAGCACCTAACGTTCCGTATTGATCGATGACGTCTACTATTTGTACTAAATCACTATTTTGAATGGATGGATGTTGTTGAAGAGATCTGATTAATCTTGATATTTGTTCGCATTCTGAAGCACTGCCACAACATTCTTCAGCATGCAGACTTAATAGGTCATGCAGTAAATCTAATTGATTGTTCGTGTTTAATGCCATAACTTATTTCCCACCTTTATGATTAGCATGTTCTAAAAGGAAAATAATATACAGTAATCCAAAGTAGAAGGCTTTTGCTAAATAATTGGCAAAAGCCAATTTCATGTATGTTCAAAACTAGAAATGGCAAAATGAAAAATAACTATACTCTTTTATCACGGTGCTAATCGTCCGTAAAACCCCCAATTCAAGGTTCGAGTAAATCAAAGAAGCTAAGTGTGAGATAACGGACGCTAACACCCTGATAAGTTTCGCTAACTATTAGTAGGGGTTAATAAAACCCCCACTAATAGAAGTCTCACTGCATAAAGGAGCTAAATTAATGAGAGCAAGACATAAACCATGGGCTGATGATTATTTGAAAGATAATCAGGAGCTTGTAGAATTAAATCCAGTAGAAAATAAAGGTAAATGGCAACAGCTTATAAGTAAAGATAAACCATTGCATTTAGAAATCGGAACAGGAAAAGGCCAATTTATTGAAGGAATGGCAGCACAGTATCCTTATATTCATTTCATAGGGATTGAATTAGTCAAAAGTATTATTGTGTCTGCAGTGGAAAAAGTAAAAGACGCAGAGCGATCGAATGTAACATTAATAAATGAAGATGCACAGGACCTGTCAGATTTATTTGAAGATGATGAAATAGATCAAATTTACCTTAATTTTTCTGATCCATGGCCTAAAAACAGACATGAAAAGAGAAGGTTAACGTATCATGCTTTTTTAAAACAGTATCAAAGAATTTTAAAACCCAATGGTGAATTAGTATTGAAAACTGATAATAGGGGATTGTTTGAGTATTCTTTAGTAAGTTTCTCACAATTTGGCTGTACATTGGAAGAAGTCACATTAGATTTACATGCACTAGAAGACCCAACAAATGTGATGACAGAATATGAAGAAAAATTCTCTGCAAAAGGACAACCCATATACCGGTGTCGAGTACAATTTCCAATTTAAAAACCATGCAAATCACTCGCATATTTGATTAAGTTGGATACGCTCCGGCAGAATACTTCGCTTTTACCCAATGGGCATAAGTCAGCATCTGCTCAAGCAAGCTTTCGCATTATATGATTTTTACATCATTTTATCCTTTTCATACGAAAAAACCGAGCGGAGGAGCTCGGTTTTTTTCGTATAAGCATATTTGCTCTGGGTTACCGGTTGGGCATTATTAAGCAGTAGTATGGACTTGATTTGGATGTTGTGGGAACATATCAATAACAGTTCCTGTGTATGCATCTACATAAAATTCATATGGTACATATTCACTATTAATATATTTGGTAATGCCGCCGTGATAAACTTCGTATTCAAGTCCATTCTTTTGTAATGGTTCAGATTTCATATAAATCCACGAACCACTTACTTCATACTTCTTTTGAAAACACTCTTTTACGACTTTTAAAGCTTTTTCCGGCTTTATTCGTTGTCTCTCATTCTGTTGTTGTTTTAGAAAATACCCCAATAAAAAGGCACAACCTGCAACAATAATTGTATTCTTCTTATTCATCGTTTCACTCCATCCATTGATTAAGTTAAATGACGAAACATATATCTTCATCATAAGGATAATAATCGAAAAAAAGCAAGTAAAAAGGTATTCAAACTGGCATCATCTATAAATGTATAATACTTTTCGAATAATAAATAAAAATGATATAGTGTACTAAAGAAAGGATGACGACAAATGAAACAAGAAACGCTAGAGCTTTTTCGAACGTTGACAGAACTTCCAGGTGCACCAGGTAATGAACATTCAGTGAGAAAGTTTATGAAACAAGAATTAACGAAGTATGCAGATGACATCGTGCAAGACAGACTTGGGGGTGTTTTTGGTGTTAAGAATGGCCAAGGCCCAAAAGTTCTTGTTGCAGGTCATATGGATGAAGTAGCATTTATGGTGACACAGATTACAAGTAACGGCATGATTCGCTTTCAACCTTTAGGTGGTTGGTGGTCTCAGGTATTATTATCCCAACGTGTGGAAATATATACAGACGATAAAAAAATCATTGGTGTAGTTGGCTCGATTCCACCACATAATCTGACGCAAGCAGAACGTTCCAAGCCTATGCAACAGAAAAACATGTTGATCGATATCGGGGCGGACAATAAAGAAGACGCAGAGAAGATGGGGATAAAACCAGGCCAATCGATTATTCCCGTTTCTGAGTTTACTCCAATGGCAAATGAAAAGAAAATTTTAGCGAAAGCTTGGGATAATCGTTATGGATGTGGTTTAGCCATTGAATTGTTAAAGGAATTGAAAGATGAAACTGTTCCAAATGAACTTTACGCCGGTGCTACTGTTCAGGAAGAAGTTGGACTTCGTGGAGCAAAAGTAGCTTCAAATATGATTAAGCCGGACATTTTTTATGCATTAGATGCATCACCTGCCAATGATATGTCAGGTGATGATAAAGAATTTGGTCAACTTGGTAAAGGAGCACTGTTGCGTATATTTGACCGTTCGATGATCACACACCATGGGGTAAAGGACTTTGTTTTAGATACAGCAGAAAGTAACAATATTCCGTATCAATACTTTATCTCACAAGGTGGAACAGACGCTGGTAGTGTTCATTTATCCAATCAGGGGGTTCCTTCAGCAGTTATTGGTATTTGCTCTCGTTATATTCATACACATGCATCGATTATTCATGTAGACGATTATCAAGCAGCCAAAGAGTTGTTAATCAAACTGGTAAAACAAACAGATCAAAACACGGTAGATACAATTCGAAATAATGGGTGAACGTCGATAATGAAAATTGTTATAGGTTCTTATAATAAAGCAAAAGTGAAGGCTGTTCAGCGTATATTTGTTGATGCAACGATCAGGAGTGCTGACGTTGCTTCAGGAGTACATGCCCAACCCAAATCGGATATGGAGACAATGCAAGGGGCAATAAATCGAGCGAAAGCAAGTAAACAAACAGAGGGACATTGCTATGGTATCGGTCTCGAAGGTGGGATTATGCAAATCAACAGTCAAGTATTCTTGTGTAATTGGGGTGCTCTTGTCACACCAGATGATCACTTATATATTGCTAGTGGTGCAAGAATTCCACTGCCAGATGAAATTGCTAAACCTTTATTAAATGGACAAGAATTAGGCGAAATGATGAGAGAATGGACAAAAATAAATGATATTCGTCATCACCAAGGTGCTATCGGTATCTTTACAGATTCGCATGTTTCACGTGAAGATATGTTTACACATGTAGTAAAGCTTCTGGCAGGACAAGCACATTACCATGGGAATAGTAAATAAATGGCATGAATTTTTTCTTGTGAAATAATTAAAAAATAGTATGATAGTAAAAGGGGGAAAATAGGACTAAAATATCAGGAGGATTTATATGAAAATGGAAAAATCTGGTTTGGTAGCTATTTCCTTATTAATCGTTTTTTTAATAGGAATGAGTTTATGGATGATCAAACCAACTGAGGAAGTCTTATCAGAAGCTGTCGAAGTAGCAGAACAACAATTCCAACAAAGTGCAAAAGACCAAAATCAACAAGTAGATAACTTTGCTTTATATCTACCAGAAGGATTTGAAGTAGAAGAACAAACCGTAAATAATTTGATACTGACCAAAGAAAAACAAAAATTTATCTTATTTTATAATGCGTTAGAGTCGCAAACGAGCCGGTTAAATTATGAAGCAGCAAAGGAAGAACTTGATCATGAGTGGTTAGTTTCCTTTGAAGACCAGGATCGTTTTGGTTATATTAATATTGTAGAACATGAAGAACAATTCGAAGTACAATTAGGTGTTGGCGGTGTTAAAGTTACGACAATAAGTGATAAAAGTGAATTAGAGCAAGATGTAATAGATATGATGGATATCGCCAACTCTATAGCATATGAAGAGACAGGAGCATCGTAATATGAGAACTATACAATCAGAACAAGAATTTGAACAGTTGAAAAACGAAGAAAAAGTAATTTTTTTATTTTCAGCAGATTGGTGTCCAGATTGTCGTGTGATTGAGCCTATTTTACCTGAAATAGAAGAAAAATATAATGCCTATGTATTTGTGTATGTCGACAGAGATCAATTTATTGATATTTGTGCAAACAATGATATTTTCGGAATTCCAAGCTTCTTGGCTTATGATCATGGGAAAGAATTAGACCGTTTCGTAAGTAAAGACAGAAAAACGAAAGAAGAAATCGAAAACTTTATTGAAAAATTAGCATAAAACATCTGCAAAGAATCTATCCATTCAGGTAGATTCTTTTTGCTATATAAACATAAACTGCGAGAAATAACGTGAACATTGACTTGAATTAGACTGACTGCTTAGATTACAAGGGGTGGACATTTGTTCCGCTATTTGTGACAAAAGTGCCGCTTATAGGACGTCCGTGGACCTCTATTCCGCTATTTACCAAAAATAGAGATCATTTACGCCAAAATGATCAAATAAGGGATTAAATGTCTATTCAGATGGAGTTGTCATTTTGAAAGATAGCTTGTGCAAGCCAACCGCTACGGCTGACCGTTTCGCTTTCCAAGGGGCATGCTCTTCAGCTAACTTTTGCAGGAAGAGTACTCTTCCTGCAAAAGTGGATCTTCAGATCATGCTAATCCCTTAGGAGTCGAAACGGTCGGCCTTCGCTATACCTGTTTCTACAACGGATAACAGAAAAAGAATATTGGTTTTATAACCATTATTAGCGATTTCTCATGCCATACCTTGCACTTTCACAGGGATAATAACCCAAGTTGCCAGGTCTGACAAATGTTGTAGCGCATGCATAAAGCGAAGGCCGCCCACTTCAACTCCTGTGGGAATCGTTTGACCTGAAGATCCACTTTTTCGAGCGATTTTTGCTCGAAAAAGTTAGCTGAAGGACAAACCCCAAGGAAAGGGAAGTGGGCAGCCGGAGTGGTGGTCATACGGTCTATATATGTCATAATGGCTACTAAAGTTATCGCTGATCAACTTAGCATTTAGTGATAAGGACTGGGCGTTTTGCCCGGTTTTTCTTCATCCCAGATTGGTTATTTTCCATTTCCATTAAAAAGTGTTACAATACCCTGTAGTGTTTTCTTCCGAAAAGGAGGATGAAGATAATGAAAATGACTTCAATTAAAATGAAAAGAAAACTAGACGAATTATTTGAAAATGATGATTGGCGTGTCTCATTTAATCGAGATAAAGACGTTTATCGTGTAGAATGGAAGGACAACAAACAGGGTGTTTCGATAAATATTCCTAATGTGATTGCAAAATATGAACGAAGAGGAGACGTAGCACTGGAGGAATTACAATTCCATGTGAGTGAGTCTTTAAAAATGATGCATGAAGAACATCAATTAGAAGGACAGGAAAAGCAAATCTATCCTGTTATACGTGCGACATCTTTTCCGAAGAAAACAAAGGCAGGTACACCTTTAGTCTATTCTGAGCATACGGCAGAGACGAATATCTATTATGCGTTAGATTTAGGGACGACTTACCAACTTATCGATGAAAAGATGTTGGAAGAACAAGGCTGGTCATTTGAAAGATTAAAGGAGATATCTTTGTTTAATATTCGTTCTTTATCTGTTTCACCAAAAAAAGATACAGTTGCAGACAATGATTTCTATTTCATAGCGACACAAGACGGATATGATGCCAGTCGTATATTAAATGAGGCCTTCTTAGAAGAAATGAAAGCAAATGCACTAGGTGAAGTAGTTGTAGCTGTCCCTCATCAAGACGTATTGATTGTAGCAGATATCAAAAATGAAACAGGGTATGATATCATTGCACAGATGACGATGAAGTTTTTTGCTGAAGGACGAGTGCCGATTACATCACTACCGTTCATATATGAAGATAAGCATTTAGAACCAGTATTCATCTTAGCTAAAAATAAACCAAAAGAATAAGAGAGGATTAAGAAGAGATGTTTGTTTACTATAATCAAAAAGGTGTTGGAGATGTACTACTTTTTCCCGTTAAAAATAGTGAAAAAGTAACATTTGAATCATTTGGAGATGTTGTGAGGATTATCGATGAAAAAACAAATGAGGTTGTAGGATACAATGTTTTCCGTGCATCTAACTACTTCACTGATTTGTCAGACGGAAAAATTAAAGTAACAGAAGAACTTTTTGCAGAAATGAAAAAAGCCTTTGAACAAAATAACCTGAAAGAACCATTAGATTTAGATTTATCGCCTAAATTTGTTGTAGGTTATGTAAGTGAGATCCAACCACATGAGAATGCGGACAAATTACGCGTCTGTCAGGTTGATGTCGGCAATGATCAATTACAAATTGTCTGTGGTGCACCAAATGTAGACCAGGGACAGAAAGTTGTCGTTGCAAAAGTAGGTGCAATTATGCCAAGCGGGTTGGAAATTAAACCGACGAAACTAAGAGATGTAGACTCTTATGGAATGATTTGTTCACAGAAAGAATTAGGTCTGCCAAACGCACCAAAAGAAAAAGGAATTTATGTTTTACCAGCTGATAAAGAAGTAGGTACTGAGTTTCAATTTTAGAACCTTTGTCTTCGGACAAGGGTTCTTTACACGTTCAAACGTAATTTTTCAAAAAATATAGCTATTACAAGGAGCCTTTTCATGATAAAATAGGGAAAGAGTTCTCGATTGTAAAATCGTACATAAATTAGGAAGAGAGCGTGAACGTACGATGTGGAAAAATATTAAAAAAAGATGGGAACACTTATTTGAAGAGAACGAGTCAGAATTAACGAATGAAAAAAAACCGTTACAACATAAATCGATAGAAACGAAAATGGCATATAGATATCCGAAAAGTAATCAAACCGACATGGTTATTAAAAGAAAAACCGTACATAAAGAAAATCGTTCAACAAGTAAGCAACACCAGGAGGAAGAACAAAGGGAACATCAAAGTAAACAAGAGCCTTTTAGAGCACAGGAAGTGCCATCACCAGTACATGGCTTTCGAAACCGTTCTAAGCTGGTAATAGAAGAAGAGGAGTCATTGGATAACTCCGTGGAAGCGACAGTGGAAAATCAAGATGAAAATTCAGCAGATGAAGTGATGGAGGATGAACAGATCGCAGAAAATGAATCACCTTCAATTACACCTGTCTCTCCACCTATTACGGAAGAGAAACCAACGTATGAAAAAGAAAATAAACCTGGTAAAACAGTAGAAATATCAAAAGTAATGGAAACCAGGAAGAAAGATAAAGGCGATCGAAAAGCTAACGTAAAGCCATTGAATGTGATGATGACACCACGGGATAAATGGAAACATTATAAACAAGGGAAAAATCCAACGCAACATAAGCGTGAAAATCGTCTCTCGACTTCAGATCATGTTCACATACAAAAATCCGTGCCTCTCCACTTGCTCAATGATGTAGAACAAACCGAGCAAAGTCATGATGGTTGGATAAATGAACAAGCAGAAAAGTTACAAACAACTTTACGTTACTTTAATATAAAAGCAAAGGTCGTTGATAAGACACAGGGCCCGTCTGTGACTCGTTTTGAAATTCAACCAGAACCAGGTGTGAAAGTGAGTAAAATTAAGAATTTAAGTGATGATATCAAGTTAAATTTAGCGGCAAAAGATATTCGGATTGAAGCACCGATTCCGGGGAAAAACACTATTGGAATTGAAGTACCTAACTTGAACCCGGAGCCTGTTTTTCTGCAAAAGATGTTAGAAAGTAACACTTTTCAAGACAGTCCATCACCACTTACCGTTGGCCTTGGTTCCGATATTGAAGGTCATTCTGTAGTGACAGATTTAAAGAAAATGCCACATGGGCTTATTGCTGGTGCAACTGGCTCTGGAAAAAGTGTTTGTATCAATACGATTTTAATTAGTTTGTTATATAAAGCGAACCACGAAGAAGTGAAGTTTCTTTTAATTGATCCCAAAATGGTCGAATTAACGCCTTATAATGATATTCCGCATTTGGTAGCACCTGTCATTACCGACGTAAAGGCGGCCACCTCTTCTTTAAAATGGGCTGTTCAGGAAATGGAGGACAGGTATCAGAAGTTTGTTGAAGAAGGAGCGCGGGATATTAATCGCTTTAATGAGAAAATGAAACAACAAAATCGTTCGGAAGATCATATGCCATACATTGTCATTGTCATTGATGAGTTGGCAGACTTAATGATGACCTCTCCGCAAGATGTAGAGGATGCAATTTGTCGAATTGCACAAAAAGCAAGAGCATGCGGTATTCACTTGTTAATAGCTACACAGAGACCATCTGTAGACGTTATAACAGGATTAATAAAAGCTAATATACCTACTAGAGTTGCCTTTAGTGTATCGTCTCAAGTTGATTCCAGAACTATCTTAGATACAAATGGAGCAGAAAAATTACTAGGAAAAGGCGATATGCTGTTTGTCGAGAATGGATCTGGTGAAACAAAGAGGATACAAGGTGCCTTTGTATCTGATGATGAAATAGAGCGTATTACTAATTATGTCAAGCAGATAGCCAGTCCGAACTATTTATTTGAGCAAGAGCAACTGATACAGCAAGTTTCTTCCAGTGAAGAGACTGATGAACTTTATCATCAAGCGGTTGAATTTGTTCTAGATTATAATGGGGCTAGTGCTTCCTTACTACAACGTAGATTTAAGGTAGGGTATAATCGAGCAGCAAGGTTAATCGATATGATGGAGGATAATGGTATCATTTCTGGACAGAATGGAAGTAAACAACGAGAGATTCTAGTATCTCGTCATGATGTCATTAACGAAAATTAATTTTAAAAATGTGAGTTCACCATCATTTTTCAGAAAGTTTATGAAACGGATCAAAATGAGGGGATGAACATTCAACATGGATTGAGTATATAATGGCATAAACACCATACAGATTAATAAATTTGCTTACAAGACTTGACACAAACCAAGATTTATAAGAAGATAATTTCTTGTGTATATAAATTCTAAAAATGATTAGAAAAACAATCATGATGAGACGAGTTAATTTATCATTGATTTTGGAGGTTCTTTTTTATGAAAACTTACCATTTTATTGGTATTAAAGGGACAGGAATGAGTGCCTTAGCACAAATCCTGGCAGACTCTGGTGAACAAGTACAGGGTTCTGACATTGAAAAATATATATTTACACAAGATGTTTTAGAAGATAAAAACATATCAATATTACCTTTCTCTGAAGATAATATTAAAGAAGGTTTAACGATCATTGCTGGAAATGCATTTAAAGAAGATCATGAGGAAATCAAAAAAGCAAAAGAACTAGGTCTTCCATTCTATCGATATCACGAGTTTTTAGGTGAATGGATTAATCGATATACAAGTATTGCAGTTACTGGTGCGCATGGAAAAACATCTACGACTGGATTACTTGCTCATGTCTTGGATAAATCTTGTCCAATCTCCTATTTAATTGGTGACGGTACCGGAAAAGGATCAGAAGACAGTGAATATTATGTATTTGAAGCATGTGAATACCGCCGTCATTTCTTAGCCTATAAGCCAGATTATGCCATAATGACAAATATTGATTTTGACCACCCTGACTATTTTAAAGATATTGAGGATGTATTTGAATCTTTTCAACAAATGGCTGATAATGTCAAGAAGGGTATTGTTGCTTGCGGTGATGATGAATATTTGCAGGCAATCCAAGCAAAAGTACCTGTTCTTTATTATGGCTTAAATGATAGTAATGATTTTTGTGCTAAAAATATTCAGGTTGATGAAAATGGTACGACATTTGATGTGTTTGTTCGTAATAACTATTATGATACATTTCAAATTAACGCATATGGAAACCACAATATATTAAATGCATTAGCTGTTATAACCATTTGTCATTATGAGGATTTTACTGCGTCTCAAATTAAAGAGATTGTGTCATTCAAAGGCGTAAAAAGAAGATTTTCGGAAAAACAAATCGATAATCAAGTTTTAATTGATGACTATGCTCATCATCCGAAAGAAGTAGAGGCTACGATAGAAGCAGCTCGAAAGAAATATCCTAAAAAGGAAATTGTTGCGATATTTCAGCCTCATACGTATTCAAGAACGAAAACCTTTATGAATGAATTCAGTGAAGCTTTATCACAAGCGGATGCTGTATACTTATGTGATATTTTCGGATCTGCAAGAGAATCTCAAGCAAACTTATCGATTAATGATTTGAAACAATTAATCAATCATAGTGAATTACTGGAATTAGATAATATTCGTCTTTTAGAAAATCACCAAAACAGTGTATTAGTCTTTATGGGTGCAGGGGATATTCAGAAATACCAAGAAGCATATGAAAAAAGCCTAAAATAAGAAGGATCCGACCGTTTTTTGTGTAAAAAAGAAGGGGGCACTCCTTCTTTTTTTATATTCATTCATTGGACATAATATAAGTGTTTATACTTGACTTTTTAATGAATTCTTTTTTCTTATTACGTGCAATTTAATATTAACTTGTTTAGAATAGCTAATAAAGGGTATACCATAATTATTAGGTTAATTAGTAATACATAAAGAAGGAGTGAAGGCTCGGATGGAAATTCTCTTATACCTTGCCGCAATCATTGCAGCAGTTGCTTTTGCCATTTTAGTTATTTACTTAGTAAAAGTTTTGAAAGAAACAAGACGTACTATGTCACATGTGGCAGACACACTGGAAGGTTTAGAAAAACAAATGGAGGGTATTACAGTAGAGACAACGGCTTTGTTAAATAAAACTAACAAATTAGCTGAAGATATCAATGAAAAAACAACAAAACTAAATACATTAGTAGATGGTGTGAAAAATATTGGGGATAGTGTGAAGGATTTTACTCAATCCATTCGTAATGTATCACAATCTGTAAATCGTATTGCAGATGAAAACAAAGAAACAACTGCAGAAGCAATTAAGTGGAGTACAGTAGTAATGGAATTGTTTAAAAAAAATAAAAATAAATAAAATTATATTGGAGGAATGAGAAATGACGAATCAAAACCAATATCAGAATGAAGAAAACCAAAACATTAACAGCAAGGACTTTTTAATAGGCTCATTAATTGGTGGAATTGTCGGGGCATCATTGGCATTAATTTTTGCTCCAAAATCAGGAAAAGAATTACGAGGTGATCTGAACCAGGGAGCTCACTATGTAAAAGATCGCGCAAATGAATGGAAAGATGTTGCTTATGAGAAGAGCGGTGAATGGAGAGACTATGCAAAAGAACAGTCTCAACAACTAGGTAACACTGTATCTGAGAAGTCACAAGACCTGACCAGTAAATTGAAAGAAACGAAAGCAACGATTCAAGAAAAAATAGCTAAAGATGAAGATCCTGAAAAAGCTGCAGAAGAAGTAGCACAAGCTATTGAAGAAGCAGCACAGGCTGTAGAGGATGAAAACAATACAAATGTATAATATACTATAAGGCTGGCTTATAGAGTAGTCTACCAAGATATAAACCCGTTTCTATGTCATCAATGAAACGGGTTTAACATTGGAAAAAATTTTAAAATCGGTAAGGAAGTGTTCAAATGGAAATAAAAAATATCGAATCGATTGAGGATTTTCAGCAAATCATGGAGGAAAATAATGAATTTGTTTTACTGAAGAATAGTTTAACCTGTCCGATCAGTACAGCTGCCAATCACGAATATGAAAGTTTTAGTGAGAACTCCAATATTCCACTTTTTCGGTTAAATGTACAGCATGCAAGGGAACTGTCTAACTACATAGAAGATATGTATCAGATAAAGCATGAATCGCCACAAGTGATAAGAGTAGTGGATGGAAAACCAGCATGGGATACGAGTCACTCCAATATTACAGAAAGTAACTTAGAAAATAATTGTCTATAAAAGAGAGTCGCCTTGTTTAAATTAGGCGACTCTCTAAATTTATTTCAATAGTATCATTAGGTTGCAACTCTTCAAAGAATGTTGCAGGTTGTCCGTTTCTTTTTAATTCTACTCTGCCCTTGGCTTGAGATAAGTCAAGTGAAATGAAACGAAAGATATCCTGAAAAATAAAAGGGTCTGCTCTTTGTTCAATGATTTGCAGTTTATCTTGATCCTCTATTAAATTTTCAAATGATAGTATTTCTCCACGGCGATAGACTTTAACTAGCTCATTTGAAAGTGTTAGACGCTTTTTATTGTAGGTAATAGTCATCTCATTCTGGTAACGAATTTCTAGTTTATCCAGTAGTTCTTTTAAAGTAGGGATATCCGCTGCATATGTTTCTAGTTTATCACCATTTTTAAGAAGATTATCTACTTTAGCTGGTTTTCCATTTTGCAGCAATGTTTTACTATAATCTGTTAATACTTTTTGATTATCATCAATCCAGATCGTATAAGGTGTGTTCACTTGTTCAGAAATATGATAATGATGTAAGAAGTCTTTTAAAGTAATTTTCTGGTTGTATTCAATTTTATCACCATCTTTTAATAGATAGCTAGTTTTAACATTTTTATTGTTTACAAGAATCTTTGGTTCCATTTGATAAGCTTTTTGATTGTAATAGACTGTAATAGCTGAAGTTTCCCCAATAAATTCTTCGAGACTCATTTCTGCGTCTGCGCCATCCTGTCCTTTTTCAATAATTAACACATCTCCATTATGAACGATATCATCAACGTTTGATTCGTTATCATTTAATAAAATTTTTGGAGAGGTTCCGAATGCCCCTGGTAAAGTGACTGGTTTACCATTGTATTCAACCATTGCTGCCATTCCTGGTTTTCCGTATAGTTTCTTGATGTTAATTCCTGCCGCAAGCAGACAATCTGCAACTGTTAAGTCTTTCATTTCAAATAAACGAATCACTTGTTCATTAACCGTAACACTTATATAATGTACGGGATTTTGTTTGGCTGCAATGGCAATGCCGATCGGAGTGATAAATTCAGGACCAATTGGTAAATCTTCATCTTTTGATAACAATTGGATCGCATCAACTCCTCTAATCGCTACTCGGTTAGTCGGGAGTTTTAGTTTGATCGCAAGCCTTTTGGCTAATTCAGGCGTTTGACTGCCACCACCAACTAACATAACGGCTTTAGGCGCCTTACCATTCAAACCAATTATTTCTTCTGAAATCGAGCTGGCGAGTGTGTCTACTGCAGGTGAAATATGTTCGATTAATTCTTCATAACTAACTTCTTGTTCAAAACCAAGAATATCAGAAACTGCTGCTGTTTTATGTATAGTGATCTCCTTTTTGAAATTTTCAGCCTCATTAAAATCTAATAAATAGTGATCACTAATTGCTTCCGTTATTTCATCTCCTGCTCTTGGAACCATACCGTAAGCAGTGACTGTTCCTTCCGATGTAAGTGCGATATCACTTGTGCCTGCACCAATATCTACTAATGCAACGTTCAACCGTCTCATAGAAGGGGGAATCAACACATGAATTGCCGCAATTGGCTCTAACGTTAAGGCTTCTAACTGCAATTCCGAACGGTTTAGGGCTGATAATAACGACTCTACCACCACTTTTGGTAGAAATGTTGCGATAATTTCCACTTCCGCTATTTCACCTTGCTGGTCAATTAATGAACCAATTTCTTCCCCATCTAACGAATAATGAATCACAGAGTAACCAACACAATAATAATGGTGACTGGCATCTTCATCTCCTGTTGCCAGTTGATATTGCGCCTTTTGCACTGCTTCTAATTCTAAGAAAAGAATATCTTCTACGTTCATTAATGGTTGTTTTGCAATTTCTTTTGTAGTTTGAACCCGTTTTGTTTTTAAAGCACGTCCAGCAGCAGCTACACATACTTTTTGTAATACTGTATTATGTTTTTCTTCTAAATGGATTTTTACTTGCTGTATCACTTTTGCTACAGAGACTATATCATGTATTTGGCCATCTAACATGGAGCGTTCATCATGTTCTACCATATGATAGTCAATCAAATGATATTGATCATTTTGCTTTTCCATTAACAGACCTACGACTGACCTAGTACCGATATCTAGTGCGAACATTTGCTCATTCATAACTGCTTTTTCCTTCCTATTGTGAAAAAATTATAAATATTCTATAAAATATTTCTTCTAACTGGTGACAAGTCGCCATATTTTAGCTATAATTATCCGTAATTCTATAAAAAGTATAACATTTTTTCAGGAATTTAAAATAGGAGTAGGGGGATTTATAATGAGTAATGAACAATTGGATCAGCTTCGTGAAAAGCTTGACCAAGTTAACTTAGAGATCTTAGAGTTAATTAATAAACGTGCCGAATTGGTGAAAGAAACTGGTCAGGTAAAAGAAAAACAAGGTGCTAATCGTAGTTATGATCCAGTTCGTGAACGCGATATGTTAAATTTAATTACAAAACATAATAATGGTCCATTTGAAAATTCTACGATTGTTCACTTATTCAAAGAAATTTTCAAGGCTGGACTTGAATTACAAGAAGATGACCATAGTAAAGCATTGCTAGTATCTCGTAAGAAAAAACCTGAAGATACTGTAATTGATATAAATGGGGACAAGTTTGGTGATGGTAATCAACACTTTATTTTTGGTCCATGTGCAGTGGAAAGCTATGAGCAAGTTTCTGAAGTTGCTTCTGCTATTAAAAAAGAAGGCCTGAAATTAATTCGTGGTGGTGCTTTTAAACCAAGAACGTCGCCATATGATTTCCAAGGTTTAGGTTTTGAAGGTCTTGAAATTTTGAAAAAGGTCTCAGATGAGCATGGATTAGCGGTTGTTAGTGAAATTGTAAATCCTGCACACATTGAAGAAGCAGTTAATTATATTGATGTGATTCAAATTGGTGCGCGAAATATGCAAAACTTTGAACTATTAAAAGCTGCTGGAGAAACGAATAAACCAGTTCTTTTAAAACGTGGTATGTCTGCTACAATCTCTGATTTTATCAATGCTGCAGAATATATTAATTCGAAAGGGAATGGTCAGATTATTCTGTGTGAACGTGGTATTCGAACATACGAAAAAGCCACACGTAACACGTTAGATATAACAGCTGTTCCGATTTTAAAACAAGAAACACACTTACCGGTTATGGTAGACGTAACGCACTCGACTGGTAGAAGAGATTTATTATTACCTGCTGCCAAAGCAGCGTTAGCAATCGGCGCAGATGGTGTCATGGCAGAAGTGCACCCAGATCCAGCAGTAGCACTATCTGACGCAGCACAACAAATGGACATCCCAACATTCCATAACTTTATGAATGAGTTATTAAGCAAATAACCAAAAAACTCCTGTTTTTAACAGGAGTTTTTTATTTTATTTTCAGATAGTATAATTACGAATGCGGTCTTTGTTAGAGTAGATGTTGCACTAGTGCTTTTATGTGTAAGATACATAATCAAGTGAAGTTTCATGGTTGTTTATGGGCTATTTGGTATCTTAAAAAGGATTTTAAGCAGATTTCATGTGCAAAAATGAAAAATTTTCATAAAATGATTGTTTTGATGTTAATTTTTGTGCAAAATTTGTTATAATATGAATGATATACATATATAATGTAGATATCGTTTATTTTTTGCAGAAATACTCTTTGTAGCGTATGATGAGAGAAATATACCGTTAATTAGAAAATTGGAGGTTATAATAATGAATATAACAATTTATGACGTAGCAAGAGAAGCTAACGTCTCCATGGCTACAGTGTCACGTGTTGTGAACGGAAACCCGAACGTGAAGCCAGCAACAAGAAAGAAAGTACTAAATACAATTGAAAGGCTAGGCTACCGTCCAAATGCAGTTGCACGAGGTCTGGCAAGTAAAAAAACAACGACAGTAGGGGTTATTATCCCAGATATTTCAAGCATTTTCTTTTCAGAATTAGCAAGAGGTATCGATGATATTGCTACTATGTATAAATATAATATTATTTTGAGTAACTCTGACCAAAATAAAGATAAAGAGTTACGATTGATTAATACCATGTTTGAAAAACAAGTAGATGGCTTAGTCTATATGGGTGCTACTATTAGTGAAGAGCATGTACAACAATTAAAAACCTCACCTGTACCTGTAGCTTTAGCTGCTACCATTGATTCGAGCGAAACAATTCCATCAGTTAATATCGATTATGAACAAGCGGCATATGAAGCAACTTCTCTTCTCATTGAAAATGGAACGAAACATCCCATTTATGTAAGTGGAGAAGAAGAATCTGCTGTCAATGAAAAGAAATATGCAGGTTATGTAAAAGCAATCAAAGAATCAAATAAAGAAGTAAATGAAGAATACATTATAGCGGCAGACTTTTCTTATGAATCAGGGATTGAGGCTGCTAACCAAATCATCAACATTAAAGATTATCCAAAAGCGATTTTCGTTGCAACGGACGAAATGGCATTAGGTGTAATACATGGTCTACAAGATAATGGAATCAATGTACCAGAGGACGTTGAAGTAGTTGGTTTTGATAATACAAGATTAGCAACCATGGTACGACCAACACTGTCAACAGTTGTACAACCTATGTATGACATTGGTGCCGTTGCGATGCGTTTATTGACTAAATTTATGAACAAAGAAAATGTAGAAGAACAAAATGTTGTATTGCCACACCAAATTGTTAAAAGAAACTCAACAAAATAAAATAAATGCCGATAATAATGCTAGGGTGGTTTCATTACACTCTGGCATTATTAATTTTTAGAGCTTTTTACTGGGGAGAGAATACTATGAACAAAAGAGATTTGTTGACTCCAATCGGTATTACCGTTGGTTTTATAATGATTATGTTTGGGATTGTTAGTAGTGGTGGTATGGGAGGATTTGTTGGTTTTGTACAAGGATCCTCAGTCTTAATCGTACTCGGTGGGCTATTAGCGGCACTACTAGTTAATTTTAATATTGAACAAATTAAAACGACAAAGCACGTTATACAGGAAGTATTTAAGCGAAATGAACATGATTTAGCTGAACTCATCGAATTATTTGAGCGATTATCTGAACGAGCTAGACGGGAAGGTCTATTAGCTCTTGAGAACGAATTAGAAGAAGTTAATGACCCATATATTAGAAAAGGTGTATTGTTAGCCATTGACGGAATTGAACCTGAAGTAATTAATGATATTATGAATGCAGAAATTGATGCAATGGAAGATCGTCATTACCGTGGCCGCTTAATAATTGAAAAAGCTGGCGAATATGCTCCTTCCTGGGGAATGATCGGTACTTTAATAGGTTTAATCCTCATGTTGCAGAATTTGGAGGATCCAACTACTCTTGGACCCAGTATGGCAGTGGCATTACTGACAACTTTTTATGGATCAGTATTAGCAAACTTAGTATTTACACCGATGGCTGGTAAATTAGAAACGAAAACAAATGAAGAAGTATTTATGAAACAAGTTATTATAGAAGGTGTAATTGGTGTGCAATCTGGACAAAACCCTAGAATTTTAAAAGAGAAACTAAGCGCATTTTTATCGAATAAAGAGAAGAATAAGAAAGTAGAAACGGAAGAGGAGAATTTGACGGAGGAATCCTTTAATGAAGCGTAGGAACAAACGTCCAGAGAAAAAAGGCGCACCAAAATGGATGGTTACATATTCGGATATGGTTACTTTAATTTTAGTATTTTTTGTTTTATTATTTTCCATGTCACAAATTGATGCAGAAAAGTTTAGAGCGATTGCGGACGCATTTAGAAGTGAAACCATATTTGAAGCCATGCCATCTATTATTGAAGAACAATTTCCCACCGAAAATGTAGAAGTACTAAAAGAAGAAGAAAATGATGATAAATCGGAAGATACCACTCCTGGTGAAGCTCAAGAAGGACAAGAACAGCCTGAACCGGAACTGAATACAGTGGAAGGTACACCAGATCAAGATGAGTTGGATGAGTTGTTAGCAGAAGTAGAGGCCTATTTAAATGAAAATGATTTAAATCAAGTTATTTCGGCTACGCGAACCGATCAAGGTATTGTATTGGTTTTACAGGAAAGTGTTCTATTCCAATCAGGGGAGGCAGAAGTTCTTGAACCAGCTAAGCCTTTTTTAAATAAAGTTAGTACATTACTGACGAATATTCCAAATGAAGTAAGGGTCGAGGGACATACAGATAATCGTCCCATTTCAAGCTATCGATATCCTTCTAATTGGGAGTTATCAGGTGCTCGAGCAAGCAGTGTTATTCGATTTCTCATAGATTCAAATGATTTTAATGAATCTCGATTTATTGCAGCTGGATTTGGAGATACAAGGCCAGTAGCATCAAATGATAATGCTGAAGGATGGAGCGCCAATCGAAGAGTAGAAATAGTAATACTTGATTCTACCGAAGAATCTTAAGGATGACGACAGGGTCATCCTTTTTAAAAGACAAGAAAGTATAAAATTTGCGCGGATGTCTAGCTCCAAGCGCCCAAAAACTAGGCGACTTCACGAATCGCCCTACGATAAGTCATCATCGGTTCGCAAGCTCACCGTGATTCCTTTATCTCAGTTGATTCGCTCCAGTCGCTACGTTCCTAAACGGGCGCTCTACGCTTTTCTTAATTTGTGCAAAAAACATGGATAAATTATGGAAGTGCTAAAAATTATGTAATGGTATAAACAACAAATCCAAGTAACATTCCAATAGTTTTGTTGTATAAACGAAGATAAACAACAAATCTAGCGCCGATAAACCAAGATTTGTTGATATTATCGAATCTACAATTTTTATCATTAAACAAGTCTCCTACAGCATGTGTATACCTACTCAATCATACTTTCTACCTTTCTTGTTATTTATGAATTTCAGTACTTGTTGATACATCCGTCGGTTATTTTCTTCGATCTCTTTACGTCTAGGAATTTCCCGATAATCTTGTAAACTATCGTGCCATGTATTAGACAAAAGGACTGGGGAATCTTTCTGCCATTTATCTAGCCAACTTTGTGGTATCCTTCCTTGAAATGTTTCGTTTGTATTCATTACCTGCCATAATTGTGACCAAGCTCTTGGTACAACTCTCCAAATATCATAGCCACCCCCGCCTAACGCCACCCATTTCCCATGGCAAAATTGATGGGCGAGTTGATGGATGATTTTAGGTATTTCTTCAAACAGGTGCAGAGTACCATGTAAGTGGGTAAGCGGATCTAGATAATGGGAATCGACTCCATGTTGACTGACAATAATATCTGGTTGAAAGTACTCGGCAATTTTTTCAATAGATGAATGAAATACCTCGAGAAATGAATCATCTTCTGTAAAAGCATCCAATGGAAAGTTAAAAGAATAACCAAACCCTTCTTTTATACCGCGTTCACTTGTTTTCCCTGTCCCAGGATATAAATATCGACCAGTTTCATGAAACGATACCGTACAGACATTCGGATCATCATAGAAGCAGTGCTGTACTCCATCCCCGTGATGTGCGTCTGTATCGATATATAAAACTTTTACATCATCTCGTTTTCTTAAATGTTGAATAGCAATAGCTATATCATTAAAGATACAGAATCCGGATGCACGGTTTGGAAATCCATGATGAAGTCCACCACCAAGATTTAGTGCATGGGTTACATTACCTGCCATTACTTGTTCACATGCTTCTACTGATCCGCTTACTGAAATAAGTGATGCATCGAACATTCCTGGAAAACTAGGCGTATCATGTGTTCCTATCCCATAACTTTCATAGGAAGCAGGATGATTTATACTCGCCTTCTTTACAGTCTGAATATAGTCCTTGTCATGAATAGAATATAAGATCCCTTCATCTAGTTGTGCCGGTTGAACGATTTGTTCTTTTGTTAATCCCTTGCTTATTTCTAATAACTCTTTCGTTAACAGTAGCCTTTTTTGATTAAAAGGGTGTTCTTCATGGAAGGAATAATCCAGGAAATCATCGGTGTAAATAAAAGCGGTGTTCTCAGATTTCATCTTGGTCCTCCCTGTATGGGTAGAGTATTTGATATTCAGATTGCTGAAAATCTTTAACAACCGGCATGGGATTCATTGTTTGGATACGAAAAACAAGCACTTTATAATCTGGATTAGTATTATCCGGATAGATGTAAACGGATACAATTTTAATATATCTTTTAGTGAAGTATTGACACACATCTGATAAAACGCCTATTCGATCCGGAACTTTAATTTCAAGCTGTGTGCTAGGTGAATGAGTACCAGTTAATTGTATAAAAGCATACAACATATCTTTTTCTGTAATCATTCCTACTAGCTGATGGTTTTTAACTACAGGTAAGCATGCAAATTCTTTTTGATAGAAAATAGTAGCGACTTCTTCAAAGAATTCATATGGATGAGTAGTAATAACAGGCGTAGTCATTATAGCGTGAATGGGTCTCGATAATACTTGTTTGTTTATTTCATCATCTAAGATCGACGGGCTGGCATCACGTACGTCACGGTCCGAAACAATGCCTACGACATGCATATCTTGATTGATAACAGGTATATGACGGATACTGTGCTTTTGTAATAGTTGTAAGGCGTCTGAAACTGATGCATCGGGTGATAAGGTAACTACTTCAGTTTTCATAATATCTTGTACTAACATTTGCCCACTCCTTAAGTAAGAAATCTTAGTTTTTTAAATTTTTCTTGGTCTTCTTTGGAGACATTTTTTCCAATTCGAACCATTAAACAATTGGCAGGATGAGCCATTATCTCGGGTTCATTTGTAGGTGCAGGATACAGACTACCTGCTTTCATCATTTTTTCCATGATTTTTCGATAGTCCCACACACTTAATTCTGAATAATTTAAATCCCAATGCCAATAGTACTCGGTAGAAATAATAATATAATTTTCCATATTTTCATCTATCATAGAAGTTTCAATTAAACGTGAACCTAGCTTATTACCTCGATATTGTGGTGCTATTTCAATAGCTCCCAATTCTAACATATTATCTTTGGGATATTTCGACCACCTTTCAATTGGATCAGGGTGGAGATATGTTACATAGCCAATAATTTCTTGATTTACTGTTGCTATCAAGATTCTGCCTTCTGGTAAATCAGCTATTTCCTTCAATGCTTCTAGTTGCTCATATGGAGGCCGAAAAGCAGTTAATGCCTCGTGCATGGTTAATCGTGAAAGTTTTTCAGACGATACAGGTCCTTCAATAAGAATGTTTGTGGTATCAGAGTCGATTTTTAAGGACTGGTATTGTTTATTGTGTTTCACAAGTTCTATCACCCCTAGTCAATCCATTTATACCATTATAACGTAGAATGATTTTAGTGAACAGTTAGAAAAGCGCAAAGTTACCACATAGATATAAAGCGATTCATCGGTGGTTCGATCCAGGGCGCCTAAGCCACCGACTTTCGCTCTATTTATCTATCGCTAGTCTTCTTTGATGAAGATTTACAAATTGCTGGGACCACGTGTGGACATCTCTGCTTTTTTAATTCTAAAGAAAAGAACTCTTATCCATTCTAGGATAAGAGTTCTTTGGTACTTAATTATTGTCACTATCTTCTGACTCTGGTTCAGACTCTGAATCGGGTTCAGTCTCAGCATCGTCATCGGAATTTTCATTATTGTTATTATTATTTCCGTCAGAGTTATCATTGTTACTATTAGAGTCATTGTTATCAGAATTGTTGTTATTTTGCTTCTTTTTAGGTTTTTCTTCATCTTTTTTATCTTCTTCATCTTCTTCTGGTTCAGAGAAATCTCCTTTTTCAACTACGTTACTTGGTTTAGATTCTTGTCCAAAGTAATCTACCGCTCTAACATGGTAAACAGCATCGCTTCCTGGAATAGTAAACGATGTGTTGGTGGTAGAGCCAATTCGTTGGAAATTCTCATCATCAGGATTGCTTGCTCGATAAATACGATAACCTACTACATCAGAACTGTTTGATTTCTTCCAATTCAGTTTCTGATTATTTAATTTTAAGGAAGTAGGCGCATTTGGTTCTTTATCATTATTTTTGACCTCGTTATCATCACTTGGATATTTAATTTTTTCCCAAGCGCCGGATTTACCTGCAGTAAGTTGCTTAATATTTGCCAACTTATTATAGCCCATATCCTCTAACCATTCAGGATTAAAGCTGACACCATCACCATCTGAAAATTCATCCGGCGTATTTTCACCAGCAAGTACTACGTCACCATCAATAGTTGCATAATTTTCTTTAATGAGACTATAATCTTGCTTTGTTGGTACATAATCAGCATTATAAATATCTGTTTGAACTAATCCAAGTTCACTGCATTCATCTGATGGTAATAGACCTGAGACAGCACAATATGATCTCGAAACAATACCACCAGGACTCTCGAATTTTTGAGAAGGTGCCATTAAGTCAGGGCGGATTTCAGTTGCCGCATTGACTAGTTTTGCCCAGAATGCATTATTACGGGTACTATAACCGTCTTTATCCAATTGTTGTTTATAGTCATAGCCCATCCAACTACTTAGGGTTACATTCGGATTTGTGGCAACAAACCATGTATCTCGATAATCACTAGTTGTACCTGTTTTTCCTGCCCAATCCACATTTTTATTCGCTAAATTGGCTCTTGCAGCAGTACCTGTACCTGCACCATTAGTGAGTACATCCCGCATCATGTCAATCATCAAATAACTTGTTTGTGGACTAAATACTTCAACAGGTTCGGATTCATGTTGATAAATAACTTCACCATCTTTGGTTTCGATTTTGTCAATCATATACCCATCTACAAACTCACCTAAGTTTCCAAATGTTGCATAAGCATTCGTATTCTCTTCTACAGTTAAATCAAGAGTACCTAATACAGTTGCAGTATAGCTACTTTGTTCTTCCGTTATATCATTTAAGCCCATTTTCCATAAGAAGTTTCTCGCAAGCTCTGGACCTTTGATTTTGTTAAAAACAGTAACAGCCGTAGCGTTATGTGATCGATATAATGCTTCTCTGACTGATGTTAATCCATAATAGCGTAGAGAATAGTTACTTGGTGTATAACCTCCAAAGTCTTTCTCCACATCGGCAATGACTGAACCTGGCTGTACGACACCTAATTCCATTGCTGGTCCATATCCAGCGAGAGGTTTCATCGTACTACCAGTTTGCCGTTTTACATTTGTTGCATGGTTTTGTTCAGATATTTCAAAATCACGTCCACCGACAAAACTTAATATTTTTCCTGTACTATTTTCAATCAGTACACTTCCAACCTGAACAGGTTGTTCGCCTAATTGGACCATTTCACCAGTATCCGGATCTTCAATCATAATAGCTTGTTTAGTGTTTTCATTTCTGGCTAGTTTATCTCTTCCATAATTATCATATTCACGGGCAATTTTTTGAAAAACATCGTATATTTCTTTATCAATGGTAGAATGTATTTTATAACCATTACTCCCTATTTCACGATTTGCCCTGATTGTATATTCTTCTTTTAAAATCGAACTGGATTCTATATCTTCTTTAGAATACCCATCTTGTTCAGCTAGAACGTCAACTAAAATATCAACAGCTCTATCTTGTAATTCACGCATTAAATAAGGATATTTTTCCAGAACGGAATCTTCTGGCTCTTTAAAGTCAGCTACAATATCATATTCTAACGCTTCTTGATATTCCTCTTCACTAATGTATCCAGCTTCTAACATTCTGCTTAAAACAGATTTCATACGATTTAACCCAGGCTCCAGATCTTTCTCATCTTTTAAACCACCACCGTTTAAGAACGGGGTATAATAAGATGGACTTTGGGGAAGACCAGCAATGAAAGCAGCTTGTGGAAGTTTTAAATCTTCTGCATTTGTATCGAATATCCCTTCGGCTGCTGTTTGGATACCTGCTATATTTTGGCCAGAAGAGTTTCTGCCAAAAGGTACAATGTTCAAATAAGCTTCTAATATGTCATCTTTTTCAAAAAATCGTTCTAATCGCATAGCTAAAAGCATTTCTTTTGCTTTTCGCTCAAAAGATACTTCGTTTGTTAAAATTTGATTTTTAATAATTTGTTGTGTTAATGTACTTCCACCGGTCTTAGTTGAGGAATTCGTTACCTCTTGAAAAACCGCACGGAAAATCGCTTTCGGTACGATACCATTATGTGTTTCAAAATACTCATCTTCTGTGGCAATAACAGCATTCTTTACATCTTCACTTACATTTTCTAAGGAAGTTTCATCTCGTAATAAATCAGAACTAACGTCTGATAGAAACTCATTATCAGCGAAATATAATTCAGATGTTTCCTCATAGTTATAAATAGCACTTGCCATTTGTTCTTCCGTTTGAATTTCTTCGTTATCAACTAATGATGCAAAGTAACCTGCACCAAGACCACCAAGGAAAAAACCTCCGATAATACCAATCGTTATAAAGAATAAAACAATATTCCAAATGATATGATAGCTGATCCTTGTAGATTTTTGAATGATTTTTTTATTCCAAATTTCTTTCATAGGCTCCCATATATTATGAAAAAAATCTTTTGTATTCATTTAGATTACCTCCTAAATATTCCACTACATATTATAGCACAGCCGTCAAACAGTTTTTATAGAAATTAATAAAAAATATATTGCATTTTTATTATGAATATGCTAATAATGATATAACAATTAAACATCCATAAAACAATGATGGTTTGAAGTAATGGAAGATTCACTTTTTTAGAGAGCTGGCGGTTGGTGAAAGCTAGTAAAAAATCTTACCATGAATTACGTTCCGGAGTTTCTTCATGTAGAATGAAGACGGTGTGGTCTCATCGTTATATCCTTAAGTGGCAGTTCATGTGAATTGCAACAAGGGTGGTACCGCGAAGCATCTCGTCCCTTATTATGAGGGGGGAGTTTTTTTATGGATTTTTTTCTTTTAACGAATGAAAATAAATAAGGAGTGTTGTTAAAATGCATATTTTAGATGAACTTTCAAAAAGAGACCTGATTCAACAGACAACAGATGACGATGGATTAAGAAAACATTTAGATAACAATCTTGTCACCCTTTACTGTGGTTTTGATCCAACAGCTGACAGCTTACATATTGGACATCTGTTACCGGTTTTAATGTTGAAAAGATTCCAAAAAGCTGGTCATCGTCCGATTGCTTTAATTGGTGGGGGAACAGGATTAATTGGTGATCCGAGTGGCCGTTCTACAGAAAGATCTCTAAATAGTCCAGAAGTAGTAAAAGGCTTCAGTGAAAAAATCAAAGAACAACTGGCAAGTATCTTAAATTTTGATCAAGGGGAAAACAGTGCGGTAGCTCGAAATAATCATGAATGGTTATCGACGATGACGTTTATTGAATTTTTGCGTGATATTGGTAAACACTTCAGTATCAACTATATGCTGGCTAAAGATTCTGTAGAATCCAGACTCGAAAATGGTATTACCTTTACAGAATTCAGTTACATGATGCTACAATCGTTCGACTTTCTCAATTTGTACGAAAAAGAAAATTGTACACTTCAAATTGGTGGTAGTGATCAATGGGGAAACATCACTGCTGGTATGGAGTTAATCCGTCGTAAACGATTTGAAAATGAGGAAGAAGAAGCAGAAGTATACGGTTTAACCGTACCTTTGATTACAAAGAGCGATGGAACCAAATTCGGTAAAACTGCTGGTGGTGCAGTATGGCTTAATCCGGAGAAAACAACACCATATGAATTTTACCAATTCTGGATTAATACGGATGACCGTGATGTAATCCGTTTTATTAAATACTTTACGTTTATTGATTTTGATGAAATAGCAGCTTTAGAGAAAGAGTTAGAAGAAGCTCCGGAAAAACGTATCCCGCATAAACGCTTGGCAGAAGAAATGACCAAACTTGTTCATGGCGAAGAAGCGTTAACGCAAGCACAGAAAATCACAGAAGCTTTATTCAGCGGTGATTTAACAAGCTTGAATGCTGCAGAAATAGAGCAAGGATTTAAAGATGTTCCTTCTGTCACCCTCGAAAATAAAGAAATTGGTCTAATTGATTTATTAGTGGAAGCTAATATCTCCTCTTCCAAGCGTCAAGCACGAGAAGATATTAAGAATGGTGCCATTTACATTAATGGCATAAGAAATCAGGAATTAACACATCAATTAACAGATCAAGACCGTATTGAGGATAAATTTACGATCATTAGAAGAGGAAAGAAAAAATACTTCTTAATTCGATTTTAAATGATATAGGAAAAAACCAGGCTTGGGAAAAATATCAAGCCTGGTTTTTTAAAGTATGGTACACAAAATACATACCCTCGAAGTAACTCTCATATGGATTTGCTTTCTTTCATTCTTTTGGAGTGCTAAGTATGTTATTTTATTCTCGTATCTTTTGAGATAAACCAGAACGTGAAGATAATACTGATGATAATGATAATAAATGGTGCATAAAAGTATAGAAATTCATTCATATTTTTCCCTCCTACTAAACATCCGTAAGTATCCCACTTCCAGACTGAGAAAAGCTAATAAGGCAAGGTTGGAAGTTTCACTTTATCTTCCCTTCCACATAATCTTTATTAAATAGAAAAAGACGTAATAATAACCATAAAGAAGGGAGCAATAAGCAGAGACCTGCAATAAAAGCAATAATTAAAGCAAGAGCCATTCCTTCGCTAGTAAAACCTTCTTCTATCGTCAAGTAAGGATACAACAGGTAAGGATAATGGGAAAGTCCATAAGCATAGAAAGCAATAAAAAATTGTCCAGTCAGTAAGAAAAAAGCAAGACCGTAAGATTTTTTCCGCCAAATCAAATACACTGTGGAGATAAACAATATTCCTGAGAGAGCAAACATCCACCATAAATCGAGCATTCTGTGATAATGAACCGGATTATGTGTCCGCAATTCCACAATTATACCAGTAGCGGTAATAATAGCTGGCCCAGCCCATATTAAAGCATATCTCCGCAATAGGGCAGTTGCTGCTAGATCTTTAGCCTTATTGGCATACCAGGTTAGAAAAACAGCAGAAATATAAAGTATGGAGGTTAAACTTAAGATCACGATACTCCATGTTAAAGGGCTTGAAAACAGGGATGCATATTGCAAAGTAAGTTCATTATTGCCTTCTTTGATAAATCCACCTTCAGAGATTGTCAATACGATCGAGAGCGATGCCGGAATTAATAAGCCGGAAAAACCATATAAGTAAGTCCACAAATTACTCTTTAATTTACCGTAAGTAGTGAAAGCATAATAAGATCCTCGAATCGCTAATAAGATGAGAGACAAACTTGCAGGTACTAATAATACGGTTCCATAATAATAAGCTGTACTAGGAAAGAATCCTACAATCCCAACAAAGAAAAAGACGAGAAAGACATTGGTGACCTCCCAGACTGGTGAAAGATAACGTTGTACAATGTTACTAATGATATGATGCTTATTGGTTAAGACGCTATATGCATGAAAGAATCCTGCTCCAAAATCGATTGAAGCAACAATTATATATCCATATAGAAATAGCCAGAGCACAACAATGCCAATGATTTCATAGGACACATAGCTCACCTTCCAATTCTTTGATGATCTACTATTTCTTGCTCTACTGGATTGTTTTTAAACATTCGGGTTAATACAATAACACTTGCTAATCCGAGTACTATATATAATCCAATAAAGAGTAAAAGCATTAAATCAACATGATTACTAGTCGTGGCGGCATTTTCTGTGCGTAAAATGCCACGTAATACCCATGGCTGTCTGCCGACCTCAGCTAACCACCATCCCGCTTCAATAGCAAGCATCGATAATGGTCCTGTACTTACTATTAGCCATAGAAAGAATCTGCTTCTAATAAATGTTCTATTCAAGGCATTACCAACAATGTAAAATAGTGCGATTATCATTGTAATCATGCCGATAATCACCATAATATTAAACAAATAATGGATATAGAGCGGAGGGATTTCATCCTCAGCGAACTGGTCCAAGCCTATTACTTCTGCATTCGGATTTCCGTGGGCAAGTATACTTAATGCGTAAGGAACTTCTATGGAAAATGTAATCTCTTCACCATTGGTTAAAAATCCCAGCAATGTTAGGGATGCCTGTTCTTCTGTTTCAAAGTGCCATTCCATTGCTGCCAGCTTTTCAGGCTGGTATTCTGCGAGATATTTACCAGCAAAATCTCCGATAATAGCAGACGCAATCGAGAAAACTAGTCCAACTTTCAGCGTCAGTAAAAGGGCCTTTTTATGATAGATATGATTAGAGCCTCTTAGCAGACGGAAGGCGCCAATCGCTGCTAATACAAATGCTGAAGTCATATATGCCGTTGCTACAACATGAGCAACTTTTGTCGGCATGGCAGGGTTAAACATGGCAACGAGTGGTTCGACATTAATGAATTCCCCATTCATTAATTCAAATCCTTGCGGTGCATTCATAAAAGCATTTACCATCGTAATAAAAATTGCAGAAAAAGACGCTCCTATTGCTACAGGGAGTAACAGTAACATGTGCTTGCGCTGATCACGAAATCTGTCCCATGTATATAGATAAATACCAAGAAAAATAGCCTCGAAGAAGAAGGCGAACGTTTCCATAAATAACGGAAGAGCTATTACATTTCCTGCTAACTCCATAAAGGTAGGCCATAATAGGTTAAGCTGTAATCCAATCGCCGTTCCAGTAACGACTCCAACAGCAACGGTGATGATGAAACCTCTTGTCCATCTTCTGGCTAATAAAATGTAGTGCTCATCTTGTTTCTTTATTCCGAGCCACTGTGTTAGAAATATCAGAAAAGGAATCCCCACACCAATCGTTGCATATATAATATGGAATGAAAGTGTTAATTCGGTTAATAGTCGGCTGTAAAAGACAGCTTGTTCACTTTCCATAGTTACTCCCTCTCATCCTGAAAGAATACGTCCGAGTAATGATAAACCGATCACAAAGGCAACAAAAAAAGCTACAATAATTAACAAGTGCTCCTGTTTTTTATACATGGTGGGATCCTCCGATTAGCGATAAGCTATTGGTAGTGTATAACTTGATACGGAAGAATATACCTTTTTTACATAAACTAAATACAAAAATGTGAATGATTGTTCATCGTTCAACATATGAAATGATAAGGAGGGATTTAAATGCCGAATGGTACACACTTTGTCCAATTAGATTTGCCAATCGAAAAAGTCTGGGAATTTGTCAGCGATATGAACAGATGGGCACCTTTAGCCCCGGGGTATATCAATCACCAGATTATTAATGAGCGTCAATCAACATGGCATTTCAAAGGTGACGTAGGCAAGATGCAAAAAAAGATAGGATTAAAAGTAAAAATAAAAGAATGGGTGGCACCAACGAGCATCAGTTTTGAATTAAAGGGAATAAGCGAAAATTTAGAAGGAAGCGGCTATTTTCAAGCGGAGAAAATTACTGCTGAAAGAACGAATGTCACCGGATGTTTATCTATATCCGCTGGTGGCATGATGGGGCCAATGATTAATAGTGTGTTAAAATCTGTAGTACCAAAGACAACGATAGAATTTACAGAGTCTGTTGCAAGCAGGTTGATGAAAGAAGAAGCCGTTTCAAAGTAGCTACATATCCCTTGTCCAATCTTTGGATAAGGGATTTATTTGTTTTTTTAGAGAAAGTGTATTATATTATTTATTTTGGGGTATAGTTTTTTCATACGAGAGGAGTGGAACATCATGGAGAAAGTAGAATGGATAGCTTCCAAAATTGTCGAATGGGGTAATTTGATTCTTTGGGATTATGTATTAATTTACTTACTAATAGGTGCAGGTTTATTCTTTACCCTTCGATCTAAGTTTGTTCAGTTCCGTTTATTCGGAGATATGTTTAAAGTTATTTCTGAGGAAGCGGTTGAGCAGAGCGGTAAAAAAGGAACCAATGCCTTCCAAGCATTTAGTATTACAATCGCATCAAGAGTAGGGACAGGTAACCTGGCAGGTGTAGCTTTAGCTGTTGCAATAGGTGGACCTGGTGCTGTGTTCTGGATGTGGATGATCGCCTTAATTGGAATGGCCACTGCATTTATTGAAAGTACGCTTGCCCAAGTATATAAAGTTCCAGATAAAGATGGTTTCAGAGGCGGACCGGCTTATTATATGGAAAAAGCTTTAGGACAAAAATGGATGGGTATTGTGTTCTCAATACTGATAACCATTACATTTGGCTTTATATTTAATGCTGTACAAGCCAATACGATTTCAGCTGCAGTAGAACAGGCTTTTGATATTGATAAAGTCTGGACAGGTATTGTACTAGTTGTGTTAGCAGGACTGATTATTTTTGGCGGTATTAAACGTATTGCATCTGTTGCCGGAGTGATTGTACCTATTATGGCTGTTATTTATATGATTGTCGGTTTTTACGTTGTATTCACCAATATTACCGCTATCCCAGATGTATTTATGCTTATTATCAAAAATGCATTTGGATTAGAAGAAGTATTTGGTGGTGGTGCTGGTGCAGCAATGATGTATGGTATTCGCCGCGGTCTCTTTTCCAATGAAGGTGGTATGGGTAGTGCACCGAATGCTGCTGCAACTGCAGGCGTCAATCACCCGGTTAAGCAAGGGCTTGTACAATCGCTGGCTGTATTTTTTGATACGATTGTCATTTGCAGTTTAACAGCATTTATTATCATTCTCTATGATAATTTCTATCAAGCATCAGAGGATGGAATTCAATTAACACAGGTTGCCTTAAGTGCACATGTCGGTGAATGGGCATCGATTTTCTTAGCGATCACAATCTTCTTCTTTGCCTTTAGTTCTGTAATTGGTAACTATTATTATGGTGAGACGAATGTCAGTTTCTTAAATCCAAAGGGAATATGGATTAACGTCTATCGTGTGGTCGTTTTAGGTATGGTTATGTTCGGTTCACTTGCATCTATCCAGATTGTATGGGATATGGCTGATCTGTTTATGGCAATGATGGCTGTAGTGAACTTAATTGCTATTTTATTATTGAGTAAAATTGCAATGGATGTACTGCAAGACTACGTCAAACAGAAAAAACAAGGAACAGATCCTAACTTCCACTATAAAAATGTAAAAGGTTTAAAGAACATTTCTTGGTGGGGAGCACAGGACGAAGAGAAATAGTATTGAACCCAGTCTTTATTTTAAGACTGGGTTTTTTCATGCATGTTCATACTTGTTATTGTTTTTTCCAAAATTTAACGCTAAACTTAAAATTACAGTTGTGTTGAAGAGGTGTAGATCAGTCTTATTATGGATTTTATGAATATTTTTACGAGATTGGTGAAGAGGATACGCCTTATCAATTACATGCAGTATATACTCCTGAAGCCAAGATTATCGATCTTCAACTAGAAAAACACGGTATTGATTTGAGAGATCGTAACCAGTATATAGATCCGGTAGATGATATTCTCATAGGAGATAATGGAAGTTTCGTCTTTACACAATATGAACAAGAAGCTAATGATCATTTCCATATGAATACTTACTATATTGACTTGTCTAGTGAGAGTATGGAACCAATACTAGTATATGAAAACGAAGTAAAAAAGAAGAAAAATGATATCTTTTTTAATCATGATGCTTCAGCAATTTATATTGCGGAAAATGGCATGTTACAAATAGTGGAGTTACAACCATAACTTTATAGATGATCATATAAGGCTGAGACAAACACTGTTACTGTAGAGAACAAGTAAATCATCCGAGAAGTTGAATTAGACAAAATTGATGCCGATACGAATCAATCCCTAGAAGGAGATAAGTATGTCATCCAAAAGCTAACAAATAATCAATCTGAAAATATTGTAGAAGTGATACCGGATGAACAAGGATTATATACTATGAAGGTTTAGAAACAGTAGAATATCAATTTGTAGAAGTCAAGGTACCTTCTGGCCTTAATTTATTACAAGAACCAATCTCCTTTACCATTGAAAAGAGTCAAAACGAAGTCCTTTCCATTACTGTAACAAACGAATTATTAACTGGTTCAGTTCAATTAATGAATGTGGATCAAGATAACTGAGAAAAAGGATACAAGGTACTGTTTTTCAGTTAGAGGATCAACTTGTAACAAATGAAAATGGGTAGAGTCACCGAAAAGCTTTCCGATTGAAGCGGACAAGGGTGACCTGGTGAGTGTACAGTTACTAATCATTTATTACCGAATGAGGAAGAAGAAAAAGAAGATGAAGAAAGTGGGAAAGAAGGAAACGGGTAAAAGAAGGTGATGATACTCTTTATCAAACACACCCACTTATTTATATAATATGTTATTGATTGGTGCTGTATTATTATTAGTTGGAAGTACATTCATATTCTATCTTCGTTTTAGCAAAGAAAAGAATAACGTACTGTTTAAGAGGGGACTTTTCCTCTCTTTTTTTGTGTCTAGCAGTAATCTAAATGATTTTTATAGATTAAATGATCTATTTTGTGAAAAGTAGAATAATAGTCTACAAGTTACATAGAGGACAAAAAATTGTAAATATCATATTTTAAAAGAATAATTACCGCTCGAGTTATTAATTAGTGATAAAAAAGACCTATTAATTGTGGTGAAAAGTCAATTTTGTAGAGTTTTTGTAGAGATTCGTCTGCTACAATCTGAAAGGATTGTCGAAAGGGAAATTATTTACAGTCCTATCTAAATCAAGAGAAAGGAGGGTAATGGATGGTATTTAATACTAACAACAGAAGTGAAAACATTTCAGAAAATAAAGGAGTGAAAAAAGATTTGAAGAAATTTCGATCAAAACTAGCAATCTTTTTAATTGGAGTATTATTGATTGGTACAGTAATGCCAACAGGCTTATTTGCAGCGGACATTGGATTTTTAGATGATCCAACCATCGACTACAACGATAACGTTCCAGCTGATGCTGATAGTGCAGTTCCTGTCACAGTGGCACCAAACTTGACTATTTCAGCAGAGGATGGAGAGGTTTTCTCAGGTGGCAACATCAAATTTGATATAGAAGGCGGAAGTGATCCGTTAGAAAAATTATCACTTCCAAATGGAACATATGAGCTTGAAGATGGGAAAGAAATAGAAATTATTGATGGTGTAATATACATGGATTCCAATGGCGATGGTGATTTAGATGATCCAGGTGAAGATATTGCGCGTGTAAATGAGATATTAAATGGGGATGGAACCTCTTTGCAAATCGATTTCTCTACAATCCCGATTCCTAACGGTGACTTTGAACAAGGGGATTTAGGAATAGTTGACGAGTCTAATACGATTCCAAACTGGTCGATTAACACGTCAAGTGAAATGCATGATGGAACATCTGTTGACCAAATTTGGTTAGGAGAATTGGCGACAAAGACGCAAGGTACTCTATATGATAGTGTAGAACCAAACGGAGATGGAACCTATACAGTAACGGGTACTGATATTAAAGGTAACAAATATAGTTATGTAACAGATATGAATTATAATGAAAGAGCAAACCCGAGCGGAAGTAGCGACCATCCAAACGTTGAAGGATTCGAGGCAGAATTTGAAGGTTGGACTTCAGGACAAGATAGAACTGGATATGTACAAGAAGTTTATGATACAGATACATCAAACGGTCAAGCATTAGAATTAGGATTTTTATGGGCACATTTAAAAACTGGCGATTATGCAAAAGATGATGGTCAAATTGCTACCTCATTTGGGGCTGAGGCCGTTAGTGATCCATTTGAAGCTCATGCAGGAGACCAATTAGGTTTTGACTGGAAAGCCAATGCTGGAGGAGATGACTATGAGGTTTATGGCTTTTTGGTAAAGCTGAATGAAAATGATGGTTCAATAGAAGAATATACGGAAATTCTATATGGAAGAGGGTTAAATAAGGATTGGACTACTAATGCTGGTGTTATCACTGAAGATGGCACATATCAATTCCGTTTTGTAGCGGGTTCATTTAACAGAACGGACGGAACTTCGCACGGCGCCACATTGAGTATTGACAATATCCGGATTTTAAGTGGAAAAGTTGTTGCTAGTATTGCAGAACAAATCGGTCAACTCGTGGAATATCAAACAACTGATCTACTTGGTGATCGTAATGTAAATATTACTGTTACGAACGGTACTGGCGGTGTAAGTGAAGCTGAGGCAGTTCCGATTAAAATGGACAACGAAGTGGAAAGATCAATCACGATTGAAACACCAACAGTAGGAGAAATAGTTTATAATCCGACACCAACCATTACTGGTAAAGTTATGCCGGGATCCGATGTGCAGGTTAAGGTTACAGGACCGGACGGCTATATGTACACTCGAAGTGCAACTGTAGCTGATACTGTATGGGAAATAGATGCTATTGACCAACTAACTGTACCGGGTGAATATACGATCAGTGTGACGGCCTCAATTGGAGAAATGGAAACTGATCCTGCCGTGACGTCTACGTTTAATTTTGTAAGTAAAGTACCACTAGAAGATTATAAAGATAATATTCTTCCAACTATTGTATCCGATGAAGAAACTTATCGATCTGGTTGGCCTGAATATCAGACGGCATTAAAAACTGCAGCGGAAGTTATCGCTCAGATTGATGATGAAACTGCTGGAGAAAGGCTTACTCAAGAAGAAGTGGATAATGCTTTAGCAAACCTACAAACTGCTGTAGATGCACTAGAAAAACATCCACCAGAAGAATCAGAACCTGCCGAATATGAACACGGAGACAACAAAATCACCATTGATTTTGATAAAGACGTCGTGTTGACTGACGATAGCGGCCCATCTGTAGGATTTACGGTTACCGTCGATGGTGAAGAGTACCTTGTTACAAATGCAATTGCGAATGGTGACAAAGTAACACTAACGGTTGAAGGTACTCTAAACAGTGATGCTGAAGAAGTAATAGTGGACTATGATGGTTCTTCCGATAATCTCTATGGTGACGAGCTTAACGGTTCAGCAGACGAGACGTTTAGCATTGTTGCAACAGACGAATTCGGGGCTGGTCTACAAATTGAAACAACCATAGGTGATACAGATGACCGAACACCATCTTTTACAGGTACTGCTCATCAAGACGCTGTTCAAGTTATTTTAACATTCAAAGACAGTAAAGGAAATATAGTGGAAGGGCTTGAAAATATCGAAGCCGGTTTAAATGGTGGCTCATGGACATATAATATTTCAAATGCTCTAGAATATGGTGATTACACGGTAGAAGCTACCGCATTTAATGGAGAAAGCAGTAGAACTGTTACAAAATCAGCTACCTTCACAGTTGTTGACAAAACAGATTTAGAAGCAGCGATTGAAGAGGGGCAGGAATTAGAGGAAGACGATCACCGTGCAGGATGGGAAGAATTTGCCAGAAAGCTTGACGAAGCACAAGAGGTAATAGACAACCCAACCGCCTCTCAAGAAGAAGTAAACGCTGCTATAACAGAACTTGAAGCAACACGTGATGCTTTAGAGAAACATCCACCAGTTGCCGAAACTGCATCATTTGAACATGATAGCACCACCATTACAATTGACTACGATAAAGCTGTTACATTCGAAGATGGTGCAATCAATCCGACTAAAGGATTTACGGTAACAATGGATAGTGAGCCATTAGAAGTAGTAGGTGCAGAAGTAGAAGGAGATAAAGTTACGTTAACTTTGGCTGATGGTACAAAACTGTCTAGTGATGAGGAAATTGAAATTACTTATAATGAAGCAAATGGTGAATCAAATCTTGTAGGCAATGAAGAAAATGGCTCTCCGACTGAAGATGCAACATTTAATGCATACGACGAATTCGGTGCAGCCCTTCATATTGAAAGTACCAAAGGCAATACAGATGATCGTACAACCCCTTTCACTGGTGATGTTCACGAAGAGGCAGATAACGTAACTATTACCATTGTAGACAGTGAAGGGAATGACGTGGTAACGAACGCGGAGGCATTCATTAACGGCACTGGATGGGTGTTTGAAGATGCGCACTGGTTGGAATTAGACCCACTAACTCCAGGTGACTATACCGTTTATGTTACATCTGAAGACACGGATACAGAACGAACTGTTACTAAATCTGCAGCATTCACGGTTGTTGACAAAGAATCCTTAGAAAGGACCATTGATCGTGCTCATGAATTAGATGAAAATAATCATCGTGCAGGGTGGGAAGAATTCATCGATAAATTGGATGATGCACAAGAAGTATTCTCAAACCCAACGGCTTCACAGGAAGAAGTCCAATCAGCATCAGATGACCTTTTAGAAGCACGAGATGCTTTAGAAAAACATCCACCAGAAGCGATTAATGCGACATTCGATCATGGCTTTGATCAAATTACCATTGAATTTGATAAAGATGTATACTTTGCCAATAATGAAGTGGAACCAGAAGCAGGCTTTATGGTCATAATAGATGGTGTAGAGGTAGAAATTATTGCTACGGAATTAGTAAAAGCAGATCCAGAAAGCAAAACAAACAAAGTAAGACTAACATTAGAAGAAGGTACTGCTTTATCCAGTGACGCAGATGTAAAAGTCTACTACAACCAAGAATCAGCAAGTGCTAATCTGTATGGTGATGAGGAA